>JBGAFQ010000013.1:0-56620 GCA_044227195.1 Thiobacillus sp.
TTGGGACGCAGGTTGCGGTAGTCGATGTAGTAGGCGTGTTCCCACACGTCCACGCACAGCAGGGCCTTGTCGGCGGTGGTGAGCGGGGTGCCGGCGGCGCCCATGTTGACGATGTCGACGGAGCCGTCGGCCTTTTTCACCAGCCAGGTCCAGCCGCTGCCGAAGTTGCCCACGGCGCTGGCCTGGAAGGCTTTCTTGAATTCGTCGAGGCTGCCCCACTTCTTGTTGATGGCGTCGGCCAGGGCGCCGCTGGGCGCGCCGCCGCCGTTGGGGGTCATGCAGTTCCAGAAGAAGGTGTGGTTGGAAACCTGGGCGGCGTTGTTGTAGATGCCGCCGGCGGGCGCGGTCTTGACGATGTCTTCGAGCGACTTGTTCTCGAAGTCGGTGCCCTTGATGAGGTTGTTCAGGTTGGTGACGTAGGCCTGGTGGTGCTTGGCGTAGTGGTATTCGAAGGTTTCCTTGGACATGTGCGGGACAAGCGCGTCCATGGCGTAGGGCAGTGCGGGCAGGGTGTGTTCCATGTTTGATCTCTCCATCGTTTGGTTTGCGGATGACGAATCATAGCGCCCCGATCCTTCGCCTGCGTGACAGATGCCGCGCTGGCATCAGGGTTTCGGCGGCGCCAAAGAAAAAGGGCCGGCATGACCGACCCTGTTTCCCTGATTGTTGTTGGTCGGGGCGAGAAGATTCGAACTTCCGACCCCCTGCACCCCATGCAGGTGCGCTACCAGGCTGCGCTACGCCCCGACGAAGCCCAAGATTCTAGCAGAGAGGCGGGCTCCGGCGGAAGAGCGTCAGCCCAATATTTTCAGGATGGCGACAATTTCGGCGCGCACTTTGGCGGCGTCGAAAGCCGGGGCCGCGGCGGCAGGTGCGGATGTCTCGGCCGGGGTTTCGGCGTCGAGTTCCAGGCGCTGGCGCGCGCCGCTGATGGTGAAGCCTTCTTCGTAGAGCAGTTCGCGTATGCGGCGGATCAGCAGGACTTCGTGGTGCTGGTAGTAGCGGCGGTTGCCGCGCCGCTTGACCGGGCGCAGCTGGGTGAATTCCTGTTCCCAGTAGCGCAGCACGTGCGCCTTGACGGCGCACAGTTCGGAGACTTCACCGATGGTGAAATAGCGCTTGGCCGGGATCGGCGGCAGGTCACTCCGCGCTGGGCGTTCCAACTTGGGCGCCTTCGACTTGGGACTTCAGTTTCTGGCTGGCGTGGAAGGTCACCACGCGGCGCGCGGAGATCGGCATTTCCTCGCCGGTCTTGGGATTGCGGCCGGGGCGCTGCGGTTTTTCCCGGCACTGGAAGTTGCCGAAACCGGACAGCTTGACGATGTCGCCCTTTTCGAGCGCGAGGCGGATTTCGTCGAAGAAGGATTCGACGACGTCTTTCGCTTCGCGTTTGTTCAAACCCACTTTTTCGAACAGCAATTCGGCCAGATCAGCTTTGGTCAGGGTGGTCATGGACGTGTGGCAGAAAATGGAAAGTGAAAAATCGCGTTACGCGCACCAACAAAAGCTTGTTTTGCGTCAAGCACGCAAACTCGCGTTGCATTGACGTAACGCGGCATCGACCAGTTTGTGTACGGCGTCTTCCACTTCCTGATCCGTCAATGTGCGTTCAGTATCTTGCATAACTACCCGGACTGCAAGGCTTTTTTGGTTTTCCGGCACGCCCTTGCCGCGGTATTCGTCGAACAGATCGACGGCACGCACGGCCGTGGACGCGGCCGCACGCAAGACCTCGAGCAGCTCGCCCGCCGGGGTGTGCGCATCGAGCACGAAGGCCAGGTCGCGGCGCACCTGCGGAAAACGCGACAGCCCGGCGTAACGCGGCAGCATCCGCCACACCAGGACGCGGCTGTCGAGTTCGAACAGCATCGGCGCGGCCGGCAGGTCGAAGGCCTGCACCAGGCGCGGATGCAGCGCGCCGAAGCGGCCGACGGCACGGCCCTCGGCCCAGACTTCCGCGCACTGGCCGGGATGCAGGGCGGGATGCGTGGCGGGGCGCGCGTCGAGCGCCTGCCCGAACAGGCGTTCGAGGTCGCCCTTGAGGTCGAAGAAATCGACGCGGCGCGCGGGCGCGCCCCACTGCTCGGGCACCACGTGGCCGTAGGCGACGCCGCCGAGCTTCATCGGCTGTTCGTCGAGCGAGGCGTACACGCGCCCCAGTTCGAAGATGCGCACGCGGTCCTGCTGGCGGTTGAGGTTGTGGCGCAGGGTCTCGATCAGGCCGCCCCACAGCGTGGTGCGCATGGCCGAGAGCTGGCTGGCCAGCGGGTTGGCCAGCGGCAGCGGGCGCGCGGCGGGATCGAGCGCGGTTTCCCACGCGGGATCGACGAAGCTGTAGGTGATGACTTCCTGGTAGTCGAGGCCCACCAGGATGTCGCGCAGCGCGTCGTCGGCCAAGCGGGTCTCGTCCTGCGGCAGCATGCGCGAAGGCGCGGCCGGCGGCTGCGCGGGAATGGCGTCGTAGCCGAAGAGGCGCACGGCCTCCTCGATCAGGTCTTCCTCGATGGCGAGGTCGAAGCGGAAGCTGGGCGGCGTCACCACCAGGCTGTCGTCGCGGCGTTCGACCGCGGCGCCCAGCGCGTTGAAGCCACGCGCGACCTGCTCGGGGTCGAGCGCCACGCCGGCCACGCGCGCCAGCCGCGGCAGGCGCAGCACGATGGGATCGCGCCGGGGCAGTTCGGCGGCGGACTCGACGATGGGGCCGGGCTGGCCGCCGCAGATGTCGAGCAGCAGTTGCGTCGCGCGCTCCATGGCCTGCGCCGTGGCGGCGAAATCGACGCCGCGTTCGAAACGGTGCGAGGAATCGGTGGACAGGCCCAGCCGGCGGGCGCGCCCGGCGATGGCGGCGGGGGCGAAGAAGGCGGCTTCGAGCAGCACGTCGACGCTGAATTTTTCCACGCTGGTGGGCTGGCCGCCCATGATGCCGGCGAGCGCGAGCGGGCCGTTGGCGTCGGCGATCACCAGCATGTCGGGGGCGAGTTCGGCGGTCTGGCCGTTGAGCAGTTCGAGCTTCTCGCCCGGCTTGGCCATGCGCACCTGGATGCCGCCCTGCACGCGCGACAGCGCGAAGGCGTGCATGGGCTGGCCGAGTTCGAGCAGCACGTAGTTGGTGATGTCCACCGGCGCCAGCAGCGGGCGGATTCCGCTGCGCTCGAGCCGTTCGGCCATCCAGCGCGGGGTGGGCGCCTGCGCGTCGATGCCGCGCACGGTGCGCGCGAGGTAGCGCGGGCAGGCGTCGGGGGCGGCCACCTGCACCGACACCGCGTCCTGGATGGTGGGCACCACGTCGGCGGCCTGCGGCAGGCGCACCTCGGTGCCGGTGATGGCGCCGACTTCGCGCGCGATGCCGGCCACCGACAGGCAGTCGGCGCGGTTGGGCGTGAGCTTGAGGGTGACGAGGGTGTCGTCGAGGTTGAGCCAGGCACGGAAATCCTCGCCCACGGGCGCGTCGTCGGCCAGCACCATCAGGCCGTCGGCGTTGCCTTCGAGGCCGAGTTCCCTGGTGGAGCACAGCATGCCGAAGGATTCGACGCCGCGCACCTTGGCGACCTTGATTTCGATGCCGGGCAGTTTGGCGCCGGGTCGCGCGCACGGCACCTTCAGGCCGGCGGCGGCGTTGGGCGCGCCGCACACGATGGTGACGGGGCTGGATTCGCCGACGTCGACCTGGCACACGCGCAGGCGATCGGCATCGGGGTGCTTTTCGGCGGAGAGGATCTCGGCAACGACGACGTGGCTGAACGCGGGCGCGGCCGGTTCGAGCGCTTCGACCTCCAGGCCGGCCATGGTGAGCACGTGGCCGAGGGCGTGGGTATCGAGGGCGGGATTGACCAGGGTGCGCAGCCAGGCTTCGGAAAATTGCATGATGAAGCGCTCCTAGTTAGTTGAATTGCTTGAGAAAGCGCAGGTCGTTCTCGAAGAACAGGCGCAGGTCGTCGACGCCGTAGCGCAGCATCGCCAGGCGCTCGACGCCGAGGCCGAAGGCAAAGCCGACGTAGCGTTCGGTATCGATGTTGACGTGTTTGAACACGTTGGGATGGACCATGCCGCAGCCGAGCACTTCGAGCCAGCCGGTGTGCGAGCAGACGCGACAGCCCTCCCCGCCGCACATCACGCAGCCGATGTCCATTTCGGCCGAGGGTTCGGTAAAGGGGAAGAACGAGGGGCGGAAGCGCACCGGCAGGTCGTCGCGCTCGAAGAAGTTGCGCATGAAATCGGCCAGCACGCCCTTGAGGTCGGCGAAGGACACCGACTCGTCGACCCACAGGCCTTCGACCTGGTGGAACATGGGGGTATGGGTCACGTCGGAGTCGCAGCGGTAGACGCGGCCGGGCGCGATGATGCGCAGCGGCGGCTGGTGCTTCTGCATGAAGCGCACCTGCACCGGCGAGGTGTGGGTGCGCAGCAGTTCGCCGCTCTGCAGGTAGAAGGTGTCGTGCATCGCGCGCGCCGGATGGTCTTCGGGAATGTTGAGCGCGGTGAAGTTGTAGAAATCGGTCTCGATCTCGGGGCCGGTGGCGACCTCGAAGCCGATGGAATGGAACAGCGCCTGGATGCGCGACAGCGTCTTCGACACCGGGTGCAGCCCGCCGCGACCGAGGCCGCGTCCCGGCAGGGTCACGTCCAGCGTCTCGGCCGCGAGCTGGCGGTCGAGCTCGGCCTGCTGCAGGGCCTCGCGCTTGTCCTTGAGCGCCGCTTCCACCGCCTGTTTGGCTTCGTTGATGCGCGCGCCGGCGGTCTTGCGGTCTTCGGCGGGCATGCCGCCCAGGGATTTCAGCAGTTCGGTGAGCTGGCCGCTCTTGCCCAGGTAGCCCGCCTTGACCTGTTCCAGCGACTGCAGGTCGGCGCAGCCGTGGATGGCGGCGAGGGCTTCGGCGACGATTTCGTTGGGTGTTCGCATGGCGAAATTTTCTCGAATCTCACACAAACAAAAAAAGGCCTTGCGGCCTTTTCTTGTTGCTTCGGTGCCGCTTACGCAGCAAGCTTGGCCTTGACCTGATCGACGATCTTGGCAAAGGCATCCTTGTCGAAGATCGCGATGTCGGACAGCACCTTGCGGTCGACGCCGATTTCGGCACGGCTCAGGCCGTTCATGAATACGCTGTAGGTCAGGCCGTGCTGGCGGGCTGCCGCGTTGATGCGGGCGATCCACAGTGCACGGAACTGGCGCTTGCGCTGACGGCGGTCGCGGTAGGCATACTGGCCCGCCTTCATCACCGCTTCGTTGGCGACGCGGAAGACGTTCTTGCGGCGACCGCGATAGCCTTTGGCGGCGTCGAGGATTTTCTTGTGGCTGGCGCGGGCGGTTACGCCCCGTTTGACGCGTGGCATGGTCGGTCTCCTTTATGCGTAGGGCAACATCCGCGCAACCGCTTTGTGGTTGCTGGCGTTGACGGTTTCCATCCCGCGGAGCTGACGCTTGCGCTTGGTGCTCTTCTTGGTGAGGATGTGACGCATGAAGGCGTGCGAGCGCTTGAAGCCGCCGCCGCCCAGCGCGCGGAACCGCTTGGCGGCGCCGCTCTTGCTTTTCATCTTAGGCATGATGATTTCCTTTATTGCATGTGATCAGGTGACTCCGCGGCGCGGAATGCTTCAACTACCCAACCCCACTTGTCCGGCGTTTTTGCTCGAATGAGCCGAGACACGCCTGTCTCGTGCAATCCCCCGGCCTTCAGGCCTTGGTAACCGCTTTCTTCTTGGGCGCCAGCATCATCACGAGCTGGCGGCCTTCCATCTTCGGGAACTGCTCGACCACGCCATGCTCGGCCAGGTCGGCTTCCACCCGTTTCAACTGGGCCATGCCGATTTCCTGGTGGGCCATTTCGCGCCCCCGGAAACGCAGCGTGATCTTGGTCTTGTCGCCTTCTTCCAGAAACTTGATCAGGTTGCGCAGCTTGATCTGGTAATCGCCTTCGTCGGTACCCGGACGGAACTTGATTTCCTTGATCTGCACCTGCTTCTGCTTGAGCTTGGCTTCGTGCTGCTTCTTGCTTTCCTGGTACTTGAACTTGCCGTAGTCCATGATCTTGACCACGGGCGGCTGCGCCGTCGGCGCAATTTCCACCAGGTCCAGGTCTGCTTCTTCCGCCTGACGCAATGCATCGTAGATCTTCACGATGCCAAGCTGTTCGCCTTCCACACCGACCAAACGCACCTCAGGGGATGTAATTTCACCGTTGATGCGTGTCTGCTTCTTTTCTGTCGCGATGAGCCGTTCTCCAAAATCAAAACCCGGCGCCAGGCGCCCGGGCAAACCCGATCAAAATAAATCAAGGCGCGGGACGATGCCCCAACGCCTTGTTTGACCGCTCTTATTGGCGCGCCTGCGTTTCCTGTTTCAGGCGCGCGATGAAGTCATCCAAACCCAGCTGTCCCAGATCCTGGTTGCCACGTGCACGGACGGAAACCGCGCCGGCTTCCATTTCCTTGTCGCCGACGACCAGCAGATAAGGCAGCTTTTGCAAGCTATGTTCCCGGATTTTATAGGTAATTTTGTTATTACTCAAGTCGGAGACCGCCCGAATGCCGGATTCCCGCAGCCGCGCTGTGACTTTTTCCGCAAATTCGGCCTGTTTGTCGCTGATGTTGAGCACCACGGCCTGCACCGGTGCCAGCCACAACGGGAAATTGCCCGCATGGTGCTCGATCAGGATGCCGATGAAGCGCTCCATCGAACCGAGGATGGCGCGGTGCAGCATCACCGGGATCTTGCGGCTGTTGTCCTCGGCGACGTATTCCGCCCCCAGCCGGACCGGCAGGTTGAAATCCAGCTGGATGGTGCCGCACTGCCACAGCCGGCCCAGCGTGTCTTTCAGCGTGAACTCGATCTTGGGACCGTAGAACGCGCCCTCGCCCGGCTGCAGGTCGAAGGCGAGCCCGTTCTTTTCCAGCGCGGCGGCCAACGCAGCTTCGGCCTTGTCCCAGCTTTCGTCCGAGCCGACGCGCTTGTCGGGCCGGGTCGAGAGCTTGACCAGGACGTCGTTGAAGCCGAAATCGGTGTAGACCTTCTGCAGCATGACGATGAAGTCGGCGACCTCCTGCTCGACCTGCTCTTCGGCACAGAAGATGTGCGCGTCGTCCTGGGTGAAGCCGCGCACGCGCATGATGCCGTGCAGCGCGCCCGAGGGTTCGTTGCGGTGGCAGGAACCGAACTCGGCCAGTCGCAGCGGCAGTTCGCGGTAGGAATGCAGGCCGGAATTGAAGATCTGCACGTGGCCGGGACAGTTCATCGGCTTGACCGCGTAGTCGCGGTTTTCCGAGGCGGTGGTGAACATGTTGTCGCGGTAGTTGTCCCAGTGGCCGGATTTTTCCCACAGGCTCTTGTCCATGACCGCCGGCGTGCGGACTTCCTGGTAGCCGTACTCGACGAACTTCTGCCGCATGTACTGCTCGATCTGCTGCCAGACGATCCAGCCCTTGGGATGCCAGAACACCATGCCCGGCGCCTCGTCCTGCATGTGCAGGAGGTCGAGCTGCTTGGCCAGCCGGCGGTGATCGCGCTTCTCGGCTTCTTCCAGGCGGTGCAGGTAGGCCTCGAGGTCTTCCTTCTTCGCCCAGGCGGTGCCGTAGATGCGCTGCAGCATCGGGTTCTTGGAATCGCCGCGCCAATAGGCGCCGGCCAGCTTCATCAGCTTGTATGCGCGCGGCAGCTTGCCGGTCGACGGCAGATGCGGGCCGCGGCAGACGTCGAACCAGTCGCCCTGGCGGTAGATGGACAGTTCCTCGCCGGGCTTGATGATGTCCTCGATGATCTGCACCTTGTAGGTCTCGCCGAGGGCGGCGAAGGCCTTTTTGGCCTCCTCGCGCTCCCACACTTCGCGCTGGATCGGCAGGTCGCGCTTGACGATCTCGTCCATGCGCTTTTCGATGGCGGCCAAATCTTCCGGCGTAAAGGGCGTTTCGCGCGCGAAGTCGTAGTAGAAGCCGTCCTCGATCGCCGGGCCGATCGTCACCTGGGTGCCGGGATAAAGCTCCTGCACCGCCTGCGCCATCACATGCGCGGCGTCGTGGCGGATGAGATCGAGCGCCTCGGCATCCTTGGCCGTGACGATCGCAAGCTGGGCATCGGCGGCTATCGTGTGGCTGGTGTCGACGAGCTTGCCGTCCACCTTGCCCGCGAGCGCCGCCTTGGCGAGCCCCGCGCCGATGCTTGCCGCCACCTGCGCGACCGTCACCGGCGCATCGAACTGTCGGACCGAACCATCGGGAAGCGTGACGTTGACCATGACCAGACTCCAGAAATGAAAAAGCGCGGACCGGCCGCGCTTTACGTACTACAGAAGGATGCAGAAATGACTGCGAACAGCAATGCGCCGGTGGTTATCCAGTGACTGCCTTGCTAGTTCGCGGTGACATTTCGCAACCTCCAGAGGGGCCTTGCCCCCATTTAAGACCGGCTCATGCCGACCCGATGTGATTGGTAGGCGCGATTGGACTCGAACCAACGACCCCCACCATGTCAAGGTGGTGCTCTAACCAGCTGAGCTACGCGCCTAATGCGGGGCGCATCATAACCGAAAGCTCACGCGACTGTCGAGCGACTGCCGCCGCAACACGAACTTTTCTGTCGCAGCGACCTAGTCGACAGGCACGCAGCGCTGCCGCGCCCAGTCGCGCAGGCTGGCGATATCCTCGGCCCGGATGACAGACAGGGGGCGGGTCTGCTGCAATTCAAGTTCGAGATGCGCCTGTGTCGCTGTTGCATTCTCTGCGAGCGCTGCGTATTGCGCTGCGATGATGGCCTGCTCGATCTCGGCCCCGGAGAATCCTTCCGTAAGCTCAACAAGTCGCGCCATCCCGAAATTCCCTTGTTCGAGACGGCGCTTTGCGAGATGCAAGCCGAGAATGACCGCGCGCACCTGCGGCGTGGGCAGATCGACGAAGAAAATTTCGTCGAACCGGCCCTTGCGCAACAATTCGGGCGGCAATTTGCCGATGTCGTTGGCGGTCGCGACAACGAATACCGATTCTTCCCGCTCGCTCAGCCAGGTCAGCAAAGTGCCCAGCAGACGCTGCGACACGCCATCATCCGAGTCGCCCGCAGACAGTCCTTTCTCGATTTCGTCCATCCAGAGCAGACAAGGCGTCATGCGCGCAGCTTCGTCCAGCGCCTGCCGCAAATTCTTTTCGGTTTCGCCTATGAACTTGTTGTAAAGCGCGCCGAAATCCAGCCGCAGCAAGGGCAGCTTCCAGCTGCCCGCCACGGCCTTGGCGACCAGGCTCTTGCCCGCGCCCTGCACGCCGAGCAGGAGGATGCCCTTGGGTACGGGCAATCCGGGCGCCAGCGCGGGATTCTGGAATACGGCCTGCCGTTGCCCGATCCAGGTCTTGAGCCGCGCAAACCCGCCTACGTCGTCCAGCGTCGTATCAGTCAGCTCCAGTTCCAGCAAGCTGGCCTGCTGCGTCTGCTTGAAACGTGCGATCCCCTTGACGTCCTTGAGATCGAGCTTGCCATCCTCGTTGATGGCCTGGCGAATCAGGCGCCTGGCTTCTTCTTCCCCCAGACCCGCAAGCTGATGCACCAATAGCGGCAATACCTCGCGATCGATGTGCAGGCTGCTGCGCCTATCCCGTTGCCAACGATCCAGTTCCTCTTTCAACAGGGTACGCACGCGATCCGCCGAGACCCCCGGCATGGCCACGCGCGCCGACATGCGCGCCAGATCCGGCGGCAATTCGAGGCTGTGGCTGATGAACATCACGGTGCGGTCGCGTCGATGGTGATCGAAGGCAATTTCCCGTGCCAGGCGGACGTTCAGGGGATTGTTCAGGAAAGGGTGGGCATCCAGGAAGACGTACAGGCCATTCTGCGGCGTCCCGTCCACGTGCTTCAAGGCATCGGTCAGTTCGCTGGTGTTGTAGATCGCGTTCGTTTCGGTGCTGCGCTTCAATCCATCAGCCAGACTCCAGACAAACAGGGGCATGCCGCGCAGGTTGCAGGTTTCCTGCAGTGTGGCCAGCAAACGCACTTCTTCATGGGTCTCGCACACCAATATCGGAAACCGCGCGTCTAGCAGCGCATTGAGTTCCTTGCTGAATTCTGGCATGGCGGGCAATCCGGACGTGTTCACTCGAATCGCGCGATTCTATAGTGCGTCGCCTGAATCGAGCATCCAGCGTTTGACGATGTCGTAGTGCGCCCCCTCCGCATCGGTGCGCGAAGCCACCAGCACGAAATCGTGCACCGGCCATGCCACCGGCGTACACGCCGGCACCGGCCCGCCCGGCGTATTGCGCAGCAGGGTGACGTGCGGGACGAAGGGTTTGGCGTCGAATGCCGTACCCGAAATGCGCAACACGTCGTGCAGGCGATCGGCCAGGTCGGCGAGTGGTTCGGGCCACGCCGAACAGCCCAGCCAGCCGATGCGGTTGTGCGGCCAGTGGCCGGCGCGGTCGAGCCGCAGCTCGAAGGACTCGGCGTGGATCGCCTCGATGTGCGGCAGCAGGGCATCGCATGCTTCGACGGCGGTATTGCCCAGAAACGCCAGGGTCAGGTGCAGGGTGTCGGCGCGCATGCGGCGGCCGCCCCAGTGCTGGTGCAACCACTTGCCGGTACGGTTGAGGGCGTCGCGGGTGGCGTCGTCGGGCCACAGCGCAAAAAATAGGCGTTGCGTTTCCGGCTGCGCCGGAAGCTCCGGGTAGGAGGCGTCAGCCACGCACGATGAGGCACACCGCCTCGGCGGCGATGCCTTCGCCGCGCCCGGTGAAGCCGAGCTTTTCGGTGGTGGTCGCCTTGACGTTGACGCGATCGATGGCGATGCCGAGGTCGTCGGCGATGTGCGCGGTCATGCGCGCGATGTGCGGCGCCATCTTCGGCGCCTGCGCGATGATCGTGGCGTCGACGTTGGCGACCTGCCAGGCACGCTCGTGCAGCTGCCCGGCGACGCGGCGCAGCAGGATGCGGCTGTCGATGCCCTTGAACTCGGCGCTGGTGTCGGGGAAGTGGCGGCCGATGTCGCCGAGGCCCGCGGCGCCCAGCAGTGCGTCGCAGATGGCGTGCAGCAGCACGTCGGCGTCGGAATGGCCGGCCAGGCCGCGCTCGAAGGGAATGTCGACGCCGCCGACGATGAGCTTGCGGTTTTCGACCAGCGCGTGCACGTCGAAGCCGTGGCCGATGCGGATGTCACTCATGCAGTTTCCTCAGGATCAGGCTCGCCAGCTCCAGGTCCTGCGGCCAGGTGACCTTGAGGTTGCGGCTGTCGGATTCGACGAGCCTCGGCTGCAGGCCCAGTTGCTCGATGGCCGAGGCTTCGTCGGTCATGTCGCTGCCGGCGGCGCGCAAGGCTGCGGTCAGCGTGGCGTGGCGAAACATCTGCGGCGTCTGCGCCTGCCACAGGCCGGCGCGCGGCACGGTGGCCTCGGCCCGCGCGCCCGATGCCGCGTCGGGCGCGGCACGCTTCAACGTGTCGGCCACCGGCACGGCGAGCAGCCCCCCGACCGGGTCGTCGGCGACTTCGTCGAGCAGCTTGCCCAGCATTGCGTCCGGCAGGCAGGGCCGCGCGGCGTCGTGGACCAGCACCCAGTCGTCGGGCGCGCAGACTTTCGCGATGGCGTCGAGGCCGTTCAGCACGGTCTCGGCGCGCGTCGCGCCGCCGCAGCGCAGCACTTCGATGCGTTCTTCCCAGCCCTGCCAGGCGTAGTCGTTCCAGCGCCTGTCGGTGGGCGACAGCACGACGAACAGTTTGGCGATGCGCGGCTCGCGCGCCAGCACCATCATGGCGTGCGCGATCATGGGCACGGCGTTGAGGTCGAGGTACTGCTTTTCGACCATGCCGCCCATGCGGGTGCCGGCGCCCGCGGCGGGAATCAGTGCGTAGAAGTTCATGCGTCGCCGCCCGGGGCGAGCACGTCGCGGTTGCCGTTGGACTGCATCGCCGAGACGAGGCCGGCACGTTCCATATCCTCGATCATGCGCGCGGCGCGGTTGTAGCCGATGCGCAGCTGGCGCTGCACCGAGGAAATCGAGGCGCGGCGCGTCTTCAGCACGTAGGCGACCGCCTGGTCGTAGAGCGGATCGGCTTCGGCGCCGGCCTCGCCGTATTCGCCGCCGCCCTCGCCCGCCTCTTCCGGCGATTCGAGCACGCCTTCGATGTAGTCCGGTTCGCCCAGCGACTTGAGGTAATCGACCACGCGGTGCACCTCGTTATCCGACACGAAGGCGCCGTGCACCCGCTGCGGGAGGCCGCTACCGGGCGGCAGGTAGAGCATGTCGCCCTGCCCCAGCAGCGCCTCGGCGCCCATCTGATCCAGAATCGTGCGCGAGTCGATCTTGCTCGACACCTGGAATGCGATGCGCGTGGGAATGTTCGCCTTGATGAGGCCGGTGATCACGTCCACGCTCGGGCGCTGCGTGGCGAGGATGAGGTGGATGCCGGCGGCGCGCGCCTTCTGCGCCAGCCGCGCGATGAGCTCCTCGACCTTCTTGCCGACCACCATCATGAGGTCGGCGAGTTCGTCGATCATCACCACGATCATCGGCATGGTGTCCAGCGGCTCGGGGTTGTCCGGCGTGAGACTGAAGGGATGCGTCAACGGCGTCCCGGCCTTCTTCGCGTCACGCACCTTCTGGTTGTAGCCGGCGAGGTTGCGCACGCCGACCGCCGACATCAGCTTGTAGCGGCGCTCCATCTCGGCCACGCACCAGTTGAGCGCGCTGGCGGCCTGCTTCATGTCGGTGACCACCGGCGCGAGCAGGTGCGGAATGCCCTCGTAGATGGACAGTTCCAGCATCTTGGGATCGACCATGATCATGCGCACGGCCGAGGGATCGGACTTGTACACCAGCGACAGGATCATGGCGTTGACACCGACCGACTTGCCTGAGCCGGTGGTGCCGGCGACCAGCAGGTGCGGCATTTTTCCCAAATCCGCCACCACGGGATTGCCGGCGATGTCCTTGCCAAGGGTGACGGTGAGCGGGCTGGCGCTGTCGTGATAGGCCTTGGAACCGAGAATCTCGCTCAAGCGCACGATCTGCCGCTTGGGGTTGGGAATCTCCAGCCCCATGGTGTGCTTGCCGGGAATCGCCTCGACCACGCGGATGCTGATCACCGACAGGGTGCGCGCCAGGTCCTTGGCCAGGTTGACGATCTGGCTGCCCTTCACGCCCACCGCCGGCTCGATCTCGTAGCGCGTGATGACCGGACCGGGCGAGGCCGACACCACCTTCACCTCGACGCCGAATTCGGCGAGCTTGCGCTCGATCATCAGCGAGGTGAATTCCAGCGCCTCGGCGCTCGCGGTTTCCACCACCTCGTCGGCGGGGTCGAGCAGATGCAGCGGCGGCAGCGGCGAATCGGGCAGATCGGAGAACAGCGGCGCCTGCTTCTCGGCGACGGCGCGCTCGGACTGCGGGATTTCCTTCACCACCGGTTCGATGCGGATGGGTGGCGCTTCCTCGATTTTCTTCTTCACTACCTGGACCTTGGCCTCGCGCTTCTGCACCGCCACTTCGCCGAGCTTGCGGTCGCGGTAGGCCTGCCAGGTCTGGATCGCTTTCCACCAGGCGCGTTCCACCCATTCGCCGGTGCGTTCGGCCATTTCCAGCCAGGACACGCCGGTGAAGAGGCTGAAGCCCACCGCCATCAGCAGCAGCAGAAGCAGCGATCCGCCGGTGAAGCCGAGCAGCCCCCCTGCCGCACCGCCGATGCCCGCGCCCAGCACGCCGCCGTGCGCATCGGGCAGCGCCGCCGCCCAGTGCCAGGTACGCAGCCATTCCACCCCGGTGCTTGCCGTCAGCAGCAGGGCGAAGCCGCCCAGCCGCAGCCCGCGCTGCCGCCCGGAGGCGAGCGGCGTGTCGTCGAGATGGCGGAAGATATGGATCACGTAGCCCGCCGCCAGCACCACCCACCACCAGGCGGACACGCCGAACAGCATCAGCAGCAGATCGGACAGCCAGGCGCCTGCGCTGCCGCCCAGGTTGTGAAGGGCCCCGCCGTCGCCGGTGGTCGAGAAACCGGGATCGGCCAGGTCGTGCGTCGCCAGGATCGCCGCCAGCAGCAAGGCGGCGAAGCCCACCAGGATCGCCCGCGCCTCGCGCAGCAGGCGCTGCATGCGGGGCGACAGGGGGGCAGCGGACGAACGGGGTGCGGGACGCGCCATGGGATCTTGAAACGTGCGGAAGTGTCCCGATTATAACGGTCAGGCTTACCGGACTGGCAGCGTGGAATAGGCGCCGCCAAGTTTGGTTAGAATCCCCTCTTTACTCACCCAGACCAGACTGCCTTAGCCATGAGCACCCAACACCACAAACTCGTCATCCTCGGTTCCGGCCCCGCCGGTTATTCGGCGGCCGTGTACGCCGCGCGCGCCAACCTCTCCCCGGTCGTCATCACCGGCCTGCAGCAGGGCGGCCAGCTGATGACCACCACCGACGTCGACAACTGGCCGGCCGACGTCGACGGCGTGCAGGGTCCCGAGCTCATGGACCGCTTCGAGCGCCATGCCAAACGCTTCAACACCGAAATCATCTTCGACCAGATCCACACCGCCAAGCTGACCGAAAAGCCCTTCACCCTGATCGGCGACGCCGGCACCTACACCTGCGATGCGCTCATCATCGCCACCGGCGCCTCGGCCATGTATCTGGGCCTGCCGTCGGAACAGGCCTTCATGGGCAAGGGCGTGTCGGGCTGCGCCACCTGCGACGGCTTCTTCTACAAGAACCAGGACGTCGCCGTGATCGGCGGTGGCAACACCGCGGTCGAGGAAGCGCTCTATCTCGCCAACATCGCCCGCCACGTCACCGTGGTGCACCGCCGCGACACCTTCAAGTCGGAGAAGATCCTCGTCGACCATCTGATGGAAAAGGTCAAGGAAGGCAAGATCACACTCGAACTCGACCGCACGCTGGACGAAGTGCTGGGCGACAAGACCGGCGTCACCGGCATGCGCATCAAGAGCACCAGGGACGGCAGCACGAAAGACATCGCGCTCACGGGTGTCTTCATCGCCATCGGCCACAAGCCCAACACCAGCCTCTTCGAGGGCCAGCTCACGCTGGAAGGCGGCTACATCGTCACCCAGGGTGGCAACAAGGGCAACGCCACCGCGACCAATATCGAGGGTGTGTTCGCCGCCGGCGACGTGCAGGACCACATCTACCGCCAGGCCGTCACCAGCGCCGGCACCGGCTGCATGGCCGCGCTCGATGCCGAGCGCTACCTGGACGCGCTCGGCAAGGCCTGAGCGTCCAGTCCGATGGCATGAAACGCGCCCGCGGCAGTGCGCTCGCCCCCGCCTCCTTCGAGGCGCTGGCGCGCGTGCGCCGCGCGCTGCGCGAGCAGGCGGCGCGACCCGCCACGCTGCATCAGGCGCCGCACAAGCCCCACCCCCAGTCGGACGGCGCCCTGCTGTTCCGCCGCGCCGTCGCCGACGCCGTGCCCCTGCCGCCATCCGACCGGGCCGAACGCGCGCGTCCGCGCCCCAAGCCCATCGCCCGTCAGCGTCATGCAGACGAGCGGCAGGTCCTGATCGACGCCCTGTCCGATCCGTGGGACTGGGAAGCCGCCGTCTCCACCGGCGAAGAGCTGTTCTTCTCGCGCCCCGGCGTGCCCGCCGCCGCGTTGCGGAAACTCCGGCGCGGCGGCTGGGTCATCCAGGGTGAGCTCGACCTGCACGGCCACACCGGCGACGAGGCGCGCGTGGCACTGGCCGCCTTCCTCAACCGCTGCATGCGCGAAGACCGGCGCTGCGTACGCATCATCCACGGCAAGGGCCACGGCTCGAAAAACCGCCTGCCGGTACTGAAGAACAAGGTGCGCCACTGGCTCACGCAGCGCGAGGACGTGCTCGCGTTCTGCCAGGCGCGCACCGTCGACGGCGGCGCGGGTGCCGTGGTCGTGCTGCTGAAATCCTCCACCCGTTAAGAAAGGCCCACCATGAGCGACCCCGTCATCCAGGATTTCGAACTGCCGTCCACCGGCAACACGACTTTCAAACTCTCCGACCATCGCGGCAAGAACATCGTCGTCTACTTCTATCCCAAGGACAACACCTCCGGCTGCACCCTCGAAGGCCAGGAATTCCGTGATCTCTACAAGGACTTCGGCATGGCCGGCACGATCGTCGTCGGCGTCTCGCGCGACAGTCTCAAGTCGCACGAAGGCTTCAAGGCCGCGCACGGCTTCCCCTTCGAACTCCTGGCCGACACCGACGAGAAAGTCTGCGAGCTGTTCGGCGTGATGAAGCTGAAGAACATGTACGGCAAGCAGGTGCGCGGGGTGGAGCGCAGCACGTTCGTGTTCGATGTGAATGGGAAGCTGGTGAAGAGCTGGCGCGGGTTGAAGGCGCCGGGACATGCGGCGGAGGTGTTGGGGTTTGTGCAGGGGTTGTGAAGTTTGCTCTTTGTGGCTGAGTGCTTAGTAGGCTGCCGACCGTTGGCCGGGGGTAGCCCCTAAAGGGACTCCGATCCACTACGCGCTGAAGCGCGTGTGGAATCGTATGCCCGGCGGCTAGTCACTTTCTTTTGCTTCGCCGCTGCTTTGATGGTTGTCCTGCCAAAGCAGGACAACGGAAAGTAACCAAAGAAAAGGCGACCCTGCTCATTCCCGAAACCCCGGAAACCGGACCTGCCGGGCGGGACTGAGAAGGGCCGAAAGTCAAAACCAGGCCAATGATGGTGTGTCTGCCAATTCTGATATGGGGTGCCCAATATGATTGACGATTTTGCTGAACTTGCTGTCCTTGCGGCTACTGATATTGCTATCGACAAGGCAGCAAAAAAACGGCGGTGGGTACGAATTGCAAGGGCTGTAGGCGGCTTGTTATTCCTGGCTTTGATCGCCGGCGCGGTTTATGTCACCGCGAAGTACTCTTAAACTCCATGGCAGGCCTTGTGCAAAAGCGCACAACCGCCTAGTCACCACCACCCTGGTTTTGACCTTCCTCCCCTTACAGCCCCGCCGAAGATCAAGTGCGGCGGGCGGATCAGCGGCAAAGGTGTCTGAGCCCCGCCCACAAAAAACAAAATCAAAACAGCAAGGCGGGGCGAGTTCTTTGCCGCCCGTCCGGCGCGCTTGAGCTTCGGGAATTCGGGGCTGTCGGGGTCGCCTTCTTTTGGTTACTTTTCTTGGCGAGACAAGAAAAGTGACTGGCCGCCGGGCCACCCCCGGCCAACGGTCAGTGGTCCCGCAAAGCCAGAAACTACTCAGTGGTGCTCCGCGCCTACGTCATGTGAAGCAAAAAACCGCCCCACCACCTCCAGTTTCCGCGTCCGCGTCATCGCCGGCAGCGCGTTCAGCAGCAGGCGCCCATACGGCTTGTCCGCCAGCCGCGTGTCGCAGATCATCAGCACGCCGCGATCGGTCTCGGTACGGATCAGCCGCCCCGCGCCCTGCTTCAGGGTGATGGCGGCGTGCGGCAGCTGATAGTCCATGAAAGGCTTGCCGCCGCTTTTTTCCAGGTGCGCGATGCGTGCGGAAACGACTGGGTCGTCCGGCGGCTGGAAGGGGAGCTTGTCAATGACGACGACGGAGAGCGCGTCGCCGGGCACGTCGACGCCTTCCCAGAAACTCTGGCTGCCGAGCAGCACGGCGTTGCCGGCCTGCTGGAAACGGGCGAGGAGTTCGTTCTTGGGCGCGTCGCCCTGCACCAGCAACGGGTACTCCCAGCCGCGGAACTTGAACGCGGCATCCAGCAGGCTGCGGGCCTTGTCCAGCGCGCGCAGGCTGGTGAAGAGGATGAAGGCGCGGCCGCGGCTGATTTCAAGCACCGGCAGCGCGGCCTCGACGACGGCTTCGGTGAATTCGGGCGTGTTGGGCGCGGGCAGGCCCTGCGGCACGTAGAGGACGCCCTGGCGCGGGTAGTCGAAGGGGCTGTCGACGCTGAGCGTGTCGGCGTCTTCGATGCCGAGGCGCGATTTCAGGTGCGCGAAGTCGCCGCCGACGGAGAGCGTGGCCGAGGTGAGGATCCAGGCCTGGACACGCTCGGTGAGCCTGGCGCCGAACTGCGTGCCGACGGACAGCGGCGTGGCGTGCAGCAACAGCGAGCTCATCGTGGTTTCGGCCCAGCGCACGCGCGGCTGGGCGGGATCGTCCTCGCGCTGCCAGCTGGCCAGCAGCGCCTGCACGGCCTGCGTGCGCTCGAAGCAGTTCTTCAGGTCGGCGTCGCGCTCGGCCTGGGTTTCGAGCAGGCGGGCGAGCTCGCCGAGGCTGTCGGACAGGCCGGCCAGAGCGTCGGGCCATTGGTCGTAGCGCCCGAGGTCGGCCAGCGTCGCCTTGACGGGGTTCTGCGGGAAGGCCAGGCGCGCGTCGCGGGTGGCCTTGGCAAGATCCTCGGCCGCGCGGCGCAGCGCCGGGAAATCGCCCGCCTTGACCGCCGCCAGCCGTTTGGTGTCGCCGGCCAGGTCGAGGAGCTGGGCGGTGGACAGCGTCTGGCCGAAGAACTGCGCGGCGGTTTCGGCGAGCTGGTGGGCCTCGTCGAGGATGACGGTGTTGCACGCGGGCAGGAGCTCGGCGACGCCTTCGTCCTTGAGCCAGAGGTCGGCAAAGAACAGGTGGTGGTTGACGACGACCACTTCGGCGTCGAGCGCGGCCTTGCGCGCCTGCATGACGAAGCATTCCTTGAAATGCGCGCAGTCGCTGCCCAGGCAGGTGTCGCGGCTGGACACGGCGTAATGCCAGGCGTTGGCGTCCTCGGGGATGCCTTCGGCCTCGGCGCGGTCGCCGCTGGCGGTGGTTTCGGCGAAGCGCGCGATCTTGTGCAGCCAGGCCGCGTCGTCGCGCTGGGTGAAGCGGCCGTCCGCCAGATTGCGCTGCAGGTGGTGATGGCAGACGTAGTTGGCGCGGCCCTTCAGCAAGGCGACTTTCACCGGCGATTTCAGCGCGCGGCGCGCGGCCGGCAGGTCGCGGTGGAACAGCTGGTCCTGCAGTGCCTTGGTGCCGGTGGAAATCACCACCTTTCCCCCCGAGAGCAGCGAAGGTATCAGGTAGGCCAGGGTCTTGCCGGTGCCGGTGCCGGCTTCGGCGAGCAGCACGCCGTTGCCGGCGATGGCCCGTTCGACCGCCTCCGCCATGGCCAGTTGCTGCGGGCGCGCCCGCCATCCGGGCAGGGCCGCGGCGCACGCGCCCTCGGCGGAAAACAGGTTTTTCAGGTCGAACATGTCTGCATGCACACTCTGGCCGGAGTGTAACATCGGGCTGCCGTCCCCTTCAGCGCGCCGCAGTTATGGCCGTTAGGTCCATTGATTCAGTCTAAACAGACCGCCATGCGACTTGCCCTGTTCTGCCTGCTGTGCTGGGTGTTTCCGGCCGCCCAGGCCGCCGTCGTCACGCAAACCGTTCGCCCCGACATCGTTGCCAGTGCGACCTATCTGGTAGGCGACCGCGACAAACCCGCGGTGCTGCTGGTTCACGGTTTCCTGCAAACGCGCGACTTTCCTACCATAGCCAGCCTGGCCAGCGGCCTGCACGACGCCGGCTATACGGTGCTCATGCCCACGCTCAGTCTCAACATCCCGTCGCGCGCGCAAAGTCTGGCCTGCGAGGCCATTCACAAGCACAGCCTCGACGACGACGTGGACGAGATCGCGCGCTGGGTGCTGTGGCTGAAGGCGCAGGGGTACCGGTCCGTCGTGCTGTTCGGTCACAGCTTCGGCAGCCTGCAGCTGCTGGCCTATCTCTCCGGCCGCCCCGATCCGGCCGTAAAAGCCTATATCGGCACTTCCCTGATCGAAGCCCAGATCGGCACAGTCAATCGCCGCGACCTGATCGCACAGCTGGAGGATCGCGTGCATCGCAAGCAGCGCGACCTGATCAGCCGGAGCCTGTCGTTCTGCCGCAAATACACCACCACCCCTGCGGAACTGCTGTCGTACGTACGCTGGGACCAGGCGCGCACGCTGGCCGCCCTGAAACAGGCGCCCGTCGAAACCCGTCTGATCATGGGCGATTCGGACAGCGTGCTGGGGCACAACTGGCTGAAGGCATTGCAGCACATCCGAGCGAAAATGGTCATCGTGAAAGGCGCAAATCACTTCATGGACGGCGAGCACGAGTTCGATCTGCTGCAACATACGCTCGAATTCCTCGCAGCCGTCGGCGGGACACCTGCCCGATGATGCGCAACCTCTCCTTCTCGATCAAGCAGATCGCGCTCGCGCTGGTGACCGGGCTGCTGGTTATGGTGAGCCTGATCGGCGGTTTCGCCGCCTGGCAGACGCGCAGCGTCTCGCACAACCTCGAAAGCAGCAACCGCGACGCCGCGCAATCCGAACTCGCGGCGGCGGTCGAGCGCCTGTATCGCCGCACTGCGGCGCAGGGAGAGATGCTTACGCATTGGGACGAAACCCGTCAGCAACTGGTCATGCCCGAGTACTACACGTACTGGCGCGACCAGCGCGTCTACGAAAGCGGCATGCTGAGAAGCCGCCACACCCGCGCGGCACTCTACGACGCATTGGGCCATCTCCTGGCCCCCAGCCCAGCCCGTCAGAGCTTTCCCCCCCGCCTGCCGGACACGGTCACGCCGTTCCAGCCGACCGCCTGGCTTGCCGACGAAAGCGGCACGCTCGCCTACTATCAGGCCTTTCCGGTGTTCAGCGACGAACAGCATCGGGCGTTGCTCGGGCACGGCCTGATCCGGGTCGACTTCATGGCCGAACTGCTGGAACGCGAAAGTTTCCATTTCGTCGACCTGAAGAGCGTCTCGCTGGCCCTGAAACCAGGCGACACCCTGGCGCCCGCCGATCTGTTCTCGCGCATCCGCTTCGCCGCGCGCGTCGACCCCAACCAGATCCGGTTCCAGACCATCATGTCGCGCACCCTGCTGGCCCTGTTCGTCCTGCTCGCGGCAACCGCGCTGCTCGGGTTTGCGGTGTACAACCGGCTGCTGGTGCGCCCCCTGAACCAGCTTTCCCAGGATATCGAGGCGATGCAGCGCGGCCGCTACAGCCCTGCCGCGGCACGCGCGCAGACGATGCACGTCACCGAGCTGGACACCATCCGGCGCTCGCTGCACGAATACCAGCTGCAGTTGCGCGAGCTGCACGGTTCGCTCGAACACCAGAACCGGGAATTCCGCTCGCAGGCGCGGCAGGACGCGCTCACCGGCTGCTACAACCGGCGCGCCTACGAAGAGGACTGGGAACGCTTCCGGGAGGAGCTGAAGCATGCGCCGCAGGGCGTCGCCTTCCTGCTGTTCGACTGCGACCGCTTCAAGACCATCAACGACACGTACGGCCACGCCAAGGGCGACCGCGTGCTGACCATCATCGCCGACGCGCTGGTGATGGCACTGCGCGCCAACGACCGGCTGTATCGCCTGGGCGGCGACGAATTCGCCACCTTTCTCGCCCGCACCACGCCGACCCAGGCCAAGCAGATCGCGCAGCGCTGCCAGAGCCTGATCGAGGCCGCGTCGTTCGGCGACGTCGGCATCAACGAACCGGTCGGCATCAGCATCGGCATCGCCTTCTGCAGCCCGGGCCAGCACGAGCAGATCGCCGATCTGCCCAAGCATGCCGACATCGCGATGTACACGGCCAAGCAGCCCGGCCGCAATCGCATCGCGCTGTACGGCGAGGACACCGAGCGCGCCGCGCAGACGCTGGTCGCCAGCCGCGAGACCAGCGCGCTGTTCCAGGCGCTGGCCACGCCGGGCATGATCGAGATGCACTACCAGCCGATCCAC
The DNA here is from genome assembly GCA_044227195.1 of Thiobacillus sp. Classification (GTDB taxonomy): domain Bacteria; phylum Pseudomonadota; class Gammaproteobacteria; order Burkholderiales; family Thiobacillaceae; genus Thiobacillus. The sequence goes on from JBGAFQ010000013.1 coordinate 21,628, forward strand.
GCCCTGCCAAGCCGCAAGCTGGATTACTACGAGGCGCTTGCCCGCATCCGCTACAACGGCGATCTCATCATGCCCGGCGCGTTCCTGCCGGTGATCAGCAGCCGCCGGCTGGAAACCGAATTCGACCTCGCGGTCATCCAGCAGATCGACGCCGACCTTGCCTCGAGCAAGCTGCCCGAAGGGGTGGGTGTGTCGATCAATCTGTCGGCGCAGACCATTTCGCGCGCCGAAGTGGTGTCGCATCTGCTCGAACTGTCGCGCCACAACGCACGCCATCCGCTGATGCTGGAGATCACCGAGACCTCGCTGATCACGCAGATGGCGGAGGTCAGCACCTATCTCGAACTGCTGCGCACGGTGCACTTCCGCATCGCGATGGACGATTTCGGCACCGGCTACTCGCCGCTGCGCTATCTGGTCGACCTGCCCGTCGACGTGGTCAAGTTCGACATCTCGCTGATCAGCAAGCTGGCACAGGAGAATCGCGCGGCCCGCGTGGTCGCCGACTTCGCGCGCATGATGAGCGACGCCGGCTATTCGCTGGTGGCCGAGGGCGTGGAAACGGAGAGCGTGCTGGCGAAGGTGGAGGAACTGGGCATCGAGCACGTCCAGGGCTATCTGCTCGGCCGCCCCGTTCCGCTCGCGCAACTGGCGGCCGACACCATAGTCGAAGCCGACGCGGTGCGCCTGGCCTGAGACTCAGTGCTTTCCCGATCGCCAGATCGAGAGGATGATCCACAGGCTGTTGAAGAACGCGATCAGGAAGCCCAGCAGGCCGAACAGCGGCAGCCCGAACAGCTGTGGCCCGCCCTTCACCGTCATGATGATGCTCGACCCCACCACCAGCGAAGCGGTGAGGATGCCCATGGTCAGCCGGTTGCTGGCGCGATCGAGCTGGTGGCCGAAATGGTCGAGCCGCTTCAGGTCGAGGTCGACCTTCACCCGTCCGCGACGGGCGTCGCGCAACAGGTGCCGCAAATCCCGCGGCAGGTCGGCCAGGACTTCCAGCGCCTCGCTCACGCTCTTGCGGCCGCGCGCCATCAACGCCCCCGGCGTATAGCGCTGCTGGATGATGCGCTCCACGAAGGGCGTGATGTGGTCGATCATGTGGAAGTTCGGATCGAGCTGCTGGCCCAGCCCCTCCAGCGTGATCAGCGTCTTGAAAAGCAGCGTCAGGTCGGCCGGCAGGATGAGGTTGTTGTCGCGCATCAGCGCGGTGATGTCGTTCAGCAGGCCGCCGATATGCACGTCCTTGAGCTGCAGGTCGTCGTAGCTCTGCAGCAGTTCGGCCACGTCGTAGGCAAGCCGGTCCTCGTCCTGCACCGTGTCCCCGCTCCAGTCGAGCAGCACCTGCAGCAGCGCCTGCTCGTCCTTGCGCGTCAGCGCGTGCAGCAGGTCGACGATCTGGTTGCGGCGCGTTCCGGTGAGCATGCCCACCATGCCGAAGTCGATCATGCCGATCCGGTTGTCCGGCAGGAACAGCATGTTTCCCGGGTGCGGGTCGGCGTGGAAGTAGCCGTGCACCAGGACCATGCGCAACACCGCGTCGGCGCCGCGCGCCGCCAGAAGCTGCGGGTCGAGTCCGGCCGCGCGCAGCTTCTCCGGCGCGACCCCGGCCACGCCGACGATTTCCTCCTGCACGATCACGCGGTGGTTGCTGTACGCCCAGTACACGTGCGGGATCTTCACCAGCGGTTCGTCAGCGAAATGGCGCGAGAACTGGTCGATGTTGCGCGCTTCCTTGGCGAGATCCAGTTCGCGCTGCAGCGAGCGGCGGAACTGCGAAACGATGTGCACCGGATCGTAGCGGCGGATATCCGGCATCTCGCTGTCGAGCAGCCTGGCGGCGTGATCGAGGATGCGCAGATCGGCGCGGATCACGCTTTCGATGCCGGGCCGGCGGATCTTCACCACCACCTGCGTGCCGTCGTGCAGCCGGGCACGATAGACCTGCGCGATGGAGGCTGCCGCCAGCGGCGTGCGATCGAATGCGGCAAACACCGTATCGGGATCCCCTCCGATCGCCGCCACCAGATCGGCACGCAGGGCGTCGAACGGCACTGCCGGAACCTGGCTGTGGAGTTTCTCGAATTCGGCGATCCAGTGCGGCGGAAACATGTCCACCCGGGTCGCCAGCAGCTGACCGAGCTTGACGAAGGTGGGCCCCAGTTCCTCCAGCGCGCGCCGGATGCGCACGGGCGCCTCGAGATGCACGACTTCGCTGGTGCTGTGCCAGTGCAGCACCCGGCCCGCGCGTTCCAGCGCCCCGCTGATGCCGAGCACGCGCACGAGGTCGCCCCAGCCGTAGCGGATCATCACCGACGCGATTTCGTGCAGGCGCGGCAGGTCGCGCACAACCGAGAGGGTTTCCCAGAGCATGGTTTATGGCGTTATTGGAATCAGGACTCCGGCGAGTGTAGCCTCGGCAGGCCGCCGGCGGACAGACCGCCGGAAAAACGATGGTCAGGAGCGCAGGCGTTCGCTTTGCCGCTTGAGCGAGTCGGACAGCGCGGCCAGCACGCCGCTGGCCACCTGCGACAGGCGCTCGCTCGCCACGCCCGCCGATTCGGCCAGCCCGGCACGTCCCGCCGCACCACCGGTTTTGACGCCGGCCGCGAACTGCTGCAGCGCGTCGCGCACCTGCTCGCCCGTGCGGGTGCCGCTGATCTTGAGATGATCGCCCAGATGCTCCAGTTCGTCCTTGAGCTTGCCGCCCGACTGTTTCGCAGTCGCCTTCACGGCCTCGACCAGTTGCGACTCCAGATCGCGGAGCTGTTCGAGGCTCGCCTTGAGTTCGTTGTCCTTGAATGCCCGGCCCTGTTCGACCGCTTCGCGTATCGTGTAGGAAGCGGCCTGCGCCGCGCTGCCGACCGCATCGTCCAGGCCTGCGACCGCCTGTTTCAAGCCGTCCTTCATCTCGCCGCCCCGCGCGCTCAGGCCGCTGCCCACGCCTTCCGTGATTGCCGCCACGATCGCGCGCACGTCCTCCAGCCCCATCTTCCGATCATGCAACGCACGCGCGGTCAGTTCGCGCACGCGTTCCCGCAGGTCAGGTGACGCTGCCGCTTCGGCCGCCTCATCGCGCCATTGCGCGAGTTGCGGGTTTTCCGGGATACTTGTTTCGTTGGGGGGCGTAACTTCGTTCATGGTACTTCTCCTCTTCGCTCAAGCCAGTTCGTCTTTCGACCGTAGTCTCGTTTCAATATAGAGCAGATTCCGCATCGATGAAGCCTGTTTCCACCCTGTTGCTGCTGGCTGCGCTGTTTGCATTGCCCGCACGCGCCGAAACGCCGGAAGACGTCCCCATGCTTGCCGTCAGCCTGATCGGCAGCCCCTACCGCCTGGGCGGCAACTCGCCCGAGACCGGGCTCGACTGCAGCGGCTTCGTCAATTACGTATTCCGTACGACAACCGGCGTCCTGCTGCCGCGCGACAGCCTGGCCATCAGCGAGGCCACCCAGCCGCTCCCGCAGTCCGAACTCAAACCGGGCGACTTGGTTTTCTTCAATACGCTCCAGCGCACCTTCTCGCACGTCGGTATCTACCTGGGCGAAAACCGCTTCGTGCATGCCACCAGCAGCCGCACCGGCAGCGTCATGATATCCAGTCTCGACGATCGTTATTGGCGCGAACACTTCGACGGCGCGCGCCGGGTCGCGCTCCCGGAAACATCCGCCCCTTCCCCCTGAGGCCCGATTCCGGCACCGGCGCATGACCCGACCGATACCCGACAGCGCCATTCGCTTGCCTAGCCTTGTTTTCACCCACGACTGATCGGCAATCATGCTGCCTTCCCCCTTGCGCAGTCTGATCTTCAACGTCGGGCTCGGCTTTACCGCCGCGCTGGCGATGATGCTGGCGGTGATCGGACTCGGCGTCGCCCAGATGGCGGATCTGAACGACGAGCTGGCCAAGGTCGTGGCAGTCAACAACGTGAAGACGCGCCTCGCTTCGCGCATGCGCGACACCCTGCGCGACCGCGCGGTCCTGATGCACAACATCGTGGTCACGGACGATCCCTGGGAAAAGGACAAGCTTTTCATGGAATTCCTGGAATACGGCGAGCGCTACGCCAAGGACCGCGGCCAGCTCGCGCCCATGCTCGATTCCCAGGAAGAACACTTTCTGATGCGCGAGATCGACGACGTCACCTTCAGCAACCAGCCGGTGATGTTCAATGTGGTCGAACAGGCGCTCAGCGGCAACAACTTCGAGGCCCTGCGCGACCTGCAGGACGAGGCCATTCCCCTGCAGAACCAGCTGGTCGAGGCGCTCGACAACATGACGCGCCTGCAGCGCGAGGCCAACGAAACCGCGCTCGGCAAAACCTACGTCGCCTACCAGGCCACACGCCGCCTGATGCTGGTGCTGGGCCTGGCCGCGACCCTCCTGGCCGCGCTGGTCGCGGTACTGGTCAGCCGCCGGCTGCTGATCCAGACGCGCCAGCTGGAAACCGAGAAGAAGAAATACCAGACGCTGTTCGAAACCAACTCCGACGCGGTGGTGATTCTCGACGACCATGGCTTTACCGACTGCAACCCGGCCACGCTCTCGATGTTCGGCATGCAATCGGTGGGCGAATTCCTCCGTACGCCGATTCCGCAGCTGGGTACCGCCGTCCAGGCGAACGGCAGGATGGCCCTGGATCATGCCATGCAGTCCATCGGCCAGGCGCGCGAGACCGGCCATGCCGAGATGGACTGGCGCGCCAGGCGCGTGGACGGCTCGATCTTCGAAACGGAAATCGCGCTGCACGCCATGCAGCTCGAAGGCAGACCGGTCATCCAGGCGATCATGCGCGACGTCTCCGAGCGACGGGCCGCCGAAGCCGCCAAGGAAGCCGCGCGCGAAGCCGCATTGCAGATGGCGCGGGCCAAATCGGAATTCGTCGCCAACGTCAGCCACGAGATCCGCACGCCGATGCACGGCATCCTCGGGATGAGCAGCCTGCTGCTGAAAACCCCGCTCGACGGCCGGCAGCGCGAATACGTCGCCACGCTGAAAAGTTCGGCGGAAAGCCTGCTCACCATCATCAACGACATTCTCGACTTCTCGAAGATCGAGGCCGGCAAGCTCGCCATCGAACACGTCGCCTTCTCGCCCGTCGAACTGATGCAGGGCGTGGTGGCGCTGTTCCAGGCACGCGCGCTGGAAAAGAATCTCCACCTCACCCTCGCCCTGCCCGCCGACCCGCCGCCTGCGCTGCTCGGCGATCCCACCCGCATTCGCCAGATCCTGCTCAACCTGGTCGACAATGCGATCAAGTTCACCCACAGCGGCGAAGTCGAATTGCGCCTCGCGTTCGAAACCGTGCGCAACGAGATCGGTTGCCGCTTCAGTGTGCGCGACACCGGGATCGGCATCTCCCGCGAGGCGCGCACCTACCTGTTCCAGGCCTTCTCGCAGGCGGATTCCTCGACCACGCGCCGCTACGGCGGCACCGGCCTCGGGCTCGCGGTCAGCAGCCAGCTCGCCACGCTCATGGGGGGGCGCCTCGTGGTCGACAGCGCGCCTGACCAGGGCAGCTGCTTCACCCTCATGCTGCTACTGCCGCCCACCACGCTACCCCTGGTCGAATTGCCGCAGCCCGTGGCAACCCGGCTGCGCGGGCGCGTCCTGATGGTGGAAGACCACCCGGTCAACCAGAAAGTGCTGGCCCACCAGCTCGGCGAAATGGGCCTGGATTACGCGATCGCCGTCAGCGGCACGCGGGCGCTCGAACGCCTCGCAAACGAAGATTTCGACCTGATCCTGATGGACTGGCAGATGCCGGAAATGGACGGCCTCGAGGCCACCCGGCGCATCCGCCAGCTGCCGGGCGACACCGGCCGGCTGCCCATCGTCGCCCTCACGGCCAACGCCAGCGCGGGCTTTCGCGAAACCTGCCTGGCGGCGGGTGCGAACGACTACCTGTCCAAGCCCTATACCGAGTCCGCGCTTGCCGCGCTGCTCGCGCAATGGCTGCCCGCCGGCGAAACGCCCGCACCACTGTTCGACCGCGCCACGCTCGCAGCCCGCTACCCCGGCAATCCGGGCCTGGTAGACGAGCTTGCCGCCGTCTTCATCCAGACCACCGAAGCCAGCCTGGCCACGCTGAAACAGGCACTCGACGCCGGCGACGCCGATACCGTCCGCACGGAAGCGCACGCCCTGCGCGGCGCCGCCGCGAGCGTACGGGCAACCGCCCTGCAGGACGGCGCGGCGCGCATCGAATCCTGCGCCGAGCGCGACGATCTCGTTGCCGCCGCGCAGGAACTTGCCGCCCTCGACGCCCGGTTCCGCCAGCGGGGCTGACAGGCAAGCGCAGGCCCCCGTTGCCTGCGAATGTCTCATTGACGCGCGCGCCAGCGTGCGTACGATAAAACCATACCGAAATAACAGAGGAGACACGCCATGATGCGCATCGCCACCCTCGCCCTCGCCGGGCTGTTCAGCCTGAGCGTGCTGGCCGCCGACAAGCCCGCCGCGCCGGCCGCCAATCCCTATCTGAACAGCATCTCCCCCAACAGCTGGATCGGCGTCGTGCCCACGCCCTATGGCCCGATGATGATCCAGCAGGCGCCGCCGCCGCCCTACCGCGACTATCAGATGAACCGCATCCTCAAGCCCGAGGAGAAGAAACGCTGGCTGCAGCTGGCCATGCCGATGATGGCCAACATGATGCAGATGGACGCGCGCGAGGCGATGAACTACTTCGCCATCAAGTACAAGGTCAAGCCTGGACTCAGCTTCGACGAGGTGGTCGAATCGATGATGCTGCGCGCCAACAAGGAGAACCTGAAATACGTCGGCAACAACCTGATGTGGAAGGATTTCAAGGCCGTGCTCAACGACGACACCGCGCCGCGCGTCGAGGTCTACAGCTTCTGCGACATCGCGGTTGCACGCGACCTGTTGCGCATCATCCCCGAAATGGCCGTGTTCCTGCCCTGCCGCATCACCGTCATGGAAGACGCGGACAAGAACATCTGGATCATGACCCTGGACTGGGATGTGACCTGGCTCGACATGGCGGGCAAGCAGATGGGCATCACGCCGGAACTGCGCAAGGGCGCGATGGCCATTCGTGACAAGCTCGACAGCGTGATGCGGGCGGGGGCCAACGGCGAACTTTGAGGGCCGGCACCGCGCCGATCCAGGGCCGCGGCATGCGGCCCTGGTCGTTTCCCACTTGGCTGCTTGAAACCGGGGCTGATCGGCTATAGTGCCCCGCCATGACGAACCCGGCTCCCCCCTCTCCGCCCTTCGCGTCCGCAAGCGCGCTCGAACAAGGCTTCGCCGACGGGCTCACCGCCATGCTGGCCGCGCATCGCAGTCTCGGCGTGTACATCCTCGTGCTCGCCAACGCGGCCTACGACCCCGTGCTGTGGGCGCAACTCGCGCCCGCGCTCGCCAGGCGTCATGCCGAACTCGCCGACGCAGTCGCCGCCACCCTGCGACACGGCGGCACGCTCGCCGAACCCGAAGACGACGTGATGGTGTTCCTCAAATTGAACACGATAGGCTTCGCGCACCTGGGCCGCATGGAAAGCCGCCGCGACGGCCCCTGGCAGGCGATGTTCAACCCTCTGCGCGCCCTGCGCCCGCCGCGCGCCAGCGGCCAGGTATTCGAGGGGCTGCAGCGCCCCTTCGACCCGGCCGGGTTCCATTTCAACAAGCCCTTCCTCGCGAAAGAGGTGTTGTGGGCGGGCGAACTCGGCGGCAAGTCCGCGCGCCTGCTCTACAACAAATTCCCCTTCGCCCGCCTGCATGGCCTGCTGGTGCCCGAGCCCGAACGCGCCCTGCCGCAGGTCCTCAGCCCCGAGCTGCACGGCTGGGCCTGGGACCTGTGCGCACAGTCTGCCGTACCCGGTCTCTGCCTCGGCTACAACAGCACCGGCGCCGGCGCGTCGGTGAATCACCTGCATTTCCAGAGCTTCGTGCAGACCGGTCCGTTACCGGTGCAGGACGCGCACTTCGCCCACAACGGCGGCAAGGGCACGTACCCACTGCCTTGCCTGCGCTTCGCCGACAGGGAAGCGGCCTGGCTCCACCTCGACGACCTGCACCGGCGCAACCAGCCCTATAACCTGATCTACGGAAAAGACGGCCTGCACTGCCTCGCCCGCTTGCCGCAGGACAACGCACAACTGAATGCCGCGACGCGCGGCTACGGCTGGAGCGAGATGGCGGGCGTGGTCACGCTGTTCAGCCGGGAGGGGTACGAGACATGGCATGGCGCAGGCTTCGAGGCAGACCTCGCACGCTTCGCGCCTTGAGCGGGCAGTGCCTACAAGACGATCACCTGCCCCTGCATCAAGGCCTCGACTCCCCACCCCGGCGCAGCTTCGCGCAGTTCGTTCATGATCGCCGCCTCGTTGCCCGGCTTGAGGTGGGTGATCCACACCTCGGGCCGGACCGTCAGCGCACTCAGTTCGGCTGCCAGCGAATCCGGCCAGTGGTGCTTGGAGGCCACGGCGATATCCATCAATTCGTTCTCGAACGAGGTTTCGATGATGAGGTGACGCAGATATGGAATGGCGTTCACCGCTGCGATGAAGGCCTCGCTGTGGGTGGTGTCGCCGCTGAACACGAGACTGCCGCCCGGCGCGGCAAGATGGTAGCCGCACGCGGGGACGACGTGATTGGCCGGCAGCGGGCGGAACGTGCGGCCGTTCAGGGTACAGGTTTCATTCAGGTCAATCGGTTCGAAACGCAACCACGGCGCATCCCTGCTGGGAATTTCACGGAAGTCGGGCCACAGGTGCCAGTTGAACAGGTGAGTCGACAAAACCTCCAGCACCTCCGGCAGCGCGTGCACGGTCACGGGTGCGCCGCGCAGGTCGCCGACGCTGTCGAGCAGCAGCGGCAGCCCGAGCACGTGGTCGAGATGGGCGTGGGTGAGGAAAATGTGGTCGATCTTCACCAGTTGCTCGAAATCGAGCGTGGTCACGCCGCTGCCGACGTCGATCAGCACGTCGTCGTCCACCTTGAGGCAGGTGGTGTGGCGGCCGCTGCCGATGCCGCCGCTGCAGCCGAGTACGGTGAGTTTCATCGCTTTTTTATAGTCGCTACTTGGTCGTGTAGACGAACACGCCGTCCCAGTCGGCGGGCGGCGGCGCCCCGCGGAAATGCGCGATGCGTTCGAGGTAGATATCGTACAGCTTGCGCGGGGCGCGCGCGTTGAGCACGGCGAGCGCGGCTTCGGCGCCGGCCCAGTCCTGCTTCTGGTACAGCGCGTAGGCGGCCTCGAAGTCGGCGGCGGCCTGCCGCACGGCCTCGGTCAGCCCGGCCTTCTCGCCCAGCGGTTCGTAGATGGCGACCGGCTTCTCCTTGCCCTTGACGCGCACGTCGTCGATCTTCATGAAGGCGTGTTCGGGATCGGCCTCGACGGTGGGCCGGGTGACGAGGATGCCGACGCCATACTGCTTGGTGATGCCCTCGAGACGCGAACCCAGGTTCACCGCATCGCCCATCACGGTGTACGACATGCGGAATTCCGAGCCCATGTTGCCCACGCTCATGCGCCCGGTGTTCACGCCGACGCCGATCTTCACCTCCGGCCAGTTGCGCGCGGCGAACTCCCGGTTCAGCTGCGGCAGCGCGGCCTGCATGGCCAGCGCGGTGCGCACCGCGCGCGCTGCGTGATCGGCCAGGTCGACCGGCGCATTCCAGAACGCCATGATGGCGTCGCCGATGTACTTGTCGATGGTGCCGCGTTCCTGCTGCACGATGCGCGTCATGGTCGACAGATAGGCGTTGAGCACCTCGGCGAGTTCGGCCGGCGGCAGTTTCTCGGAAAAATCGGTGAAGCCGCGGATGTCGGAGAACAGCACGCTCATCTCGCGCGACTGGCCTTCCATGGTGTAGTGCGCAGGATCCTGGCTCATCTCGGCGGCGAGCTCGGGCGGCACGTACTGGCCGAAGAGCTTGGTCATCTGCCGCTTGCTGCGCGATTCGGCGAAGAAGCCGTAGGCCGTGTTGAGCGCGTAGAGCCCGAAGACCGCGAGCATCGGCGCCGCCATCGGCACCACCCACAGGTGTTTCCACGCGGCGGCATAGGCGGCGAGCAGCGCCGCCAGCAGTGCCGCCGTCGCGGCCAGCCCGAGCAGCGGGCCATAGCGCAGCAACACGACCGTGAGCAATGCGCCCAGCACCAGCACCGCCGCGACGCGCGCATCGCCCGACCACGGCGGCGTGCTGCGGGTGGCGCCGTCCAGCATGCCGGCGATGAGATGGGCGTGGATCTCCACGCCGGGGAAGGTGCTGGAAAACGGCGTCACGCGCAGGTCGGTCAGTCCCGGCGCGGTGGAGCCAACCAGCACGATGCGGTTTTCCAGCTGCGATACCGGCGCCTTGCCGGCCAGGACCTGCGCCGCCGACACGTAGGGAAAGGGCGAGCCGGCACGGTAGGGCACGTACACGCTGCCATCGGCGGAGAGCGGCACACGCAGCCCGCCTACCTCGACCCACGGCGTGCCGTAGCCGCGGCCGAACCGGTTCGCGGATTCGACCCCCGCACGCAGCGGGTCGCCGCCGAACGCCACGCGCAAAGCGGAGGCCGACAGCGCGAGGAAATAGCCGTCGCCGTAGGGCGCGACGAGATGCATGCGTCGCGCCGTGCCGTCGGCGTCGGCGCGCATGTTGAAAAAACCCGCGCCCTGCGCGGCACGCTGGAAAGTCGCAAGGTTCGCGCCGTATCCTGCGGCAAGCTCCCCGGGTACCAGCGGTTTGAAGGCGTCGCGCGGCAGCGAGGGCGGCGGCAGTTCGCCGGACTTCGCGTCGCCGTAGCCGGCGGGAATGAAGTAGTAGCCGAGCGATACCGGCCGCTCCCGCAACGCATGCGCAAAGCGCGCGTCGTAATCGAGGCGCGGCGCGAGTTCGCGCAGCTTCGACTGGAAATCGCGGCTGCCGGCCAGTTCGTGCGCAGCCAGCTGCCGCAGCTGGCCGAGGCCCGAACTGGTGTCGGGTTCGGCGAACACCACGTCGAAGCCGACCGCTGCCACGCCGTAATGGTCGAAGAGCTGATCGAGCAGCCGGGTCATGACGTCGCGGTTCCAGGGCCAGCGCCCGACCGACTTGAGACTGGCTTCGTCGATGTCGAGGATGGCGATGCGGTCGTCCGGGCCGACCGGCGCGGTGCGTTTCAGCCAGGCGTCATACAGCCAGGCCTCGGCGCGTTCGATGGGCGCGATGTTCAGCACGCCGGCGGCATGCGCCGCGATCAGCAGCACGAACAGCGCAGACAGCGCCGCCTGCGTCAGCCGGGAGGCGGCACGCTTCACTTGATGCGGTAGAAGCGGTCGGCGAGATCCTTGCCGCGTACGCCGTCCATGCGCGGTCCCACGGCCTCGCCCAGTTCGGCCAGGCGATCCGCCGGGTGCGGATGGGTCTTGTAGAGCAGGCTGGTGCGGCTGTCCTTGGCCGGCAGCGCGGCCATGTCCTGCAGCACGGTCGGCAGGCCCCACGGATCGTAGCCCGCGCGCGCGGCGAACACCATGCCGACGCGGTCTGCCTCGAACTCGGCCTCCTTGTCGAGGCCGCGCGCCATGATCTCGGCGCCGTTGCCGATCAGGTTCTGCACGACCTGATCGCTGCCCTGCGCCTTGTTGCTCGCGGCCTGGCCCAATGCGCCGATCAGCATCGACTGCTTCAGCACCTTGAGATGATGCTTCTTGGTGACGTGGGCGATTTCATGTCCCAGCACACCGGCCAACTCAGCCTCGTTGTTGAGCAGCTTGTACAGGCCCTTGGTCATGAAGATGTAGCCGCCGGGCGAGGCGAAGGCGTTGATGTCGTCGGAGTCGAGCACGCCGAAGCGCCAGGTGACGTCGTTGCGCCCGCTTTGCAGCGCGACCCAGTTGCCGACCAGATTGACGTAGCGCTGCAGCGCCTCGTCGCGCACCAGCGGCACTGCGCCGAGCATGTTGCCGGCGATCTGGCGGCCGATGCGGTTTTCCTCTTCCGGCGTGTACTCGCCGAACAGCGCAAAACCAAGCTGCCGCGCATCGACTTTCTGCTTGGCCGGCGGCGGGTTGGCCGCCGCGCTCTGCGCACTGGCGGGCGCGGGTGTCGCCGATTGCGCAGGCTCGGCTTGCGCCGGCGCAGGCTGGGCCTGTTTCGATTTGTTCTTCTTCTCCAGTTCCTGGTTGATGCGTTCCTCGAGCAACTTGCCCAGGTCGAACGCCCCTGCATGCGTGCTCGCGACGGTGAGTGCGACGGCGATAGCCAGCCAGGTCTTCTTCATCAGTTTGCCCCCCACGGCGACGGCGACTGCTGCTGCGATACGGGTTTGGGCAACGCCGGCACGCTGACCGCCGCCAGACCCGCCTGCGCCGCAAAACTCCTGGCCTCCGCCCCCGACACGCCCAGCGCGTCCAGCCGGCCCAGTTCCTCGGGGTTGAATTTCGCCTGCTTCAGATCCTCGTCGTTGAGTCCGCGCAGGCCCGCCACCGCGACGACCCGGCTGGGATCGGACTTGGTGGTGGCGGCACCGACCACGTCGCCGATGCCCGCGCCGCCCAGGCCGCCCTCGCCCATGCGCACCGAAAGCAAACGGATCCAGCCCGTGGTCTTGCCGGCGCTGACGCGCAGCCAGCCGCCCTGCTTGGACAGCACGTTGACGCTTGCGCCCTTGGCAACGCTGCCTGCGGCCGCGGACGTCGCGTTCGGCTGCGTATAGAGCTTGTCGTTGCGCAGCACCGTGCCTGACGCCGCCAGCGCGGACGTCGCCAGCAGGGACAGCGTCAGTACGGCCAGTGAAATGGTGCGTTTTTTCATCGTGCGTCTTCTCCTCGTTTGCAAAACTGTATGGCTTGCCCCCGGATGGCGCAAGCCTCGCGGATGGCGTTAAGATGCCGCGATGAATTTCCTCGCGGCATCCATCGAGTCGCTCGGCGCCAAGATCACGGGCTGGTTCACCGTCGGCTACGGCATGTTCGCCTTCCTGGCCCGCGCGCTTCTGCTGCTGCTGGACCGCGCCACCTGGAACCGCGCCACCTTCGACGTGGTGATCAAGCAGGTTTATTTCACCGCGGTCCAGATTCTTCATGTTTTTCTCGGCTACGCACTGGTCATTTCGTGGCTGATCATCAGCATCATCCTTTCCACCGCGCGCGATTTCGGCCTCACCGAATTCGCCACCGAAATGACCATCCGCGTGCTGGTGCTGGAACTGCTGCCCTTTCTCACTGCACTCTTCATCGCCTTGCGCTCGGGCAGCGCGATCAACACCGAGGTCGCGCTGATGCAGGTGAACAACGAATTGGATGCGCTGGCGCATTGCAAGGTTCCGCCCATGCAGTTCGAGTTCCTGCCGCGTCTGATCGGCGGCGTGGTGTCCGTCGTCGCACTGGCGAGCCTGGCCGGCCTGCTCGCCCTGCTGCTCGCGTATCTGTCCATTTACGGCCTGACCATGGCGGGATTTGAGCCCTTCACCCAGACCGTGGCGAAGATTTTCAATTTCAGGATCGTGGCCGGCCTCGGGGTGAAGTGCGCGCTGTTCGGGCTGGCCGTGACACTGATCCCGGTGACCGCCGGGCTGGAAACGCCGAAGAAACTGTTCATGGTGCCCGTCTCCGTGCTGCGCGGCATGATGCGGGTATTCTTTGCCATCGTGGCGATCGAGGTGCTGTCATTGGCGCTCAAATACATCTGACCGTGTTCGCCGACCGCGAAACGCTCCAGGCCGCGGTCGCCGCGCTGCCCGACGACGTCGCGCGCGTGGCGCTCGACCTGCCGCTGCGCGCGAACCTGTCGGCGCTCGACAACGTCGCGCTGATCCCGCTTTACCAGCGCCACTTCGATGCGACCGAGTCGGCCCGCCAGGCGCAGGCCATGCTCGATGCGCTGGGGCATGCCGACATCGCACCCCTGCGCGACCCCGACATGACGCCGGCGCAACGCTTCGTCACCCAGCTCGCCCGCGCGCTCATGCTCAAGCGACCGCGGCTGGTCATCGACCGCCCCGGCGCCATGCTTTACGATGTGCCCTACCCCGATTTCATCCACCGGCTCGCCGCGCAGCCCGGCGTGACGGGTACGTGGGAAATCTACGACTTCAGCTGGAACCAGGCGCTTTATCCACAATGAACGCTGTCAAATCCAATCCCTTCCATTTCAAGGTCGGCCTGTTCGCCGCCGCCACCCTGCTGCTGGTGGCCGCGTTCGTGGTCTACCTGCTGCACGCGCGCGGCTTCTTCGAGCCCACTTATCGCCTGAAGCTGGCGGCCGCCAGCGCCGACGGCGTGGCGCCGGGCGTGCCACTGGTGTTTTCCGGCATCGAGATCGGCAGCGTCGCCTCGCTCGGCCTCAACGACGCGGGCGGCATCGTCATCGACGTCGAACTCCTCCAGCGCAACGCGAAATGGCTGAAGCAAAACAGCAGCTTCACGCTCGACAAGCCTTTCGTCGGCGGCGCCAAGATCCGCGTCGATTCGCCCGACCTCAAGGCACCCGCCCTGCCCGACAACTCGACCATGCTGCTGCTCACGGCCGACATCAGCAAGGAAATCCCGGTACTGGTCGAACGCGTGAAGGCCATTCTCGCCAACGTCGAATACCTCACCCGCAAGGACGGCGACATCAACGCCACGCTCGCCAACGTGAAGACCGTGACCGGCCGCATGACCGGCGACTACGGCGTGCTCGAAGGCGTGCTCGGCAGCCCGGAGAAGGCCCGCGCGGTGACCGACTCGCTCGACAAGACGCGCGCGCTTATCAGCAAGCTCGACGGCCTCGCGCTGAAGATGGACGGCATGGCCGCCAAGACCGATCAATGGCTGTTCGCGCAGAACGGCGTGGCCGAGCACACGCGCGAATCGCTGGCGCAGGTTCGCCTGATGCTGAACGACGCGCAGTCCAGCCTGAAAAAGGCCGACGCGCTGATGAGCAACGCGGTGGACATTTCGGCCAACGTCAAGGAAGGCACGCAGGACATCGCCAGGCTGCGCGCCGAGATCGACGACGCGGTACGCAAGGCCAACGCCCTGGTCAACGAGATCAACAGGAAATGGCCGTTCGCGCGCGATCCCGAGGTGAAGCTGCCATGAGGAAACTGCTCGCCGCGGCTGCCCTGCTCCTGCTTGCCGCCTGCGGCAGCGGCGGCCCGCCGCCGCCCGACTGGAAGACCGATGCGGCCGACCTGATCGAGCGCTACAAGAAGTACGCGCTGCTCGGCGAGAACGTGCTGGCCGAACGCTATTTCCAGCAGGCGGTGACCGCCACCGGCGGCGCCGGCCGCGTGGCCGACACCGCGCACCTGTGGCTGGTGCGCTGCGCCACCCGGCGCGCCATGCTGATCGACGACGCCTGCTCGGAATACGCCGAGCTCGCCCGGGCCGAGGCGAATCCGGCCGATGCGGCTTACTACCGTTTCCTAACCCTCGACTGGAACGGGCTCGACGCAGCCGCGCTGCCGAAACAGCATCGCGATCTGGTGAGCGCGGCCGCCGCCGCACGACCGGCCGCCCTCGGCAAGATCGACGATCCGCTGTCGCGCCTGCTCGACGCCAGCCTGCTGGTGATGCGCAAGGAAGCCGGTGCCGACACGCTCGCCCTTGCCACCGAGACGGCGTCGGCGCAGGGCTGGCGGCAACCGCTGCTGACCTATCTCAAGCTCCGGGAAAGACAGGCCACCGAACAGGGCCGCACGGCGGACGCCGCCAATCTGGCGCGGCGCATCGGTCTCGTCGAGCAAAGCCTCTCGACTGTCCATAAATAAAAATGTTAGCCTAGTGGCCGAAACACAGATTCAATTAATAACAATTACTTCGACGGAGGAAACGGATGGACACTGGCATCGCCTGGCTGCACGCGCCCTGGCCCTGGTATGTATCGGGCCCGCTGATCGGCCTGATGGTGCCGCTCATGCTGTGGATCGGCAATCGTTCGTTCGGCATTTCGTCGAACCTGCGCCATCTGTGTGCGATGACCCAGCCCAAGGTGATCAGCGTCGATTTTTTCCAGTACAACTGGCGCGAACATAGCTGGAGTCTGGTGTTCGCGATAGGCGCCGTGCTGGGCGGCTTTCTCGCCGGCATCGTCTTCGTCAATCCCGATCCGGTCGACCTCTCGGTCGCCGCGCTGACCATGTTCTCCAACTGGAACGTGCCCATCGCCGGCGGCTTCCTGCCGCCCGTGCTGTTCGATTTCACCTGGCTGTCGGTCGTCGTCATGTTCGTCGGCGGCGTGCTGGTCGGCTTCGGTACGCGCTACGCCAGCGGCTGCACCTCGGGCCACGCGATCACCGGCCTGTCGACCCTGCAATTGCAGTCTCTGCTGGCGGTACTGGGCATTTTTGCGGGCGGCATGCTCTCGGCGCACCTGATCACGCCGCATCTGTTCTCCATTTTCTGGTAACCCGCCATGCGCTTCCTGCCCTATCTGCTCGCCGGACTGGCGTTCGGCTTCGTGATGATCAAGTCCGAGGCGGCGTCCTGGTACCGCATCATGGAGATGTTCTACTTCCAGTCCTTCCACATGTACGGGATCATGATGAGCGCCATCGCCACCGGCCTCACCGGCGTGCTGCTGCTCAAGCGCTACGGCCGCCTGCTCACGCTCGACGGCGAAGCCATCGTGATTCCGCAAAAGGCGCCCGGCCGCGTGAACTACATCCTGGGCGGATTCATCTTCGGCCTGGGGTGGGGCGTGATCGGCCTCTGCCCCGGCCCGATTTTCTCGCTGGTCGGCATGGGCTCGATCGGCGCGCTGGCGGCGCTCGCCGGCGCCCTGCACGGCACCTGGCTGTACGGCTTTGTAAAAAACCGGCTGCCGCATTGACAAGCCCGGGCGGCATGTTTACCGTGCTGCCTCGGAGAAAGTTTCTTCGTATACCACCAAGCTGTACCCCAATATCCAAATAGGAGGAGCACCATGAAATACGCAAGCATCGCTGCGGTCCTGCTGACCGCGTTCGCCGGCGCCGCCCAGGCCGCCCCCGCCATGATGTCCGCCGAGTGGACCGCCCAGGCCTGCGACGCCTGGAACAAGGACGCCCAGCTGACCAACGGCCTGGCCGAGAAATGGATCAAGAACGACGCCAACCGCGGCTACAAGATCATCCACCTGTACCGCACCGACTGCGGCGAAGCCACCCAGACCGAGCTGAAGATCGTCTCCAAGGACGGCAAGGCCATGTGCGTCTACGGCGGCGCCGTGCAGAACGCCAAGATGGACTACGCGGTCGACTACACCATGCACGCCACCACCGAGCGCTGGGACGAAATGGGCGCCGGCGAGTACGGTCCGATGAAGGCCATGATGTTCGGCCGCCTGAAGTTCACCGGCCCGAAGATGGAAGCGATGAGCGTGATGGGTCCGTTCGAGGCATTCCTGAGGCTGCCGGGCAAGATTCCGGGCGACAAGGCCTGCCCCGCCAAGTAAGGCACGCAGAAAGCAGAAAAGCCGGGAACGCCCGGCTTTTTCATTTTCTGACAGCCCGGATTGCCAGCGTTCAGTGCACGGTACCTGTCGGCACGTCGAGCGGCCGGCCGTTGCGGATCTCCTCCGGCGTTGCGTCGCGGATGTCCATCACATTGACGAGACAGGTCACGCTCTGCCCGGCCAGCGAAGGATTGCCGTCGAGCGTGAGCTTGCCGTCCTCGATGGCGGTGACGTAGAACACCTTGGTCTCGCCTGCCTGGTTCTCGAACATGACCTCGGCACCGACTCGGCGGAATTCCGGCGGCACGTTTTCCAGTTCCTCCATATACACCAGGCTCTCGTCGCGCAGCCCGTAGCCTTCCTCGGGCGACAGCGTGATCTCGACGCGATCGCCGATGGCGCGGCCGTCCACCGCCGACTCGATCGCCGGCAGGATGCCGCTGTTGGCCCCGTGCACGTAGCCGACGGGGATGTCGTGCTGCTCGACGACCATGCCGCGCGAATCGAGGATGGAATAGGTGATGAAAACGAGTTTGTTGCGTGTGACGCTGACCATGCTGGTGTCCCTGAAGCACGCCGTACCGCGGCGACCTGACGCTGCCGTGGCACCGAATGCCTAAATCCGTGAATGCGAATGCCGCTATGAAGCCCGTATGATACCTTCCGCCGCTGACCTGCACACTGACCGCCCATGAAACCGCTCAAGCACCTGCCGGCCTGGAAAGCACTCGAACAGCATTTCAAGTCCCTGCGCGACTTCGACATGCGCACCGCCTTCCGTGAGGATGCGCGGCGTTTCGACCGGCTTTCGCTGCGTTGCGGCAACCTGCTGCTCGATTACTCGAAGAACCGCGTCACGGCGGAAACCATGGATTTGCTCACCCGGCTGGCGCGCGAGTCCGATCTGGAAGACCTGCGCGCCGCGATGTTCAACGGCAAGCGCATCAACTTCACCGAACGACGCGCAGTGCTGCACACCGCCCTGCGCGCGCCGGTACGTCCGCCGCTCATCGTGGAAGGCGTGGACGTCGAGGCGGAGGTCGCGCAGGTGCTGAACCGCATGCAGCGCTTCGTCGAGGCCATCCACAACGGCAACTGGCGCGGCCATACCGGCAAGCCGATCCGCGACGTCGTGAACATCGGCATCGGCGGCTCCGACCTCGGCCCGGCGATGGTATGCGCCGCGCTCGAACACTACGCGGCGGAAAACCTCCGCGTGCATTTCGTCTCCAATCTCGATCCGGCGCATCTGGCCAGCACGCTGAAATCGCTCGACCCCGAGACCACGCTGTTCATCGTCGCGTCGAAGACGTTCACCACGCTGGAAACGCTGGCCAACGCCAATTCGGCCAAGGCCTGGCTGCTCGCCGCGCTGCACGCGCCGGCAGCGGTGGCACGGCATTTCGTGGCGCTCTCCACGAACGCGCAGGCGGTCGAGGCCTTCGGCATCGACCCCGAGAACATGTTCATCTTCTGGGACTGGGTCGGCGGCCGCTATTCGCTGTGGTCGGCGATCGGCCTGTCGATCGCGCTGCAGATCGGCTGGGGCAATTTCCAGGCGCTGCTGGCCGGCGCGCACGCGATGGACATCCATTTCAGGGAAGCGCCGCTGGAAACCAACATGCCCGTCATCCTCGGCCTGCTCGGCATCTGGTACGCCAATTTCTGGGGCACCGATACCTACGGCATCTTCCCCTACGACCAGCGTCTCCGTCTGCTGGTGCCCTTCCTGCAGCAGCTCGACATGGAGTCGAACGGCAAGAACGTCAGCCGCGCCAACAAGCAGGTGAACTACAACACCGGCCCCATCGTCTGGGGCGCACCCGGCACCAACGGCCAGCATGCCTTCTTCGAACTCGTGCACCAGGGCACGCGGCTCATCCCGACCGATTTCCTGGTCGCGGCAGTCAATCCCACGCCGCTGGCCGACCAGCACGAATGGCTGCTCGCCAACTGTCTGGCGCAGACCGAGGCCTTGTTGAAAGGGAAGTCGCGCGCCGTGGTCGAAGCCGAACTGATCGCCCAGGGCATGAGCCGCGACGAGGCGAAGGCGCTCGCTCCGCACAAGGTCTTCCCGGGCAACCGTCCGAGCAACACCCTGCTCTACCAGAAGCTCGACCCGCACACGCTGGGCATGCTGATCGCGCTCTACGAGCACAAGGTCTTCGTGCAGGGCGCGATCTGGCAGATCAACAGCTTCGACCAGTGGGGCGTCGAGCTCGGCAAGCAGCTGGCGCCACCGATACGCGCCGCGCTCAGTTCGGTGCGCGCAATCGGCGAGCACGACGGCTCGACGCAGGGCCTCATCGCCGACATCCGCCGGCGGCGCGGGCTCAGTACCTGACGCGCACGCGATACGTCAACGTCGCCTGCCCGTCGGCGGGCACCTTCACCTTCCACTCGGCCGTGCCCGACGCAGCTTTCGTGTGCGGCTGCGATTCGCTCACCATGATCCAGTCGCCCGGCATCGGCTCGCGCACGGTGACGGTGACTGCCTCGGACTTGGCATTCTTCAGCACGATCTCGTAAGCCGACTCGAACACGTAGTTGTAGCGCCCTGTGCCCGCCAGCTTCTGGAAGGCGGTCTGCTTCTTGTCGGCGGTCACGTCGAAGGCGTCGCCCAATTTCAGATGCACGGTCTCGTTCTTCGGCGTGTGGTCGATGCGATCCTCGCCGACGAATTGCGCATTGCCCTGGCTGTCCTTCTTGTAGACGCGGATCACGCCCTTGGGCAGGGGGATGCCGAGGCCTTCGCCCTTGTTCCGGAAATCGACGAACACGCCGACCTTCATCTTCTGGCCGATCTCGCCGACCTGACCGGAGTAGTAATAATCCGCCCCCTGCAACAGGAATTCCTTGTTCACCGGCACCCGCGTCGCCGACATCAGCGCCACCTGCTTGGTCTGGTTCTCCGCCAGCGTGGTGGGGCGCTGCAGGGTGTAGAGGTGGTACTCGAACAGCGATTCCTGCTGCATCTCGGCAGCGTCGGCCACCTTGGCCGCCATCGCCATCATCGCCCGCGGCACCGGCTGCGCCTCGCGCACCCGGTTCAGGTCGCCGGCGACCAGCTGCAATCTGGCGTTGGGATAGGCCGCGCCGCTCTGGTTGGTCAGCGTCACCCAGCCATTGAGATCCAGTGCGCTGTCGTCGGCGTTGAGCTCGGCGACATAGTCCGCGCGCCAGGACAGGCCGCCGGTCAGATACGACAGTTCCAGGCCCTGCGCACCCGCAGACGGGTTCACGAGTGAAATCACCAGCGTGGGCTTGTCGCGCAGCGTGTCGGGCACGCCTGGAAAGGCCAGGCGCCCCGGCGCGCCGGTCTCGATGCGGTCGGCGAATTTCAGCACCACGCCGTTGTTGGTCGAGAGCACCGTGGCGGCTTCGCGGGTTTCCGCGCCAGTGGCGGGATTGGTGCGAATGACGGTCACCTCGCGGCCGACGTATTTGTCGAGCAGCTTGCCCGGCGTCAGCAGGTCGAAATCGAAGTTCTGCTCCACCAGCCTGAACCCGGACGGGTTCGTCGTGTTGCGCAGTTGCGCGGTCTCCGGCCGCATCTGGGCCGACACTTCGCGCCAGGCCAGGCGGTTGAAATCGCGCCCCAGCCTCACCTGGCGCGCATCCTTCACCAGCGCCAGATTGTCGTTGTAGATCGTGACCGCCACCCCCTGCTGGTCGGCGATGGTGGACACGGTCTCGTCGCGCGGCGCCGATTGCGCAAGGGACGATGCCGCCAGCGCGGCCGCGACCAAGGCATTCAGAACGATCGGTTTCATGCTGCTGTCTCCTCTGGAATAGGCACTATGATGGGGGTCGGACGCTCATCTTGACCGATACGCGCCGAAATGGGTTCTCAAGGCTAGAATGCGCTTACAAAAATTTTCACCCATTCCATGATCTCGGACGACCCCCACCCCTCGCGTATCGTCGGCGGCGGCATCAATACCGGCGAATCCGAACAACCCATCGTCGTGACCCAGATGCTGGGCGTGGACAGCAACGGGCCCACGCGCGAGGATGAACTGCGCGCACGTTTCCTCTCGTTCGATCCGCTGTTCGACAGCGCCTCCAACCTGGTCGCGCACCAACTGGTGCTGCGCGGCCAGATCGCGCCCGCGGATGCGCCGCCCGAACTGCGGCAGATGGACGAGGACATGCTGCTGACCGGATTGTTCTCCCTGGTGCAGGGCGGCGTCACCGGTTCGCTGCCCCTGCTGGTCCAGATCAGTCCGGAAATCCTGTTCAGCGACGTGTTGCGTGAACTCAACCATCCACGCATCGTCTGGCGCGTCGATATCGACAACGAGCAGCAGCTCGCGCGCGCGCTGGCGCTGCAGGATGCCGGGATGAATTTCTGCCCCGCGCTTAACCGCGACGATCCGATGGTGCGCGACAGCCTGTCCGCCTGGCGCTACCTGGCCTGCCGTGCGGATTGCGCGCCGCCGCAGGCCGATCTCCAGCTCGTCGTCGAGGGCGCGGCAGGGCAGGTGCAGCAGCGCTGGCCCGCACGCGCCTGGTTCAAGAGCGGTGCCTTGCCAGAGGATGCCGTTCCCGCCAGCGGCACCCAGGAACAGGCGATGCAGCTCGATCTGCTGACCATCGCGCTGGGCCAGTCGGTCGACATGCTGATCTCCTTCTTCCGCCTCAACCCGAAAATGGCGCCGCGTCTCCTGGCCATCGCCAATTCCCCGGCGGGCGGGCTCAGCCGCCCGGCCGAATCCGCCGCCCACGCTCTGGTCATGCTGGGACCGCAGCGCGCCAGCCGCGTCGCGGCCCTGCTGGCGCTGGCCGGCACCCATCCGACCGAAACCTCGCGCCATCACACCGTGAGCGCGCTGACACGCGCACTTTTCATGGGCAAGATCGCGCGACTGGGCGCGCCCGCCGAGAGCGCCGCCGCCGCGTTCGAGGTCGGCCTGCTGTCGATCGCGCCGCACGCCCTGGGTCTGCCGGTGGAAACGCTCATCCGCAAGCTCGGTCTGTCGGCCACCACCGCGCGCGCGCTATCGGCCCAGTCCACACCCGAAGGTTCCATGCTGCGGCTGGCCCACGCCTGCGAGGTCAACGACGCGGACACGCTGGCGGCCTATTCGCAGCAGCTCGACATTCCGCTGCACCAGATTTCCGTCGCCTACCTGGACGCCCTGATCGCCGCTTCGGCGCTCGATGCCGCGCTGCTTTGACTGCAGCAGCCATTGAAGCACGCCCCGGGAGTCGCGGCGGCTTGCCGGGCAGCGTAAAATGGCGGCTTTGCCCGAAACCGCCCCATGCAGCCCACCCTGGTTTTCGACATTGAAACCATCCCCGACCTGACGGGCTTTGCCGCCGTCAACGGCATCGACGAAGCCATCCTGCCGCCCGGCGAACTCGCCGAAATGGCGCTGCTCGCGCGCCGCCAGAAAACCGGCAGCGACTTCATGCCGCACCATCTGCACCGCGTCGTCGCAATCTCCTGCGTGCTGCGCCATTCCGACAAAAGCGGCGGCGACCAGCTCAAGGTCTGGTCGCTCGGCGAGCGCGACAGCAGCGAAGCCGAACTGATCCAGCGCTTCTACGACGGCATCGAGCGCTACACCCCGCAACTCGTCTCGTGGAACGGCGGCGGCTTCGACCTGCCGGTGCTGCACTACCGCGCGCTCATCCACGGCGTGGCCGCCGCCCGCTACTGGGACTGGGGCGACGACGACAAGGAATTCAAGTGGAACAGCTACCTGGGGCGCTACCACACCCGCCATCTCGACCTGATGGACGTGCTGGCGATGTACCAGCCGCGCGCCAATGCGCCGCTCGACGACATGGCCAAGCTGTGTGGTTTTCCCGGCAAGCTGGGGATGGACGGCTCGAAGGTGCTGGACGCCTGGCAGAACGGTGAAATCGACGCCATCCGCAATTACTGCGAAACCGACGTAATGAACACCTGGCTCGTCTACCTGCGCTTCCAGAAGATGCGCGGCACCCTCAACGAGGCCGCCTACGCAAACGAAATCGCGCTCGCGCGCAGTACCGTCGAGGCCAGCCCCGCGCCGCACTGGCAGGAATTCCTGGCCGCCTGGAAATGAACACCGTCGTCGATATCCTCTCCCTCGACCACGAGGGACACGGCGTCGCACGCATCGACGGCAAGGTCACCTTCGTCGATGGTGCGCTGGCCGGCGAACGCGCGGAAATTGCCGTCTACCGCAAGCACGCCAAATACAACTCGGCCAACGCCATCCGCATCCTCAAGGCCAGCGCGCAGCGCGCCGACCCGAAATGCAGATATTTCGGCCGCTGCGGCGGCTGCTCGATGCAGCATCTGGAGCCCAGCGCGCAGGTCGCCGCCAAGCAGCGCGTGCTGGAAGAAAACCTCGTCCGCATCGGCAAGGTCAAGCCCGGCATCATCCTGCCTGCGCTGCACGGCCCGAGCTGGCGCTATCGCACCCGCGCGCGACTGTCTGCGCGCTGGGTCGACAAGAAAGGCGGCGGCCTCGTCGGCTTCCGCGAGAAACGCTCCAGCTTCATCGCCGACATGGCGAGCTGCGAAGTCCTGACAGCCGATGTGTCGGCCCTGATCCAGCCGCTGCGCGAGCTGATCGGGCAATTGTCGAACGCCGACCGCATTCCGCAGATCGAAATTGCCGTCGGCGAACACGTCACCGTGCTGGTATTCCGCCTGCTCGAACCGTGGACGGACGACGATGCCGTCAGCATGCGCGCGTTCGCCGAGCGACACGGCGTGCAGGTGTGGGAACAAAGCAAAGGCCCGGAAACCGCTCGCCCGTTCTGGCCGCTCGACGCGCCCGAACTCAGCTACAGCCTGCCCGAATTCGCTCTCGTGATGCCCTTCCGGCCAACCGAGTTCACCCAGGTCAATACCGCGATCAATCGTGCTCTGGTCGGTCGCGCGCTTCGCATGCTCGCACCGCGGCCGGGCGAGCATATCGCCGATCTGTTCTGCGGGCTGGGCAACTTCACCCTGCCCATCGCGAAAAGCGGCGCCAAGGTACTCGGCATCGAAGGCAGTGCCGAACTGGTCGCACGCGCAAAGGAAAACGCCCTGCGCAACGGGCTGCCCAATGCACGCTTCTCGGTCGACAACCTGTTCGAGATGACGCCGGAGAAATTCGCCGCGCTCGGGCATTTCGACAAGCTGCTGATCGACCCGCCACGATCCGGCGCGATCGAAGTCGTGAAATCCCTGCCCGAAGCCGACGCGCCCCGGCGCATCGCGTACGTCTCGTGCGACCCCGCCACCCTGGCGCGCGACGCCGAGGTACTGGTGCACGTCAAGGGCTACCGGCTCGCGGCGGCGGGGGTCGCCAACATGTTCCCGCATACCGCGCATGTCGAGTCGATCGCGCTTTTCGAGCGTTAATCCATTAAAATCACGCGCTTAACTCATCCACTACAACCATGGCACTCATCGTACAAAAATACGGCGGCACCTCGGTCGCCAACGTCGAACGCATCCGCGCCGTCGCGGAACGCGTCGCCAAGTTCAAAATGCTCGGCCACCAGGTCGTCGTCGTGCTCTCCGCCATGTCGGGCGAGACCAACCGCCTGATCGCACTGGCGAAGGACATCCAGGCCCAGCCCGATCCGCGCGAACTCGACATGCTGGTCTCCACCGGCGAGCAGGTCACCATCGCGCTGCTGGCGATGGCGCTGAAGGACCTGGGCCTGAAAGCGAAGAGCTACACCGGCAGCCAGGTGCGCATTCTCACCGACAACGCGTTCACCAAGGCACGCATCCTCAGCATCGACGAAGCCAACATGCGTCGCGACCTGGATTCGGGCCACGTGGTCGTGGTCGCAGGCTTCCAAGGCGTGGACGCCGACGGCAACATCACCACCCTGGGCCGCGGCGGCTCGGACACCACCGGCGTGGCGCTGGCGGCGGCGCTGAAGGCCGACGAATGCCAGATCTATACCGACGTCGACGGCGTCTACACCACCGACCCGCGCGTCGTGCCCGAGGCCAAGCGCCTCAAGACCGTCACCTTCGAGGAAATGCTGGAAATGGCCAGCCTCGGCTCCAAGGTGCTGCAGATCCGCTCGGTCGAGTTCGCCGGCAAGTACCAGGTCAAACTGCGCGTGCTGTCCAGTTTTCAGGACGAAGGCGACGGCACGCTCATCACTTTCGAGGAAAACGATCAAATGGAACAACCCGTCATCTCCGGCATCGCCTTCAACCGCGACGAAGCGAAAATCACCGTGGTCGGCGTACCCGACCATCCCGGCATCGCCTACCAGATTCTCGGCCCGGTGGCCGACGCCAACGTCGACGTCGACATGATCGTGCAGAACGTCGGCCACGCGAACACCACCGATTTCACCTTCACCGTGCACCGCAACGATTTCGCCAAGGCGCTCGACATCGTCAAGGCATCGGCGGCCTCCATCGGTGCGCGCGAAGTCACCGGCGACGACAAGATCGCCAAGGTCTCCATCGTCGGCGTCGGCATGCGTTCGCACGTGGGCGTCGCGCGCAAGATGTTCGAGACGCTGTCCAAGGAAAACATCAACCTGCAGATGATCTCGACCTCGGAAATCAAGATCTCCGTCGTCGTCGAGGACAAGTACATGGAACTCGCCGTGCGCGCCCTGCACGCGGCCTTCGAACTCGACAAGGTCACGGCCTGAGGTGGCGTTCCGCCGCGCCTTCCGCTACAATGCGCGGCGGTTCGGAGACGTGGCCGAGTGGTTGAAGGTACTCCCCTGCTAAGGGAGCATGCGGGCTTAAACCTGCATCGAGGGTTCGAATCCCTCCGTCTCCGCCAAACCATCCATGACAAGTTGATGGCAGATACGCAAAATCTGCGTATAATGCGCATCCTTCAAAGCGCCCGTAGCTCAGCTGGATAGAGTACTTGGCTACGAACCAAGGGGTCAGGAGTTCGAATCTCTTCGGGCGCGCCATATTCAAGGGGTCGGCGAAAGCCGACCCCTTTTCGTTTCCGCCTGTCTGCCAGCAAACCCTTGCCCGGATCGGTAGCCGACTGCCCCAACCCGGTTGGTCTCAATCCCGCGGCCGTACATCCGTAAACACCCTTACGTGCAATCGCCTGTCGTACCTCTCGCCCCAACCTAGTTGGTGGTCCGAGTCGGTGGCGCTGGCTAGGCTGCAATCGCGCAATCAGCATTCAGGGAGTCCACATGTCTTACTTGCAGAACAAATGGAGCGAGCACGAGCGGCAGGCCAATCCTGCGCGCCGCTACGCCACGCAACGCGAATTCGAGGCCGACTGGATCTACAGTCTGCGCCGCCGCTACCGCGTCTCGCAGGAGGCGCTGGCGGTGATGGCCAACGTGTCCGTCACCACCGTACAGAACTGGGAGAATCCGCGGAGCGCCAAAGCCATCGCGGAACACAACCAGGAACGGCTGCGCGACATCGAACGCGACCTGTGGATCAAGGCCCACGTCACCCTGCTCGACCCCTGCCCGCCCTACATCAAGGCCCTTTACGACCTGATGAGCGCAAGCAAGGACGACAGCGCGCGCGCCCTGGCCGATTACCTCGTAGGCACCATGCCGCAGGCCGACACCGGCCGCGCACGCCTGCTGCACTGGGCCAGCCTGACCCACAGCATCGGCGAGCCCGGTTCGCTGCGCGCGCGCAGCCTCTCCGAGGCGGCGCTCGATGCGCTGGCGGACGCGGATACGCAGTTGTCGGCAGCGATCGAGAACGAAATCCTCGGCAGCCAGTTCGAGGATCTGCTCCTGCTGCCGCAGGGCGAGGCCCGCACGCGCCAGGGTGCAAGCCTGATGCGCGCCTGCGAACGTCTGTTCCAGCGCGACCGGCAGCCGGCCTACCTGTGGAATGCGCTCGAAGTCGCCTGCCGCGCACCGCTCGACACCCGGGACGTGTTCCGCCTGACCCAGCTGCTGGTCGACGTGCAGGGACTCGCCCATGTCCGCCACCGGATTCGAACCGAAGCGAATTTCGAGGCCGCGCGCCTGGTGTTCGACGACAGTGCGACGCGCAACTGAGGAGGCCCCCATGAAACGGATGCCATTTCCCCAGTTGATTGCCGCAGCGGCCCTGATCCTGCTGCAAGGCGCGAATCCTGCCCGGGCCGACGACACGCCTGCCGTGCAGACCGTCGTGCCCGTCGCCGCTGCCCAGACCACGCAGGCAGAACCCGTCCGGGTTGCCTGGGACCGGGTCGGCGCGGTCGCCTGAACGCCCCACCCCCATGAAACGCCTGCCGCCGGCAGGCGTTTTTTATGCGGCTTCGCACAGCCGGCCCATTCCAGAACCCGCGCCGGGCGGGCGTTCCTCCGGGAAAATCCGTTAAAGTAAGCAGGTTTTGTGCCGCTAACAGGACATCGAAATCGACTCCCGGAACGCAAGCCGTGCTTGTCGCCAAGCTACCGTGAAAGAAAATCTGGCGCTGCAGGATCCTCCTTATGCCGACGCGGCCGAAACGCCCGCGACGACGGCCGCGTTCGACACCCTGCTTGAAAGCCTGCTGATCGTCGTCCGGACGCACGGCGGGACGCTCAGCCGTGAAGCCGCGATCAACGGTCTGCCGCTGGTCGACAACCGCCTGACGCCGTCGCTGTTCCACCGCGCGGCCCAGCGCGCCGGCTTCACCAGCAATGTGGTGCAAAAACCGCTCGACAAGCTCAACTCCGCGCTCTTCCCGGCGGTGCTGCTGCTGCAGGGCAACGAAGCCTGCGTGCTGCTGGGTTGGGCCGACGAGGGCCGCACCGCACGCGTGGTGTTTCCTGAACTGGGCGAATCGGAAATCGCGCTGCCGCTGGACGACCTGGCGGCGCGCTACCTCGGCAGCGCCCTGCTGACACGGCCGAAATTCCGTTTCGACGCCCGCTCGCCCGAAGTCGGACGCGTCCGCCATCGCCACTGGTTCTGGGGCACGCTGGCCGAGAACGCCGCGCTGTATCGCGATGTGCTGCTGGCCGCCTTCCTGATCAACGTGTTCGCGCTGACCCTGCCGCTGTTCAGCATGAACGTGTACGACCGCGTGGTGCCCAACCAGGCGACCGAGACGCTTTGGATGCTGGCTGCGGGCGTAGTCATCGTGCTGCTGGCCGACGTTGCGCTGCGCACCCTGCGCGGCTATTTCATCGATCTCGCCAGCAGCCGGGTGGACGTGCGGCTGTCGGCCTACATCATGGAACGCGTGCTCGGCCTGCGCCTGGAGAACCGGCCGATCTCCGCGGGTTCCTTCGCCTCCAACCTGCGCTCCTTCGAAACCATCCGCGACTTCATCACCTCGGCCACCGTCACCGCCTTCGTCGATCTGCCGTTCGCGATCATTTTCCTGGTCGTGATCGGATGGATTTCCTGGCCGATGATCCTGCCCATCATGATCGGCATGCTGCTGATGATGGCCTACGCGCTCACCGTGCACAGCAAGATGCACGAGTTGTCGGAAACGACCTACCGCGCCGGCGCCATGCGCAACGCAACGCTGGTGGAAAGTCTGGTCGGCCTGGAGGCGATCAAGGCGCTGGGCGCCGAAGGCGTGATGCAGCGCAAGTGGGAATCGAGCGCGCAGTTCCTCACCCGCGTCGCCGCCCAGCTGCGCCTGCTGTCGTCGTCGACGATCAACGGCGCGATGTGGATGCAGCAGTTCGTCAACATCGTGCTCATCGTCGTCGGCGTCTATCTCATCGGCGACAAGGCGCTCACGCTTGGCGGGCTCATCGCTTGCACCATGCTCGCCTCGCGCGCGATGGCGCCGATTGGCCAGGTCGCGGGCCTGCTTACCCAGTACCACAACGCCGCGACCGCGCTGCAATCGCTCGACGGCATCCTGCAGCAGCCGGTGGAACGCGGCGCCGACGCCAATTTCGTGACGCGCCAGCATTTCACCGGCGACATCGAATTCAAGGAAGTCGATTTCACCTACCCCGGCCAGGACATCGCCGCGCTGCGCAACGTCTCGCTGAAGATCCGCGCCGGCGAGCACGTCGCCATCCTCGGCCGCGTCGGCTCCGGAAAGACCACGCTGGAAAAACTCATCCTCGGCCTCTACCGCCCGACCTCGGGCGCGGTGCTGGTGGACGGCATCGACCTGCGCCAGCTCGATCCCGCCGAACTGCGCCGCAACGTCGGCTACGTGCCGCAGGACGTGATGCTGTTCTTCGGCAGCCTGCGCGACAACCTCACCATTGCGTCGCCGGGCGCCGACGATGCCGCGGTGCTTCGTGCCGCGCGTGTGGGCGGCCTGCTCGAATTCGTCAACAGTCACCCGCGCGGCTTCGACATGGCGGTGGGCGAGCGCGGCGAATCGCTGTCCGGCGGCCAACGCCAGGCCGTCGCCATCGCGCGCGCCGCCATCGACAACCCGCCCATCCTGCTGATGGACGAACCGACAGGCTCGATGGACCATTCCAGCGAAGAGGAAATCAAGCAGCGGATGCGCGAGTATGCAGCCGGCAAGACCATGATCGTGATCACGCACCGCACATCGCTGCTCGATCTGGTCGACCGCATCATCGTCATCGACGCCGGCAAGGTCGTCGCCGACGGGCCCAAGGCGCAGGTCGTCGAAGCCCTGCGCCAGGGCCGCATCGGGAAGGCCGCATGAAATCGCGCCTGTTCGAATTCATCGCCGGCATGGCCGACGGCTCGGCCGGCTGGGCGAAGCGCACCCGCCCCCTGCTCGACCACGCATTCGCACGCTGGATACCGGTGCGGCCGGAAACCGCGCCCGACTGGGCGACCGATGCCGACTGGGCGCGCGCCGACCAGGAACCGCTGCGCGCGCGCTATCTGCTGCGCGGCATCGGCGTCATGCTGCTGATCTTCCTGTTATGGGCGTCGTTCGCCAAAGTGGACGAAGTCGCGCGCGGCAGCGGCAAGGTCATCCCCTCTCGCCAGGTGCAGGTCGTGCAGGCGGTCGACGGCGGCGTGGTATCGGAAATCCTGGTGCGCGAGGGCCAGTCGGTGAACGCGGGTCAGTTGCTGTTCCGCCTCGACCAGACGCGTTTCGTGTCGTCGCTGCGCGAAAACCGGGTCCAGTATCTGGCCCTGGTCGCCAAGGCTGCGCGTCTGCGCGCGCTGGCGGAAAATACCCCGTTCCGGGTGCCGGACGACATCGCCAAGGAAGATCCGGCGCTGATAGCGGAAGAACGCGGCCTGTACGAGGCACGCCGCAGCGAGCTTGAAAACCAGCTCGGCATCGCGCGCCAGCAGCTCGCGCAGCGCACGCAGGAACTGGTCGAAGTGCGCTCGCGGCGCGAGGAAGCCGCCAAGAGCTACGAACTCACCGCGCGCGAACTGGCGATGACCAAGCCGCTCGCCGCGTCGGGCGCGGTGTCCGACGTCGAGCTGCTGCGGCTCGAACGCGACGTCAGCCGCTATCGCGGCGATCGCGACCAGGCCGCCGCGCAGATCGTGCGCCTGCAGGCCGCCATCGGCGAAGCCTCGCGCAAGGTGCAGGAACAGAACATGAGTTTCCGCAACGACATGCGCAACGAACTGGCCGACACCGTGGCCAAGCTGAACAGCCTGTCGGAAGGCAGCACCGCGCTCTCCGACCGCGTGAAGCAGGCCGACGTGAGATCGCCGGTCAAGGGCACGATCAAGCGCCTGCTCGTCACCACCGTCGGCGGCGTGCTGCAGCCCGGCAAGGAAATCGTCGAGATCGTGCCGACCGACGACGCCCTGCTGCTGGAAGCGCGCATCTCGCCCAAGGACATCGCCTTCCTGCATCCCGGCCAGGAAGCCACCGTACGCTTCACCGCCTACGATTTCGCCATCTACGGCGCACTCAAGGCCGTGGTCGACCAGATCGGCGCCGACACCGTCACCGACGACGACGGCAACGCCTTCTACGTGGTGCGCGTGCGCACCCTGCAAACCTCGCTCGGCAAGTCCCTGCCCATCCTGCCCGGCATGGTGGCCGAGGTGGACATCCTCACCGGCAAGAAAAGCGTCCTCACCTATCTGCTGAAACCGGTGATCCGCGCCAAATCACACGCCCTCACGGAGCGCTGAGCGGATGAATGCGCCGGTTTTCCTGACCCATCGCGCCGAGCCGATCCCGCGCTGGCGCGAGGCTTTTGCCGACGCCGTGGTCATGCACGACCGCGACGCGCAGGCCGCCGCGCTCGCCCACGCGCCTGTCGTGTGGCTGCATCTCACCGGCGACGCCAAGGCCGACACGGCACGCATGCAGGCCGTACGTGCGCGTGCCCCCAACACCCCCGTCATCGCGCTCTCCAACATGCCCGAAGACGAACAGGGGCTGGTCATGCTCGCTGCCGGCGCCGCCGGCTACTGCAGTGCCCTGACCCTGCCCGGAATCCTGCGCCAGGTCGCGACGGTCGTCGAACAGGGCGGCCTGTGGGTCGGCCCGCAGCTCATGCGCCGTCTGATGAACGGGCTCGCCGCGCGCGCCACGCCCGCACCCGTCCCCGTCCTGCCCGCGCTCAGCCAGCGCGAACGGCAGGTTGCGGAAGCGGCGGCGCGCGGCGCGACCAACAAGGAAATCGCCCGCGCCATGGGCATTACCGAGCGCACCGTCAAGGCCCACCTGACCGCAGCCTACGAGAAACTGGGCGTGCGCGACCGCATGCAGCTTTCCCTGCTGATCCACGGTGTCGAAGATTCGACGCCCATCCCGCAGAAAATCTCCGCCTGACTGTACTTCGGTCCAATACGGAAACCGCAGAACCGGCCGTTAAGTCCTGTAGATGAGCCCCATCGGGCTTTTTACAGACTGTTGAAAAAGGTCGGACATGGACACCGTCGTCACCACCCCGCAAGCCGTTGCCACCGTCATCGCCGTCGAAGGCCAGGCCTTCGCGCGCAATCCCGCCGGCGATCTGCGCCCGCTCAAGGCCGGCGACGTGCTGCTCGAAGGCGACACGGTGATGACCCCGCCCGGCGGCCAGGTCCAGCTCGCCTTTGCCGACGGCCATCAGTTGACCCTGCTGCCCGACGAGCGCTTCAGCTTCACCGCGGAAACCTCGCCGCACGCGCAACCGGGAACCGACGCCGCCGCCCTGCCCGCCGGCGAGGCCGAGCGCATCATCCAGGCCCTGGAACGCGGCGAGAACATCGACGACCAGCTCGATCCCACGGCCGCCGGCCTGAACGGCGGCGGCAACAACGACGGCAACAGCTTCGTGCGCCTGCTGCGCATCGTCGAGGGCGTCTCGCCGCTGGCCTTCGAGTTCGGCACGACGACGTCGAACGTCGAATTGCCCATCCCCGGGGCAGGAGACGACACCGCCGCCCAGGCCGTCGTCGAACCGCCGGCGAAGCTGACGCTCAGCGCCGCAGCCAGCGTGGTCGAGGGCGGAAGCATCGTCTATACCGCCACGGTCGACCGGGCCCCGACGGGCAGCCCGCTGGTCGTCACGCTGTCCAACGGCAGCACGATCACCATCCCGGTCGGCGCCACCACCGGCAGCAGCGCGCCGGTGCCGGTGCGCAGCGACGACGTTTACGCCCAGGGCGACGTGCCGGTGAGCGTCTCGGTCGCCTCGACCGCGGGGGGCGGCTATCCCGCCCTCGATCTGGGTGGGCCGGCCACCACCACCGTCAGCGACGACAGCGACGTCACCACCCTGAGCCTGGCCGCCACCCCCAGCGTGGCCGAAGGCGGCAGCATCCTCTACACCGCCACGCTCGATCATCCGGCCGCCACGGCGATGACAGTCACGCTGTCGAACGGCGCCGTGATCACGATTGCCGCCGGCGCCAGCAGCGGCACGGTCAGCGTGGCTGCGCCCACGGACGATGTCTACCTCGATGCCGGCGCGGTCTCGGCCACCATCGGCAGCACTTCGGGCGGTGGCTTCGAAAGCCTCGCCGTCGATCCGACGGCGGCCGTCACCGCGGTCACCGACACCCTCGACGCCACCACGCTGAACCTCAGCGCCGCCGCCAGCGCGACCGAGGGCGACAGCGTGGTCTACACCGCCACGGTCGGCCAGCCGGTCACCGGCAGCCCGCTCGTCGTGACCCTGTCGAACGGTCTGGTCATCAGCATCCCGGTCGGCGCCACCTCGGCCAGCGCCAGCCTCGCCGCCCCCGACGACCTCTACGCCGGCGGCGGCAGCCTGTCGGTCACCGTCAGCGGCACCAGCGGCGCCAACTACGAAAACCTGGTCGTCGGCAATGGGGCGCCCGGCACGCCGGTCGTCACCACCGTCACCGACGACAACGACGCCACCACGGTTTCGCTGTCCGCCACGCCGGGCATCGCCGAGGGCGGCAACATCCTTTACACCGCGACCCTGACCAACCCGGCGCAGACGGCCGTTGCGGTCACCCTGTCCAACGGCGCCGTGATCGCCATCGCCGCCGGCGCCAGCAGCGGATCGGTCAGCGTCGCCGCCCCCACCGACGACGTCTACCTCGACGCCGGCAGCGTGTCGGCGAACATCGTTGCAGCCACCGGCGGCAATTTCGAAAGCCTGGTGATCGATCCCACGGCAGCCACGACCGCGGTCAGCGACACCCTCGACAACACCACCGTTTCGCTCACCGCCTCGCCCAGCGTGGCCGAAGGCGGCAACATCGTCTACACCGCCAGCCTCACCAGCCCGGCGCAGACCGCCGTGACCGTGAATCTGGACAACGGCGCGACCATCACCATCGCCGCCGGCGCTTCCTCCGGCACGGTCAATGTCGCGGCCCCGGCCGACGACGTCTACGCCGATGCCAGTACGGTATCGGCCAGCATCGCGTCGGCCAGCGGCGGCAATTTCGAGAACCTGCTCGTCAACCCGGCGCCTGCCGTGACCACCGTCAACGACACCAGCGACACCACCACCGTCAGCCTTGCCGCCAGCCCCAGCATTGCCGAGGGCGGCGTCATCGTCTACACCGCCACGCTCACCAGTCCCGCGCAGACGCCGGTGACGGTGACGCTGGACAACGGCGTCACGATCAGCATCGCCGCCGGCGCGGCTTCCGGCACCGCCAGTGCACCCGCACCCGGCGACGACGTCTATCTCGATGCCGGCAGCTCGATCCGCCACCGGCGGCGGTCGGGTACGGTCAGCGTGGCCGACGACGTCCATCGACAGCCGGCAGCGTGAATGCGCACATCGTGTCCGCCACCGGCGGCGGCTTCGAAGCCCTGGCCATCGACCCGGCGCCAGCGACCACAACGATCACCGACACCACCGACACGACGACGGTTTCGCTCACGGCGACGCCCAGCGTCGCCGAAGGCGGCAGCATCGTCTACACCGCCAGCCTCACCAGCCCGGCGCAGACCGCCGTGACCGTCAACCTCGACAACGGCGCAACCATCACCATCGCCGCCGGCGCTTCGTCCGGCACGGTCAGCGTGGCTGCACCCTCCGACGACGTTTACGTCGATGCGGGATCGGTCTCGGCAACGATCAGCTCGGCCTCGGGCGGCAATTTCGAGGCGTTGGCGATCAACCCGGCTGCCGCGACTACTGCCATCACCGACACGACCGACACGACGACGGTTTCGCTCACCGCCACGCCCAGCGTCGCCGAAGGCGGCAGCATCATTTACACCGCGAGCCTTACCAGCCCAGCGCAGACCGCCGTGACCGTCAACCTCGACAACGGCGCGACCATCACCATCGCCGCCGGCGCTTCGTCCGGCACGGTCAGCGTCGCGGCTCCTGCGGACGACGTCTACGTCGACGCCGGCAACGTCAGCGCCACGATCAGCTCGGCTTC
>JBGAFQ010000072.1:0-6087 GCA_044227195.1 Thiobacillus sp.
GTGCCGTAGGCGATCGCCTGTTCGGAATGGAACGTGCCCTGCTTGCCGGTGAAGCCCTGGCAGATGACGCGGGTGTTCTTGTCGATGAGGATGCTCATAAATGTAATCAGCCAAAATGGGTTGCTGACTAGGCCAGAAAAGCCCTGACAGTGGCGACAGCCATGCCTAGCGTGATCAGCAAGAACAGAAATTTAATCTGGAAAAGTCCGAAAACCGAATGAGTGTAGCGTTCCTGGATTCGATTCTTTTCTGTCTGGGACAGATGAGACAACCCGCCCTTCCACATGCCCGAGATGGTGCTGAAGGGTGCATCTTTCAGCGCATCGCCCAACCGGAAGGCATCATAGGTTGCATACGCACCCAGCAGCGTTCCCAGCAATAGCAGCCAAGGTGTCATCAGCAATCTCCTGGCTCAGGTAAAGCCATTATTGCGCTTTCTCCACCGCCAGCTCCGCCGCATGCGTCAGGCTGTCTGCCGCCAGGATCGCCAGCCCCGATTGCGCCAGCAGCGCGCGGCCTTCGTCGGCGTTGGTGCCTTCGAGGCGCACGACGACGGGCACCTGCACGCCCACATCCTTCACCGCCTGGATGATGCCCTGGGCGATGACGTCGCAGCGCACGATGCCGCCGAAGATGTTGATGAGCACTGCTTTGACATTGGGATCGAGCAGGATGATCTTGAAGCCCTGCGCGACGGTTTCCGGCGTGGCGCCGCCGCCGACGTCGAGGAAGTTGGCGGGCATGCCGCCCTTGAGCTGGATCAGGTCCATGGTCGCCATCGCCAGGCCGGCGCCGTTGACCATGCAGCCGATGTTGCCGGCAAGCGCGACGTAGTTCACGTTGGCTTCGTGCGCGGCGGCTTCCTTGGCGTCGATCTGGCCCATGTCCATCATCTCGGCCAGGGCCTTGCGCCGGTACAGCGCGTTGTCGTCCACGCTCATCTTGCAGTCGAGCGGCAGCACGCGGTTGTCTGACGTGACGATGAGTGGGTTGATTTCGAGCAGGCTCAAGTCGTTGGCGATGAACACGCGGTAGAGTGCGGGCAGGAGCTTGCAGAAATCCTTCCAGGCGTCGCCGGCGAGTTCGAGCGCGAAGGCCAGCGCGCGGCACTGGAAATCCTGCACGCCGAGCAGCGGATCGCACCATTCCTTGAACACCTTTTCCGGTGTGGCGTGGGCGACTTCCTCGATTTCCATGCCGCCGGCGGCGGAGGCGACGATGGCGACGCGCTCGGTCTCGCGGTCGACCAGCAGCGAGAGATACAGCTCGCGGGCGATGCTGAGGGTTTCCTCGACCAGCACCTGGTTCACCGGCTGGCCGTCTGGAGCGTTCTGGATCGTGACGAGATTCTTTCCCAGCAGCGCGGCGGCGGTGTCGCGCACCGCGTCGGGCGACTTCACGACCTTGACGCCGCCGGCCTTGCCGCGCCCGCCGGCGTGGATTTGCGCCTTCACCACCCAGGCGTCGCCGCCCAGTTCGCGCGCCGCCTGCATGGCCTCGTCCGGACTGTGGGCAAGCGCGCCGCGCGGCGTGGTAAGGTTGGCCGCGCGCAGGATCTGCTTGGCCTGGTATTCGTGCAGGTTCATTGTCGGTGTATTGGTGTTGATTGTCGTTGGAAGCTCGTTCAGACGTGCATTTTGAAGCAAACCCCCCCGATGCGGAAGCCGCCGGAGCCCGCCCGCCGGAAGAAACCGGCGCCGTCGTGCGTGTGGTCACGCGCATTGTCGACCTCGACGCGGCCGCCTGGGATGCGCTGGCCGGCGAATCGCCATTCGTGCGCCACGCCTTCCTCGCCGCGCTGGAAGCCACCGGCTGCGTCGGCGCGCACATCGGCTGGGAGCCGGTGCATCTGGCGCTGTTCCGCGACGGCCGGCTTGCCGCGGCGATGCCGCTGTACGTCAAGCACCACTCCTGGGGCGAATTCGTGTTCGACTGGGCCTGGGCCGACGCCTACCGCCGCCACGGCCTGAACTATTACCCCAAGCTCGTGTGCTGCGCGCCCTTCTCGCCCGTGCCCGGCCCGCGCCTGCTCGCCACGAACGATGCCGACCGTGCGGCACTCATCCAGGCCGCGCTCAAGCTCACGCACGATACCGGCTGCTCGTCCTTCCATATCCTGTTCCCAACCGGGCCGGATCATGCGGCACTGAACGCGCAGCCCCTGCTCCACCGCAGCGGCTTCCAGTTCCACTGGCATAACGCGGGCTACGCCAGCTTCGACGATTTCCTCGCCGCGCTCACCCACGACAAGCGCAAGAAAATCCGCCAGGAACGCAAGAAGCTGACGAATCTCGGCGTGACCTTCCGCTGGGTCGAAGGGCGCGACGGCACCGACGCCGACTGGGCGCATTTCTGGCGCTGCTACGCCGACACCTACGCCCGCCACCGCAGCGAGCCGCACCTGAATCCCGCGTTCTTTGCCGCGCTGCGCGAGACCATGCCGGACAATCTCGTGCTCATCGTCGCCGACCGCGACGGCGAGCCGGTCGCCTGCTCGTTCTGCCTGAAGGACGACGAACGCCTCTACGGCCGCCACTGGGGCACGCTGGAATACCTGCCCGGCCTGCACTTCGAGACCTGCTACCAGCAGGGTATCGAGTACGCCATCGCCAGGGGACTGAAAGTCTTCGAAGGGGGCGCGCAGGGCGAACACAAGCTCGCGCGCGGCCTGGTGCCGACCGCCACGCATTCCTGGCACTGGCTGGAAAATGCCGAGTTCCGCAATGCCGTCGACCGTTTCCTGGAACGCGAGACCGAGGCCATCGCGCACACCATGAACGAACTGGAGGGGCCGTTCAGGCACGGATCTTGATGCCTTCCGGCACGCCGATTCTGTCGTACACTCCACCCAAAATGACGATACGCGGAGCCAAGCGCAACCTTGACTCGGGAGACAACATGCAACGCACCCTGCTGGCCAGCTGCCTGATGCTGGCCGCCGCGCAACCTGCGCTGGCCAACATCGACATCCAGTTCGATTACACCTACGACACTGGTTTCTTTTCGTCCAACCCCGACAGCGTCGCCGCGCTGAACGCCGCCGCATCCGTATTCGAGACGCGATTCGCGGACAGCCTCTCCGCGATCAGCTCGTCCGGCAGCGACAATTTCAGCACCCTGTTCTTCAATCCCTCCAGCGACCCATTCGATCCCTTCAACCCCGGCGTCACGCTCGGCAACCAGAGCGTGGCGGCCAATGTCGTCCGCATCTATGCCGGCGGTTACGACTACACCGACGGCACGCTAGGCGTGGGCGGCCCAGGTGGCTACGAATGTTCCGGCTCCTTCGGTTTCTGCAATGCCGCCAGGCTGCGCGGGCAAGGCGAAACCGAGAACGTCTACGATAACAACGGCAACCTGGTGTCGGCGGACGCGGTCGACTTCGCGCCCTGGGGCGGCTCGATCAGTTTCGACAGCGCCGGTACCGACTGGTACTTCGGCCTGAGCGCTGCCGGCCTGGACGCATCGAAATACGATTTCTATTCGGTGGCGGTACACGAACTCGCCCACGCGCTCGGCTTCTCCGCTTCCGACTCCTTCTACAACCTCGTCGTCGGAAGCGATTTCGTCGGCCCGCACGCCGGCACGGTCGCACTGACTGCGGACGGCCACTGGGCCAATGGCACGATGAGCCTGGTCAACGGCATACCGCAGGAAGCCGCCATGGATCCGAGCATCGCCAACGGCCAGCGCAAATACTTCACCGACCTCGATTTCGCCGCCATGCAGGACATCGGCTGGCAGGTGACGGCCGTACCCGAAGCCGACACCTGGGCCATGCTGCTGGCCGGGCTGGGGCTGGTCGGCTTCGCCACACGGCGGCGCACGGCCCGAGCGTAAACCGCCACGCATGAAAAACGGCGGGCCAGCCCGCCGTTTTTCATTGGCCTCACCGCTGCGTCACGCCAGCACGGCCGTCAGATACGTCGCATAGAGCGCGCCGTTCACGAACAGGTGCCATACCCTCAGGCCGCCGTTCAACGCAGCCCAGCGCAGCCAGAAAGCGGCGACGAGCGTGATGGCCACACCCAGCCACACTTCCTTCTGCGCCGTCCACGGCGTAAGCGAAATGCCGATGGCGGGCAGCAGCGTCCCCTGGAACACCATCGCGCCGGTGATGTTGCCGAAAGCCAGCGTGTCCTTGCGCTTGCGTATCCACAGGATGGAGTTCACCTTCTCCGGCAGCTCGGTCGCGACCGGAATGATCATCAGCGACAGCAGCAGCGCCGAGATGCCGATGATGGGGGCCGCCTCCTCCACGCCGTGGATGAACCCCTTGGCGCCCACCACCAGCAGGCCCAGCCCCAGCGCGAGCTGCACCACGATGAACAGCAGATTCTGCGGCAGCCCCAGGCGGGTGAGCAACATGGGCGACTCCGCCTCGGTGCCGTGGCCGTCTTCCACCAGCCTGGCCGAAGCACGCAGGGTGAGCATCACGTACACGAAGTAGATCAGCACCATGGCGAAGGCGATGGCGCCGCGGATCAGGCCGCCGTCGTGCGGCACGAACATCGCGATGAAAGCCAGCACGAAAGCCATCAGGAAGAAATCGAGGTCGCGCTTGAGGCCGGTGCGCTCCGGATGGAGTTGCCCCTTGAGCCCGCGCCGCTTGAGCACCGATACGCCCATCAGGAAAAGCGACAGGGTCGAGAGCATCAGCGGCGCGCCAAGAATAGCCCCTACGCCGATTTCCTGGCTGGTCTCGGTGCTGCTGGTGCCGCCGAAGATCGCCAGCAGCGGTACCAGCGTCTCCGGCATTGCCGTGCCCACCGCCGCGAACACCGATCCGGTCACGCCTTCTGAAATCTTGAGCTTCTCGCCCAGGTGCTCGAGCGCGTTGACAAAGATTTCGGCCCCCACGAGGATGAGCAGCAGGAAACCGAGGAGTTCGATAAACAGCATGGAAGACGACCGGCAGAAGCAAAAGCGGGATTCTACCAGCCTGTCCCTGGCAGCCTCGCCTGCCTTCGTGCACCTGGGCGAGGGCGATTTCCATGCGCGCCTCGGCGCAGCGCCAGGCGTCGCCGTCGTGTTGTTCAGTGCACCGCACTGCGGTGCCTGCCGTGCGTGGAAACGGCTGTTGCCGCAGGCGCTATTGGGGATCGCCGATGCGCTGTTCGAGGTCGACGTCAGCGAAGCCACCGGCGTGGCGCGCTATTACGATATCTTCCACCTGCCCGCGATCTACCTGTACCGCGAAGGGCGGTTTCATGCGGAGGTGCAGTGTGCGGCGACCGTCGATGCGATCCGGGATGCCGCGCGCGGGCTGCTGCTGGCGGCGGCGCACGAGGAACCCTAGCTGGGCGCGTGCGAATCAGCCCAGCGCCCGCCCCACGAACACCACGGCGATCGTCACCAGTCCGATGACGAGATTGATGCCGATGAGCTGGCGGATCTGCCCCAGTGCCGCGCCGCCGGCTTTCCAGTCCTGTCCTGCGACGGCGCGCTTGAGTTTTCTGTAGGGCGCGAAGTAGACATGCCCGAAGATGAGCATCATGACGACGCCGAGCACCAGCATGGCCAGCGCATGATGCGGCGCGGCCAGCCCGCCGAAGACCATGAGCAGATGCAGGCCGGTGGCCAGGATGAGCGCGACCGACAGCCACACCCAGGGAAAGAATTTGTCGAAGACGCCGGCCCACAGGGTGAGGCGCTGCGGCGGTTCGAGCACGCTGGCGGCGACGGGGCGCAGGGCCATGTACGCGAAGAACATGCCGCCAACCCAGACGACGACACCGAGCACGTGCAGCAGATAGGCGATTTGCATGGAATTTCCTTTCAGAACAATGTGGCTTGATCGAGCACGAGTTTGACGGGTGCGAAGCTGCGCCGGTGCTGCGGACACGCGCCGTGGGCCTTCAGCGCATCCAGGTGCTGGGCGGTGCCGTAACCCATGTGCCGGGCGAAGCCGTATTCGGGATGGACGTCGTGCAGGCGGCGCATGAAGCGGTCGCGCTCGGTCTTGGCGAGGATGGACGCGGCGGCGATCGCCGCGACCTTGTCGTCGCCCTTGACCACGGCCTGCGAGCGCCACGGCCATTCGGGGCAGCGGTTGCCGTCGACCCAGACGTCGTCGGGCGCGCGCGC
>JBGAFQ010000073.1:0-6050 GCA_044227195.1 Thiobacillus sp.
TACTTCAAATACTTCTGCGCTCAACTCAAATGAATTACTTCATTCGGCATGAGCATCTATGCTAGCTGCCAACCCAACCTAAGTCAGACCAGCTACCGCAAAAACACCCACACCTATCGGCTGTTAATTGTTAAAGATCAATCGATTAGCGCCACACCCGGCATTTCGCTCGGCGTGCTGCGTTTCGAGAAGGTGCGCATTCTACAGAGCCAAAAGAATCCGTCAACACTTTCCCGGAATTATTTTTAAACAATTGTGACGCGCGCGAATTTCCGCTTGCCCACCTGGGCCACGACGGTCGCCCCGACAGGTACGCTTACACCCTTGTCTACCACACGCTCGCCGTCCAGTTTTACACCGCCCCCGGCAATCTGGCGAATGGCGTCGGAAGTGCTGGCAACCAGACCGGCGAGCTTGAGCAACTGCGGCACGGGCAAGCCGCCACCGCTGCCTGGCAGGCTGAATTCGGGCATGTCTTCGGGCAGCGCGCCTTTCTGAAAACGCGCCTCGAAGTCGGCCAGCGCCTGCAGTGCGGCCGCGCCGCCGTGGAAGCGCGCCACGATTTCCTGCGCGAATCCAACCTTGATGTTGCGCGGATTGGCGCCTTCGGCCACCTGACGTTTCCAGCCCTCGATGGTTTGCAGCGATTCGAATGACAGCAACTGAATGTAGCGCCACATCAGGTCGTCGGAAACCGACATCAGCTTGCCGAAGATTTCCTGTGGCGGTTCGCTGATACCCACATAGTTGCCGAGCGACTTGGACATCTTGTTGACGCCGTCCAGGCCTTCCAGCAAGGGCATGGTCAGGATGCACTGTGCAGGCTGACCATGCTGCTTCTGCAATTCGCGCCCCATCAGCAGATTGAATTTCTGGTCGGTGCCACCCAGTTCGACGTCAGCCTTCAAGGCCACCGAGTCGTAACCCTGGATCAGCGGATACAGGAACTCATGAATCGCGATCGGCTGCTGGTTGGCATATCGCTTGTGGAAATCGTCCCGCTCCAGCATGCGCGCCACGGTGTGCGAAGCCGCCAGCCGGATCATGCCGACCGAGCCCAGCCCTTCCATCCATTCGGAATTGAAACGCACTTCGGTCAGCGCAGGATCGAGAATCTTGAAAACCTGTTCCTGATAGGTCTTGGCATTCTCCGCCACCGCTTCCCGCGTCAGGGGCGGTCGCGTCGCGTTCTTGCCAGTAGGGTCGCCGATCATGCCGGTAAAATCACCGATCAGGAACACAACATGGTGGCCAAGCTGCTGAAATTGGCGCAACTTGTTCAATAAAACCGTGTGGCCCAGGTGCAGATCCGGCGCAGTCGGATCGAACCCCGCCTTGATGCGTAGCGGCCGTCCCGATTTCAGTTTTTCGACCAGTTCGGCTTCGACCAGCAGCTCGTCCGCGCCGCGTTTGATTTCCTGCAAGGGGTCCTGCATCGATTTCCTCTCTGACGGATCAAGTTTGGCCGTTTCCGGCCGTATAACAAGGATGGGTTTCCACCCGGCACGCGTTCAAGGTGCTGATTGGATTGAAAAATGGCCCCGGAGGCGATGTGTGTTAGACTCCAGGCTCGATTACGGAAGGGAAACGGTCCATGCCGCTTACCAAACTGAGAATCTTAACCGATCGCCTGACCGGAGCAGAACGCCGCTTCAGCCTGCGCACTCTGGTTGCACTCTCCAGCCTGCCACTTTTTGGCGTGGTCGCCGCTTTCGGCCTCGCACCCGATACCCAAACCCTCGATATCGCACCCGAAACGGTTACTGAAGCCATAGCCCTGCCGGCACTGGCCTCCGTCGGCAATACCGGCACGTTCGAACGCGAAAACGTCATTCAGAACGGCGACTCGCTTGCCAGCGCCCTGACCCGGCTCAAGATTGACGATTTGGACATTCAGCGGCTGCTTTCGACCGAAGCGGTACGCGAGATGGCCACCAGTATCCAGGCGGGCAAGCGGATTCAGGCGACAAGCTCGCCCGACGGCGAACTCCTGACCGTTCAGTTCGAACGCAGCAACGCGCCAGCCCTTCTGGTGCAGCGCGCGGGCGACAGCTTCGTGGCACAGGAAGCCAGCGAACTGACCGAAACCCGCGTAGTCATGCGTTCAGGTCGAATCGTTTCCTCGCTGTACGGCGCCACCGACAGCGCAGGCATCCCCGACAAAATCGCCGACCAGCTGGCAGAAACCTTTTCGACCAACATCGATTTCCGCGAAGACTTGCGGCGCGGCGACACCTTCTCGGTCATCTACACCGTCAACTACCGCAACGGCGAGCCCGTTTCCACAGGCAAACTGCTGGCTGCCGAGTTCGTCAATTCCGGAAAACCCTACCGCGCCATTCTGTACCGCGACCCCTTCGGGACGGAAGCCTATTACACCCCCGAGGGCGAATCGCTCCGCAAGGGCTTCCTGCGTTCGCCGCTCGAGTTCTCGCGCGTCACGTCGGGTTTCAGCAACTCGCGTCTGCATCCCCTCTACGGTTTCCACCGCAAGCACACCGGCGTCGATTTCGGCGCGCCAACCGGTACCCGTGTCAAGGCAACCGGCGATG
Organism: Thiobacillus sp.; assembly: GCA_044227195.1. Taxonomy (GTDB): domain Bacteria; phylum Pseudomonadota; class Gammaproteobacteria; order Burkholderiales; family Thiobacillaceae; genus Thiobacillus. Next base: position 2,553 of record JBGAFQ010000073.1, read on the forward strand.
CCACGGTTGAATTCGCCGGCCGCAAGGGCGGCTACGGCAATCTCGTCATTTTGCGCCACCGCAACGGCTACGAAACCTACTACGCTCACCTGAGCGCGTTCGCATCGGGCATCAAACCGGGACGCGCGGTCAACCAGGGACAGGTCATCGCCTATGTGGGCACGACCGGCGCATCCACCGGCCCGCATCTGCATTACGAAGTCCGCATTGCCGGCACCCCCTACAACCCGCTCACCATTAAGCTGCCGGGGTCGCCGCCTCTGGTGGCAGCCCAGCGCGTGCGTTTCCTGCAACAGACCGCTGGCTGGAGTGACAAGCTCTCCCTGTTGCGCGGAACCAACCTCGCCGCGCTCGATTGAGCAGCACGGTTGCACATGAGGCCGAGCAGTATGTCGGTCTCATGTCGGGTACCAGTCTGGACGGAGTAGACGCCGTTCTCGCCGAATTCGACGGCGCCTCGCCTCCCCGCCTACTCAAGTCGCACTACCTCCCTTACAGCGACGCACTCCGCGCGCAACTGCTGGCATTGCACGCCCCCCAGCCCGACGAAATCCATCTGGCTGCGTGTGCAGCCAACGAACTCGCGCGGCTCTACGCCAGTGCCGTCGAAACGCTCATGGCCGGCGAAGCCCGCGGCCCCGTCCGCGCCATCGGCTGCCACGGCCAGACATTGCGCCATCGACCGGAGCATGGCTACACCCTGCAGATCGGCAACGCAGCCCTGCTGGCCGAATTGACGGGAATCAGCGTCGTCGCCGATTTCCGCAGCCGCGACATCGCAGCCGGCGGCCAGGGCGCGCCGCTGGTTCCAGCCTTCCACGCACACGTGTTGCGCCATGCCGCGCGCCACCGCGTGATTGCCAACATCGGCGGCATTGCCAATATCACCGATCTGCCACCCAACGGCCCGGTGCGCGGCTGGGACACCGGCCCAGGCAACATGCTCATGGATGCCTGGGTCCAGCGACACCAAGGTGCCCGCTACGACCTGGATGGCGCCTGGGCCGCCGGCGGCACGGTCCACCCAACTTTGCTGGATCGATTTCTGCAGCACCCTTACCTGGCACTCTCGCCACCCAAGAGCGCAGGCAGGGAACAATTCAATTTGGACTGGCTGGACGACATACTTTGCCGCTCCTCCACGCCGCCCGCATCTGTCGACGTTCAGGCCACCCTGCTGGAGTTCACCGCCCGCAGCCTCGCGGAAGCCGTCCTGCGCGAATGCGCCGGAGCACAGGAACTGTATGTCTGCGGTGGCGGCGCGCACAACGCTGCGCTCCTGGATCGGTTGCGCGCACATTTGCCGGGACTCCTCGTTGCCGCCACCGCCGCACTCGACATCGACCCCGACTGGATGGAAGCGCTGGCTTTCGCCTGGCTGGCCAGGCAGACACTGCATGGCGAATCCGGCAACCTGCCCTCGGTGACCGGCGCACGCGGTGCGCGCATCCTCGGTGCGATCTACCCGGCCTGAACGGCTTCTTTCGGGAAACAATAAGGCACGAATAAAAAAGCGGCCGAAGCCGCGCCAATCCAAATGAAAAAGCGGCCGAAGCCGCTTTTTTGTTGCGTACCGCGAGACTGCGTTGTTACGCCGAGAACGACGAGCCGCAGCCGCAGGTGGTGGTGGCGTTCGGGTTCTTGATGACGAACTGCGCGCCTTCCAGGCCTTCGCTGTAATCGATCTCTGCGCCGACCAGATACTGGAAACTCATCGAATCGACCAGCAGGGTTACGCCGTTCTTCACCATCACGGTATCGTCCTCGTTCTGCGCTTCGTCGAAAGTGAAGCCGTACTGGAAGCCCGAGCAACCGCCGCCCGACACAAACACGCGCAGTTTCAGATCGGGATTGCCTTCCTCGTCGATGAGGTTTTTAACCTTGGCGGCCGCGCTGTCGGTGAAGATCAGCGGCGATTCCATTTCGGTTGCTGCATTCATGGTATTGCTCCTAAACAAAGTGTGAGGTGATTATCCGCATCACCCGCCCGGCGTCAAGGAAAGACCCCTGCAGCGAAACGGAGTTCCGCACCGGGTTACGGCAGCATGCCGATATCCGCCAACGCCGTGTCTTCCGGGAGGCCGAACAGGATGTTCATGTTCTGCACCGCCTGCCCCGCCGCACCCTTGACCAGATTGTCGATCACCGACAGCACGACCACGGTGTCGCCGCCCCGTGGACGATGCACGGCGATACGGCAGGTGTTGGCGCCGCGCACCGAGCGGGTTTCCGGGTGCGCGCCGGCTGGCAGCACGTCCACGAAGGCCTCGCCAGCGTAGCGTTGCTCGAACAGCGCCTGCAGGTCGACATCCTTGCCGATCCTGGCGTACAGCGTGGCGTGGATGCCGCGGATCAGGGGCGTAAGATGGGGTACGAAGGTGAACCCTACCGGCTTGCCGGCGAAGCTCTCCAGCCCCTGCTTGATTTCCGGCCAGTGACGGTGGCCACCCACCGCGTAGGCCTTGAAATTGTCGGCCGCCTCGGCGAACAGGATGTGGGTTTCAGGCTTGCGGCCCGCTCCCGACACGCCCGACTTGGCATCCGCCACCAGGAACCCGGGATCGACCACACCCGCCTCCAGCAAAGGCAGGAAACCCAGCTGCACTGCGGTCGGATAGCACCCCGGGTTGGCGATCAGGCGCGCATCCTTGATCCTGTCGCGGTTGATTTCCGGCAGGCCGTACACCGCCTCCGCCACCAGGTCCGGGCAGGCGTGTTCCATCTTGTACCATTGCTCCCACACCGCGATGTCCTTAATGCGGAAGTCGGCCGCCAGATCGATCACCTTCACACCCGCGTCGAGGAGGGCTCGCGTCTGCTGCATCGCGACGCCGTTGGGGGTGGCGAAGAAGACCACGTCGCAACTATCCAGGCCCGCTTCTTCCGGCGTGGAAAAGGCCAGCGCGACGCGACCTCGCAGATTCGGGAACATCTCGGCCACCGGCATCCCCGCTTCCTTGCGCGAGGTGATCGCCTTCAGTTCCACCTGCGGGTGACGCGCCAGCAGGCGCAGCAATTCGACTCCGGTGTAGCCCGTGCCGCCGACGATACCGACTTTGATCATGATGAAGATTCCTTGCGTAGAGTTTGATTATTTTATGTCAGCGCACATGACAGGCATAAAAAAAGCCGTCCAGGCGGACGGCTTCTTGAACCAGGCAGCGATCAGCGCTTGGAGAACTGCTTGCGACGACGGGCCTTGTGGAAGCCGACTTTTTTCCGTTCGACTTCGCGGGCATCACGGGTCACCAGACCGGCGGCCTTGAGCGCGGGCTTCATCTCGGCGGAGAAATCGATCAGCGCGCGGGTGATGCCATGGCGAATCGCACCGGCCTGGCCCGTCTCGCCGCCACCCGACACGTTCACCATGATGTCGAACTTGTTCAGGTTGTCGGTCAGCACCAGCGGCTGGCGCACGACCATGCGGCCGGTTTCGCGCGAGAAATACTCGTCCACCGGCTTGTCGTTGACGACGATCTTGCCGCTGCCGGCCTTGAT
>JBGAFQ010000014.1:0-53309 GCA_044227195.1 Thiobacillus sp.
GTTTCCAGATCCCGGATGACTGCCACTGGAACGATGTCCGTGCCGTGGCGACCAACGTCGGCAATGCCTTGCAGCGCGCCATGCGCGAGATCGAGAAGGCCAACCCGGACACCCTGTATGGCGTCTTCGGCGACGCCCAGTGGACCACCAAAGATCGCCGCTCCGAAGCCCTGCTCAAGGATCTGATTGAGCATTTTTCGCGCATTTCCTTCGGCAACCGCAACATCACCTCCGATCTGCTTGGCGATGCCTACGAATACCTGATCAAGAAATTCGCCGACGCCACCAACAAGAAGGCCGGCGAGTTCTATACCCCGCGCAGCGTAGTGCGGCTGATGATTGAGATGCTTAACCCCAAGGAGGGCGAGACGATCTATGACCCGGCCTGTGGCACCGGCGGCATGCTGCTCGCTGCTGTCCAGCACGTGAAGGAACGGCACGGCGACGTGAAACGCCTGTGGGGCAAGCTCTACGGTCAGGAGAAGAACCTTACCACCTCATCCATTGCCCGCATGAACCTGTTCCTGCACGGCATTGAAGACTTCCAGATCGTCCGTGGCGACACCCTGCGCAACCCGGCCTTCTTCGAGGTCGATCGCCTGGCCAACTTCGACTGCGTGATCGCCAACCCGCCCTTCTCCTTGGAAAAATGGGGCGAGGAGCTGTGGATCAACGATCCATTCGGCCGCAACTTCGCCGGCCTGCCACCATCGAGCAGCGGGGACTTTGCTTGGGTCCAGCACATGGTCAAGTCGATGGCCGAGGGTACGGGACGCATGTCCGTCGTGTTGCCCCAGGGAGCGCTGTTCCGCAAGGGCGCTGAAGGCAGCATCCGCCAGAAGCTGTTGGAGATGGATCTGGTCGAGGCCGTGATCGGCCTGGCGCCCAATTTGTTCTACGGCACCGGCTTGGCCGCCTGCATCCTGGTGCTACGCAAGAAGAAACCAGCCCAGCGACGCAAGAAGGTGATGATCGCCGATGCTTCGCGCCTGTTCCGGCGTGGCCGGGCACAGAACTATCTGGAACCCGAGCATGCCATCGAAATACAGGGCTGGTTCGAGAAATACGCCGACGTGCAGGACGCTGTGCGAATCGTCAGCATCGACGAAATCAAGGGCGAGGACTGGACGCTCAATATCTCCCGCTACGTCTTGCCACCGCTGCAAGAGGACATTCCGCCGCTCCCCGAGGCCATTGCCGCCTTCAAGGATGCACTGACCCGTTGCCGGGAAGCGGAAGATCGGCTGGCCAAAGTCATGGTCGAGGGAGGCTGGCTGCAATGACACGAAGCACTCCCGCCTTTCCGGAGGAAAAACTCGGCGAAATCATGGATCGCTATGATCAGCCGGAACTCCGTGTATCCACCGCCTATTCGGATGCGGGAACGGATCCTTTGTGGTCTCGCTTTTCCGGCGGCGTTATCAATCAAATGGATGGTGGTGAGGCAACGCCGGCCCGGTATGCCATCTGGGCCAATACCGTTCGAGACAACATCATCGAAGGCATGAAAGCGATGGAGGCTGGGAATACCGAGGTGGGTCGGCACCACCTCATTCGTGCGGCCAATAGTCTCTCGGCCTTTGCCGATGTACAGGCGTATTTCGATTCCTTCAACCTGGGGGAGCGAACATGAGCCGTATCAGCCAACAGGAGTTGGAATCCTATCTCTGGGGTGCTGCCGTCCTGCTGCGCGGCCTCATCGACGCTGGCGACTACAAGCAGTTCATCTTCCCTCTGCTGTTCTTCAAGCGCATCTCGGATGTCTGGGATGAGGAATACCAAGCAGCGCTGGCCGACTCGGATGGCGACCTGTCCTATGCAGAATTCGCCGAGAACCACCGCTTCCAGATTCCCTCAGGGGCGCACTGGAACGACGTGCGCCAGGTGCCGAAGAATGTTGGCATGGCGATCCAGTCCGCCCTCCGGCAACTGGAGTCGGCCAACCCCGACCTGCTCGCCGGCATCTTCGGCGATGCACCTTGGACCAACCGCGAGCGCCTGCCGGACGAGACCCTCAAGAACCTGGTCGAGCATTTCTCGACGCAAACGCTCTCGGTCGCCAATGTGCCCGAGGACGAACTCGGCAACGCCTACGAATTCCTGATCAAGAAATTCGCCGACGATTCCGGCCACACGGCGGCAGAGTTCTACACCAACCGTACCGTCGTGCACCTGATGACGCAACTGCTCGCGCCCCAGGCCGGCGAGTCGATCTACGACCCCACCTGCGGCACTGGTGGCATGCTGATTTCGGCACTGGCCGAAGTGAAGCGCAGCGGCGGCGAATACCGTACGCTCAAGCTCTACGGGCAGGAACGCAACCTGATCACCTCCGGCATCGCCCGCATGAACCTCTTCCTGCATGGCGTCGAGGACTTTCAGATCATCCGGGGCGATACCCTGGCCGCGCCGCAGCACATCGAGGGCGACCGGCTACGCCAATTCGATGTGATCCTGGCAAACCCGCCGTATTCGATCAAGCAATGGGATCGCGAGGCCTGGAGTCAGGACAAATGGGGACGCAACTTCCTCGGCACGCCGCCGCAAGGCCGGGCCGACTATGCCTTTCAGCAGCATATCCTGGCCAGCCTGAGCGACAAGGGCCGCTGTGCCATTCTCTGGCCACACGGCGTGCTGTTCCGCAACGAAGAACAGACTATGCGTGCGAAGATGGTCGAGCTGGATTGGGTAGAAGCCGTGATCGGCCTCGGGCCAAACCTCTTCTATAACTCCCCGATGGAGTCCTGCATCGTCGTCTGCAACCGGCGCAAGCCGGTAGCGCGCAAAGGCAAGGTACTGTTCATCGACGCCTTGAACGAGGTCACGCGGGAACGGGCACAGAGCTTCCTCAAACCCGAACATCAGCAACGTATCCTGAAAAATTTCCGGGCCTTTGCCGCCGAGGATGGTTTCTCTGCCGTGGCGACACGCGAGCAGATTTCCGCCAATGGTGCCAATCTGTCGATCCCCATGTATGTGAAGCGACAGACCGTCACAACCAACGCCGATAGCGCCGAGCCCGCTACGCTTTCCGCTGCGTGGGCGCAATGGCAAACCGATGGCCGCACCTTCTGGCAACAGATGGACGCCCTGGTAGAAACGCTCGATGGCTTCACCACCGAAGAAGGAACACCGCATGCGTAGCGCCCAGGAACTGCTCGACGAACTCAATGCGCTGGATGAGTCCGTCCGCATCGAGGCCAAGCGCGCCAGCGAACTGGGCAAATCGGTGATGCAAACCGTCATCGCCTTCGCCAACGAGCCGGGGCTCGACGGCGGCTACCTGTTGCTCGGGGTGGATTGGTTCATCAACGACAAAGGCGACACTGTCTACCGTGCCGTGGGTCTGCCCGATCCCGACAAGGTGCAGCGCGACCTGGCCTCGCAGTGCGCCAGCATGCTCAGCGTTACCCTGCGGCCCGAAATGCAGGTGGAGAATGTGGACGGCTACACCGTGCTGGTGGTCTACGTCGCTGAGGCCGATGTCACGCACAAGCCGGTGTATCTGAAGGCCAGCGGATTGCCGCGCGGCGCTTTCCGCCGCATTGGCAGCACCGACCAGCATTGCGTGGACGAAGATCTCTGGGTACTGCGCGGCGAACGCCAGCCCGCCCACGGCCCCGATGCCAGCCTGTTGCCCGACGCCCGGCTGGATGACTTCGATCCGGCCGCCCTTGCTGCCTACCGCCGTGACCGGGCCCGCATCAACCCGCAAGCCGAAGAACTCGATTACGGCGACGAGGACATGCTCGAAGCCTTGGGTGCCCTGCGCCGCAGCGACGGCAAGCCCACGCCCACCCTGGCGGGCATTTTGTTGTTTGGCAAACCCATGGCCCTGCGGCGCATGCTGCCTATGGTGAAGATCGATTACATCCGCGTGCCCGGTCTGGAATGGATGGAAAACCCGCACGAGCGCTTTCAGTCGGTGGAAATCCGCAAGCCCTTGCTGCTGGCCCTGCCCCAGGCCGAAGCCACCGTGGTGGACGAGCTGCCAAAAGGGTTTTACCTGCCCGAAGGCCAGTTGCAGAGCGTGCAGGAACCCATCGTGCCGCGCAAAGTCATCCGCGAGGCGCTGGCCAATGCCGTCATGCACCGCAGCTACACCCGGCACAGCCCGATCCAGATCATCCGCTACAGCAACCGCATCGAAATCCGCAACATCGGCCATTCGCTCAAACCCATGGCCAAGCTGGGCACGCCCGGTTCCTGCCCGCGCAACCCGCTGCTGGCCTCCGTGTTGCACGACCTGAACCTGGCCGAAGCCAAGGGCACCGGCATCCGCAGCATGCGCCGACTGGCTGCCGAAGCCGGCCTGACCCTACCCGAGTTCCACTCCAGCCGGGAATCGGACGAGTTCCGTGTCACCCTGTTCCTGCACAACCTGCTCACCGAGGATGACCACGCCTGGTTGCGTTCGCTCACCACCGAAGCGCTGGACGCCGACGAAATTAAGGTGTTGATCTACGCCCGCGCCACCGGCGCCGTGGACAACACCGCCTGCCGGGATTTCAGCGGGCTGGACACCCTCGCCGCCAGTCGCGTGTTGCGCCGCTTGCGCGACAAGGGCCTGCTGGAAAAACAAGGCAGCGGCAGCCAGACCCACTACATGCTGCCCCATGCCACCACTCAAACAGCAGGGGGGCAAAACGCCAATCCCCCCATGCTGCAAGCCCAAGCTTGCAACCCTGAGCTTGCAACCTTGCCCCCCGAGCTTGCAACCCTACTTGCAACCCTGAAGGGACGGGTCACCCCGGATGCCCTGCGCGACGGCATCCGCCGGCTCTGCGCCTGGTCGCCGCTGACCGGCGACCAGCTTGCAACCTTGCTCGACAAGAACCGCCACTACCTGCGCAACAAACACCTGATCCCCATGGTGCGCGACGGACTGCTCAAGTTTCGCTACCCGGAAAGCGCCAAGCACCCGAACCAGGCGTATGTGGCCGCAGGAGAAAACGAGGTTCGGCGTGGCTGAGAAGAAGTTAAAACCTGGCTGGCGCAAGGTGAAGTTCGGCGACGTGGTTCAGTTGTCCAAGGCGCGTTGTGCCGATCCGCTGGCCGAAGGTGTCGAGCGTTATGTCGGATTGGAACATCTGGAGCCGGGCGATCTGCGCATTCGCCGTTGGGGCAATGTCGCCGACGGCGTGACCTTCACCACCCTTTTCAAGCCAGGGCAAGTGCTGTTCGGCAAGCGCCGCGCCTATCAACGCAAGGTGGCAGTGGCCGAGTTTTCCGGCGTCTGCTCGGGCGACATCTACGTACTGGAAAGCAAGGATGCAGATACGCTGTTGCCGGAACTGCTGCCTTTCATTTGCCAGACCGATGCGTTCTTCGACCATGCGGTCGGCACCTCGGCAGGTAGCCTGAGCCCGCGTACCAACTGGACGAGTTTGGCGGATTTCGAGTTTGTGTTGCCATCAATGCACGAGCAGGTACGCCTGACCGAGTTGCTACTCGCAGCTAACGCGGTGGTAGCCAGCATAAGTGAGGCCATCAGTAGTGGTGAGAAGCTTAGGAAGTCTATGCTCATGGACTTCTTTGATTTTCTGACCGACTCTAAAACAGATGAGATTTCAGTTTTTGGGGGCTGTTCACCCCTTACATGGCGCGATATGAACGCGGTTGGCGATATACAAATGGGTAGGCAGCTCTCTCCGAAATACAAAACCGGTCAGAACTCCCGCCCTTACCTACGGGTTGCCAATGTATTCGATGGTTACATCGACACGAGCGATGTAAGCGAGATGGACTTTTCAGATGCCGAGTTCGCTACCTATAGTTTGCAGCGAGGAGACGTGCTGCTAAACGAGGGCCAGAGTCGTGAGCTGGTTGGCCGGAGTGCGATTTTCCATGATGAGGTCAAGGACTGCTGTTTTCAAAACACACTGATTCGTTTTCGCCCGAGCCCTCAGGTCCTATCTGAATTTGCACACTTCTATTTTCAATATTGCCAATACACCAGTCGATTTATCCAGATATCAAAACAAACCACGTCGATTGCCCATCTAGGTGTCTTGAGGTTTGCAAAAATGAAGTTCCCACTGATCAGCCTTGAGGCACAGCGTGCGGTGGTCGATGCAATCTCTCAAATCGTAGCCGGTATCCCTGAGCTTAATCGAAGAGCTGATGCCGCGCGAGCAATCAAAAAGAATCTACTCGAAGGAGGTTTTGGTACATGAGCTTTACGGAATCCAACACCGTAGAAGCCTACCTCTACGACCTGCTCTCCGGCCCGGTAAAGTCCGTTCCCGCAAATGTCGTTCAGGAACCACAAGCCACCTACGGTCGCAGCCACAATGGTCTTGGCTGGCGCCGTCTCGCCAGCGCCGACTTTCCGCGCCAGCCACAGGACGTGCTGGTCGAGTCCTGGGTGCGCGAGGCGCTAATCCGCCTCAACCCGGAAATTACCGCCCAGCCCGACCGCGCCGACGAGGTGCTGTATCGGCTGCGCGCCATCGTGCTTTCGGTGCGCTCCGACGGCCTGATTCGCGCCAACGAGGAAATGATGGCGTGGATCAGGGGCGAACGCTCGATGCCCTTCGGCCAAAACAACGAGCATGTGCCGGTACGGCTGATCGACTTCGACAACCTGGAGCAGAACCAGTACGTCGTCACCCAGCAATTCACCTTCCGCGCCGGCAGCGCCGAACGTCGCGCCGATCTGATGCTGGTGGTCAATGGCCTGCCGCTGGTGCTGATCGAGGCCAAGACGCCGACGCGGGCGGCGGTGAGCTGGGTCGATGGCGCTCTGCAGGTGCATGACGACTACGAGAAGTTCGTTCCCGAGCTGTTCGTCTGCAACGTGTTTTCGGTCGCTACCGAGGGCAAAGAATACCACTACGGATCGCTCGGCTTGCCAGTCAAGGATTGGGGGCCGTGGAATCTGGATGCCGATGGAGGCGACCCGCAACGGCATCCCTTGCATGGTTTGAAGCTGGCCGCCGAGAGCATGCTGCGGCCGCATGTGGTGCTCGACATCCTCTCCAGTTTCACCCTGTTCGCCACGGACAAGAAGCAGCGTCGCATCAAGATCATCTGCCGCTACCAGCAATACGAGGCCGCGAACAAGATTGTCGAGCGGGTGCTGGCCGGTTACCCCAAAAAGGGCCTGATCTGGCATTTCCAGGGTTCGGGAAAATCCCTGCTGATGGTGTTCGCGGCGCAGAAACTGCGACTGCACCCTGGCCTGAAAAATCCGACGGTGTTGATCGTAGTGGATCGCATCGACCTCGATACCCAGATCACCGGCACCTTCACCGGGGCCGACATCCCGAATCTGGAAAAGGCCGATACCCGCGAGAAGCTCCAGCAACTGCTGGCGCAGGATGTGCGCAAGATCATCATCACGACGATCTTCAAGTTCGGTGAAGCGGATGGCGCACTCAACGAGCGCAGCAACATCATCGCCCTGGTCGATGAGGCACACCGCACCCAAGAAGGTGACTTGGGCCGCAAGATGCGTGATGCCCTGCCGAATGCCTTCTTGTTCGGCCTGACCGGCACGCCAATCAACCGCTTCGACAAAAACACCTTCTACGCCTTCGGCGCCGACGAGGATGCCAAGGGCTACATGAGTCGCTATGGCTTCGAGGAATCGATCCGCGATGGGGCCACGCTGAAGCTGCACTTCGAGCCGCGCCTGCTGGAATTGCACATCGACAAGGCTGCCATCGATGCCGCTTTCAAGGAGATGACCGGCGGACTCTCCGATCTCGACAAGGACAACCTCGGCAAGACCGCCGCCAAGATGGCGGTGCTGGTCAAGACGCCGGAGCGCATCCGGCGCGTTTGCGAGGACATCGTCCAGCACTTCCAGAGCAAGGTCGAGCCGAACGGCTTCAAGGGCCAGATCGTTACCTTCGACCGCGAATCATGCCTGCTCTACAAGACCGAACTGGACAAGCTGCTGCCGCCCGAGACGACCGAGGTCGTCATGACCGTAAATGCCAACGAGCCCCAATACAAGACATTTAGCCGTGGCCGGGATGACGAGGAACGGCTGCTGGATCGCTTCCGTGACCCGAACGATCCGCTGAAGCTAATCATCGTCACGTCCAAACTGCTCACGGGATTCGATGCGCCGATTCTCCAGGCGATGTACCTCGACAAACCGCTGCGCGACCACACACTGCTGCAGGCGATCTGCCGGGTGAACCGAACGTACTCCGAGCAGAAGACCCACGGCCTGATCGTGGACTACCTCGGCATCTTCGACGACGTGGCCAAGGCGCTGGAGTTCGACGACAAGAGCGTGACGGCAGTGGTGTCGAACATTCAGGAATTGAAGGATCGGCTACCCGAGGCGATGCAGAAATGTCTGGCCTTCTTTGCCGGCGTTGATCGCACCACTGAGGGTTACGAAGGCCTGATCGCCGCCCAGCAATGCCTACCCAACAACGAGGTGCGCGACAACTTCGCCGGGGCCTACAGCCTGCTGGGCAAGCTGTGGGAGGCCATTTCGCCCGACACGATTCTTGGTCAGTACGAGAAGGACTACAAGTGGCTGTCGCAGGTCTACCAGTCAGTGCAGCCCTCCAGCGGGCACGGCAAGCTGATCTGGCATTCCCTCGGCGCCAAGACCATCGAGCTGATCCACCAGAACGTGCATGTCGATGCCGTGCGCGACGACCTCGACACGCTGGTGCTGGATGCCGATCTGCTGGAGGCGGTGCTTTCGAATCCCGACCCGAAGAAGGCCAAGGAGATCGAGATCAAGGTGGCACGGCGGCTGCGCAAACATCTCGGCAATCCGAAATTCAAGGCGCTGTCCGAGCGGCTCGATGCCCTGCGGGATCGGTTTGAGTCTGGCGTGCTGAACAGCGTCGAATTCCTCAAACAACTGTTGCAACTGGCCAAGGAAGTGTTGCAGGCCGAGAAGGAAGTGCCCCCGGAGGAAGATGAGGATCGTGGCAAAGCGGCGCTGACCGAGCTCTTCAACGAGGTCAAAACCGCCGAAACGCCGATCATGGTCGAGCGCGTGGTGGCCGACATCGACGAAATCGTGCGCCTGGTGCGCTTCCCCGGCTGGCAGGACACTCTGGCTGGCGAAAGGGAAATCAAGAAGGCGCTGCGCAAAGCCCTGTTCAAGTACAAGCTGCATGCCGACGAAGAGTTGTTCGAAAAGGCCTACAGCTACATCCGGCAATATTACTGAGACCCGAGCATGAAAGCCGAAGACACGCTGGTCACGAATCTATTGGAGGGTGCGAAGCAGTTCATCGTGCCGATTTTTCAGCGTGATTACAGCTGGGGAACCAAGCATTGCCAGCAGTTGTGGAAGGACGTGATTCGGGTCGGCAGCGATCCCAAGGTGAAGGGGCACTTCCTCGGCTCCGTCGTCTATGTGGCGGCCGAGGACAATACGGCGACGATCACACGCTGGCTGCTGATCGATGGCCAGCAGCGGATGACGACGCTGATCCTGTTGTTGATCGCTCTGCGTGACCAGATGAATCAGTCGCAGGGCAATGGGAATGGCGACGACGAGGCATCGACACCGGAGGAGCTGGATGACTACTACCTGCGCAATCGGCATGGCAAGGGTGATCGCCGCCATAAACTACATTTGCGCCGGGCTGACCACGATACGCTGATCGCCCTGCTGGATGGCAAGGGCATTCCCGATGCCGCATCAGAGCGGGTGAAGGAAAACTTCCTGTTCCTGCGCGACCTGGTGGCCCAGGCCGATGTGCAGACGGTGTATGCCGGGATCAAGAAGCTGGTGGTGGTCGATGTGAGCCTGACCCGGGGCCAGGATGATCCGCAGATGATCTTCGAAAGCCTGAATTCCACTGGCGTCGATTTGACTCAGGCCGATCTGATACGCAACTTCGTGCTTATGCGCCTCGACGAATCCTCGCAGACCCAGCTTTACGAGGAACACTGGCAACCGATCGAGCAGTCCTTCGGGCGACGCTACCGCACCGATTTCGACAAGTTCGTAAAGGATTTTCTGACGCTGCAAATGCGGCCGGGCACACCATTGAAGGCCGCCGACATCTACCACGAGTTCCGGAGCTATTTCTCGCGCACCGTTGAGAAGCAAGGCGTGGATGGCATCCTCAGTGATCTGCGTCGCTTCGGCACTTACTACACGGCCTTCAGTCTTGGGCAGGAAAAACAGCTAGCATTGAAGGAAGCATTTGGCAGGCTACGATCCTTGATCGAGGTTGCCTCGCCAGTCGTGCTGACCCTCTACGACTACCATGACCGAGCCAAGACCCTGAGTGCCGACGAATTCGTCGAGGCCATTGAGCTACTGGAGAGTTTCGTTTTCCGGCGTTCGGTATGCGACATGCAGACACGCAGCCTGGGACAGATTTTCGCCAGCCTCGCCTACCGAATCACAGAGAACCAACCGTTGCTCAGCTTGAAGGTAGCGCTGTACCGACAGGGTAAAAAGCGCCGTTTCCCCAGCGACGCCGAATTCAGGGAGGCTTTGGAAACTCGTGACATCTATGACATGCGCACCTGCTTCTATTTGCTGGATCGTCTGGAAAACTTCAGCAAGGAGCGTATCGACACAGCGAATTTCTCCATCGAGCATGTCATGCCGCAGAACGAGGACTTGCGTCCGGAATGGCGAGTGATGCTCGGTGCCGATTGGCAAACGGTTCAGGAAATCTGGCTTCATCGTCTCGGCAACCTGACACTGACCGGCTACAACTCGACCTATAGCGATCGGCCATTTACCGAGAAGAAAACAATTGCCGGAGGCTTCAACGACAGCCCGCTGCGTCTCAACAAGTTTATTCGAGAACAATCGGCTTGGGATTCCAAGACCATCGAGCAACGAGGCAAGCAACTGGCCGAGAAGGCCATCGCCGTTTGGCGACCGCTGGTGGTCGACCCGCTGGCAGTGAAGCAGCGCGAGCTGGAAGAGCATAAGGCGCTGGCAGCCAACTACAAAATCGAAAATCTCGAGCTGGACGATGTCGCCAAAAAATTACTTGAGGCATTGCGGCCACATATCCAGGCATTGGGAACGGATGTTGTCGAACTGCCCAATGACCGGAGCGTGATCTATCGCGTATTTGATTTCGTCGTCGAAGTCATTCCTCGCAAGCAGCGGCTTAGCCTGCTGCTCAACCTCGATTTTGCAGATTGCGAGGATCCCTCTGGCAATGCTCGCGATGCGACAGAGTTTGCCTTCGTCATCGGAGCCACCGAGGCAGGTGGCGTGCTTTACAACCTGGATTCGGAAGCCGATGTTCCAGCAGCGATCAACGTGGTTCGGCAGGCGTATGAAAGAGTAACGGAGTGAGTACGATGCAATCATCTCCATATTGGGGTTCATGATCCCCGAAATAGGGTCAAGTAGAGCGACAAACTCCGCCATGGTGTGACCAAAAATTAGCGTTCCATGGCTGCAGTCAGCCTGAATTCGAGTTGGTCAATTTCGGGGGGCGCCCCCCTGTCCCGTAGCGACACCACTCCCCTTCCAAGTGAGGCCGCCAGTCATGCCATTTCCCGAACGCCGCAGCCAGCACGCGCACCGTCCGCCAATAGTCATACCGCGTTGCCTCTGATTTCTCGCCGGCCCAGCGCTCCAGCACCCAGCGCAGATGCTTGGCCTGCCATTGGCGCGGTTCGCTGATGCCGAAGCGTTGCTGGATCGCATGTGCAATCCGCTCGCCCCGCTCGATGTGGCCGGCGATGCTCGACTTCGATCCTGGCAGCGATCGTTTCAGCAGGATCGCGATGCTCATGGTCGTGCCCCGATGTAGGCGGCCACGACATCGATCCGGTCATGGCCGAGTTCGCGCGCCAGGGACAGCCTGAACTGGTCATCGTTTTGCTGTCCAGGTGAGGTGCCTGTCTGCAGGATCGGTGCAGTTGCTCCCGAGATTTCCTTATAGCGCTCACAGGCCCAGGCGGCCCGGAGTTCGTGATAACCCTTGATGCCGAATTCGTGCAGGATTTTCCGCGCCCGATGAACTTCGCCATCATTGACTAGGTCGTCAAAGTTCTCGTCAGGCCTGAACAGGTTCTGCCCGCCCAACTGATTTCGGACCTGGATAGCTTCTCGAAGGGCAAGTAGGCCACGTACGCTGACCGGCACCCAGCGTTCGACCTCCTTGCCCCGGCCACCTTTGGTGCCTTCCCGGATATCGATCTGCCCACGATCCCTGGCCTGACGTTGCCAGTCGGCAAGGTTGGCGAGGATTGCCTCGCGGAGTCGAATCCCCAAACTGCGGCATAGCAGGACAATGACGGCTGCCCGTTGCAGATTCTTCGCGCGCAAGTGTGCAACCAGGCGATCAATGTCTGCCCAGTCCATGCCGTCCGGCACTCTGGTTCGGACTGTCTGCCGTTTCCCGACCCAGCTTGCCGGGGAGTCGATACGGATGGACTTGTCCTGGCGCAGCGCTTCCAAGGTGATGTTGGCCGAGACGATCAGGTTCTGCGCATAGCTGACCGACAGAGTTTCATCCTCGACCCGCTCTGCCAGGTCGGCGGCATGGCGTTCCAGCAGGGATTGATCGACGGCACGGGCATCATTGATGCCGTAGCTGGATCTTGCCCAGTTGCAGAATTGCCGCCAGCGTTGGGCATGACTGGCGACTGTACCGAAGTGGCCACGGCCATAGATATCCTTGAGAGCCTGGTGGCCAGCCCAGACCATCTGCTTGCCGAAGCCGAAATTGCGTTGTGTGGTGAACTTGCTCATGACTATTCCTGTTCAGTTCCTTGAGGTTGATCGATGACTGGACGCCGGCCACGGGAAGCGGAGATCGAAGCGGGGTGCAGATCACGCACACCCACCGATCATCCGGGGCCCAGTCGCACTCCGATCCCCGCCACCCGTTGGTGAGTGTTGAACCGGATTCAGTCGGTCGCTGCGGAGTGCTGGTCGTCGATCACGACCGGGATGAGGCTGCTGATAACTTATTGGACAGGCCTCGTGCCCATTGACACACAAGCACACCATCGCGGAAGGCTTTCACCCGGCGGGAGGATGGTGGTCGGCATGGCGGCCGACAGTGCGGTGTGGAGTCTGTTTCACGCTGATGCTCTCATCGCGGGGATGGCAGATTGCCTGGCCTGCTGGCTGCCAAAATTCGGCGGCCCCCGTTGTATTGAGCAGTGAGCGTGAGTTTTAGTGCTGGTTTTAGTGCAGTGGCAGGATGTCTGCCAGAGCGTTCAAAGGCCCATGGCTGCTGGGCATGTGAGATTTTTCTATCGTTTCCCGTCTCTTTGACGGCCAGGATAGAAAATAAAAACCGCCGAGGCGGTCATTGCCATGGAAAGCAGGGACGAGCGAAACCGCTATCACTGCCTGAATGGACGAGAACTCTCTTGAGTCCTGCGATCCGACGGGCGCCGATGTCGGCTACCGTTGTTAAATGTGGCGAACCGGTTGCCCAGTTACGACACTCATCAATGCTGTTTGTTTTGCGTGGCCAGCTACCACTTTGGCCGCGAGGCATGACGCGTCACGGTTGATGGGCGAACGATATCGAGCAGGGAATCGGCTGTCAAGAAACGGCGTGGTGGAAACCCCAGTCAATGCGGGACAGGCAGGGATGCGGAGGGAATGTAGGGGACGATGAAGGACAAAATCAGTAGAAAATATTTTCTTCCAGGATGATGCTGAATTGCCACACTATCAGGTTCACGGTGATCGCCGACACGAGTTCGGCCATTCCTGACGTCTGCAACCACAATGGGCCCTAAGTCAGCTATGTGTTGGCCAGCTTACCCTTGATGACCATCTTCTCAGTCCTCAGAGCGTGTCTCTCAATTCGACATTGGCCGGGTTCCATTGCGCGACCGCGATCGCTGTACATTCCGCAACAAGCAAATCTAGGACAGTCTCGATCTTGTGAACGTCATAGTTTCCTTCGGCCAAGGTCTCGGCCTTCTGCTTCAAAAATTCCTTGCTATACGAGTCCTTAAATTCCAACGCCCCCTGATAGCTCCCAAGGCTCTTCTTATAATTGGTCCAGAGCACCTTCGCCGACGGATAACCGCCGAAGTCTAGATCCAGATAGCACTCGATCGCTGCAGCGCGCCGGTTAATGTTTGAATTGTGGAGCCCCTCAGGACCTTGCGCCGGAAATGAGCTGAACTCCTCAAGCTCGGGCAACATGATCCCGCGCATGTTCGCCGGTAGGGCGAGCGTCGACAGACGAAGATGCGCTTCAAGCCCCTCGGCGTCATTGTCGAACAGGAAGACAACTTGATTCTGGACGTCTATCTTCGCAAGCCCTTCTGCGAACTTTACTAGGTTGCCTGTGCCTGAGAACGGGTGGCTCTCGCTAACGTCAATGAAACGAAAGAAATCCGCGATACCGGGTCGCAACAGCGTAAGTGCATGCTTCAAGATGTGGACATCAGAGCTGCCCTCTGTAGCAATCAGAAACGTCTCTGTTCGCCGGGCGCTGCATACAAACGCTCCCTCTGTCGCCCACCCAGCCTGCACCAACGGACCATACTGCCAAACGACGGGCGCATCTTTGTTCCCCTTGGCCTCAGCCAAGAGCCGCAGGACTGAATACGGGTGAAGAATATTGACTAAAGAGCCGAAGAAGCTCCGCTCAGAATAGGCATCGATGTCATAGGACCGATAGGTTGGGATTCGCTCCAACTCTATGGAAACGAATTGACCTCGCATCTTCACTTCACTTGCATCGTCCGTGCCTGAGATAAAAGTATCGTCGAGGTTTTCGAGCGGGTGCGCGGTAACGAATGCGAGGAATTCCGAAAAGTTCATCAACTCAGGAGTAGGCTCGTCATCACTGTCTTGGTCAGATTGCATCTCCTCCAGCCAATTTTGTGCGATGGCGTCATATTCACGTTGGGCGCGCTCCAAAGTGAAGCCAAGTAGTTCAAGACGGGGCACGACCTCTATTAGCGGTCGGACAAATGCCATTTCGGAGGGTATAGGGTCCTCGCTTTCCTTCTCGTACCGGTCGTAGTTGAGCTGGTTGCTCTTGACAGCCCTCCTGTCCTGTTCCTGAAAAATCGATCCATGATCAATTCCAGGATGATTCTTGCTGTACGTGACCGTCACCCCGGCCACTTCAAGCGTAATCTCAGTACCCAAGCGTGTTCGTACCGGCTGAATTTCAGCCAATTTGAGGAGGTCGTACCGGTTTAAAACTGGCCAGGGTGTTCAACCTAACCTGTGCAATTTATGCGCAGGAGCGAGAGAGGGTGATCACCATGGAGATGTTCGGTAAAGTTCGCAGGATGTTTTTTCGGGACGGCAAGTCCCGGTCGGAGATAGCGCGACGGACAGGGTTGTCGCGCACGACGATCAAGAAGTGGGTAAAGGTTCCGCTGGGAACGGAACCCAAATATCAACGGACCAGCAAACCCGGCAAGCTCAGTGAGTTCAAGGACGAACTGGTCCGGGCACTGAAAGCCGATGCGCATCGGCCACGCCGCAATCGGCGTACCGCACTGGCGCTATTTCAGACCATCAAGACCAAGGGATATGCCGGGGGCTACACGGCGGTCACGGACTTTATCCGTGGGTGGCACGCAAGTAGCGGTCATGCGGTCACCCGCGCATTTGTTCCGCTGCAATTCGAACCAGGGGAGGCACACCAGTTCGACTGGAGCGAAGAACATCTGATGATCGGTGGCGTCTGGCGCAAGATCATGGCGGCGCATCTCAAGCTCTGTTTCAGCAAAGCGTTTGTCGTCCAGGCCTACTTGCCCTTCAGCCAGGCGGGCGGTGCCCTGTTGTTTCACCTGCTCTCAAAGTTGTACGAGCACACCAGCGTGATGATTACAACGAATCTGACCTTCGCCGAATGGGCCAATGTCTTTGGCGATGCCAAGATGACCACGGCCTTGCTCGACCGCCTGACGCATCACTGTCACCTCGTGGAAACCGGAAACGAGTCGTATCGTTACCGACATAGCACCGCCACCGCAAAGTCGCGGATCAAGGCCAGAGAGCAGAGCAAACGGGGCAAGGCTACTGCCGAGGTTGAGCCATTCTGATCGGTTGCGCGGGTAATTCCGCTTCGGGCTACGCCCTACGCGCATTTCCCCGCGCAACCAAAAACCAACTCAACTACGGAGGTGAATCAGCTCAAACTACGCTACACTTATCCACAGCTGATCTCATGACAGACAGCTATAGCCCCTGGCCAGAATTCAATCGGCACGCCTGATCAGAATTCACCCGGCGCGGACACCTTTAGCTCAACAACGAGGTGCGTCAGCGTATTTGCACGATGCTGGCGGATTGCCTTGGAGAGCATTAGATCAACGATCCCGCGCGTTTGGGAAATATGCTTGACCGGATCGTCGATGATGATGTCCTCACCTAGTAGCTGCTTGTGCTTGCGAAGAACTTCGGTTAGTGACTGATCATCAACAGAGAGGTTGTACTCCTCGCCGAAGAGCCAGCAGTTTTGAGCAATGATCCGGTGGAGCTGAGAGCGTTCCTTTAAGCGCTTCTTTGGCTCGTGGTCAAAGAGTATCGCTTCAAGGCCGGTTAAGAACTTGAGTCGATCAGTGACCACCTTTGCTGCGCTGATGACTGCTGACAGGGACACGTCGCGGAGTAACTCTGCAAGTTCCTCCTGCTTGCGCTTCGGCAAGTTGAGCACTTCCTCGAAGATGAGTTGTAGCTCCTGCGGTCCCTTTTCGATGGCCTGCCGCAGCAAACGCAGGTTAAAAGCCTTTGTCTTCGCCGGCGTTCCTGCGAAATCCTGAACGTGCTGTGCCATGTTGACTGCGACTATGTCAAACACCTGGCGCTCAACAGCCTCAACGTGCGTCGCCGGATCCCCCTGGTAAGGATAGATTGCCTCGCTCTTCCATTCATCGACGACCGAGCGTGCTTCTTGAGCAGCTCGATTCCTGAAGTGAGTCTTGATCGCCTGCTGCGCCTCGTCAATGACGGCAATAACGGCTGGGTTCATTTCGGCGAGCTCCAGAGTTCCGTCCTTCTGCAGCTTCGATATAAAACTCGTCTTCAGGTAGGCCGAGAACTGGAAGACTCCGATGTGAAATCGGCGATCAACAGGAAGGAGCGGAACCCCCTTTTCATTGCAGAGATAGAGGACTCGATTTGTCATCCCACGCCATTCGATGATTTCGAGTCGCGCTGCGTGAGTCTTGTCGTCGTCAGCAATGACTGACAAGTTAACTGCATGCCGGGAAGCAATGACGGAATCCGGGTCGATTTTTTGTCCGCCGACACGGATCGCGACGGTCTGATAATCAGCAAGATAGAGGGCAAAGATTTCCGACAGTTCCTGAATGCCCGATTCGGAAGCGAGCGACCGATGCTCCTTGTAGAGTTCCGAGATGGTAAGCGTGACGCCGCATTCCTCACCTGCTCCAGCCGGATACTCGTCAGAGATTCTGACCTCGCGAATGTTGCTCGCATTCATGGATATCTTGAACGACCATAGCTCCGTACCTTTTTGGTAGGTCACGTCCCATTCAGCAAAACGGCCCAGAGAGAACGCCTTAAATCGGCCCCGGCCATCCTGTCCGTGGAGGAAGCGACCTTTGTCTTTCGTTACAGCACCAGGCCGCTTCCATGATCCCCCGAGGCGGCGGAAGGCCTCGGGGGCTTCAGAATACGGGATGCCCTGACCGTTGTCAGTCACGATCACAGCTGACATAGCCCCCAAGCCGTTGTAGTCGAAACTGACGACAACACTCGTTGCGTCCGCATCTAAACCGTTCCAAACGAGTTCGGCCAGAGCCAGTACCGGCTTTGCTTTGGTGATCTTCTCTAGGAAGTCAGACTGCACTTCTACTGGATACGCATAATCGGTCATCCTTTCCCTCCGTCGTTATCGCCAACAGCCTTCCAAAGGAAGTCGGATTGAAGAGTGACCGAGCTATGCCTATCGGAGCCGTGGAGGCCCCCATAGCAGGCCACGTAACTGTGATTCCCAGATATATCTGGTTGCAACACCATTTGACATTGTACGAAACCAGTACATAGCACCAAAGCTTGCGCACGGTTGTCCACCCTATCGGCGGTTTCGGCGTTGCGACGCTTTCGAGAGCTTTGCCTTGTGCTTCCTTTTGTCGTCATGCCGCTTTGGATTGGTCTATGGCCAAACGGTGGCTATTACGTGAAGCTCGGAGGCGTAGCCTCACCGACGCATTACTGACTGAGACTGGACCGAGTGCCACAACAGCTCAGGCCGATGTGCTACCCGTTGTCCGTGAGGATAAATCTATTTCGGCACCGACGCCAACGGTAAAAACAAAGTCATTTTCGCCGTCGGCAAAATGATGAACCCATGGTGGTGATAAAACATTGCAGCACGGTCATCCTTGGCATTCACCACCATCGCGTAGGCAGCAATTTCCGAGCGAATGGCTCGATCAAGGGCATCCGCCAATAATGCGCCACCAAGCCCTTGCCCCTGGAAATTCTGATCTACCGCCAACCGGCCTAGCCGAACCGCCGGGACAGAGGGATATCGAGGAAGCTTTTTGCCGAAGTCAGCAGGCAACTCAGACAACAGCATACTGGCCGATGCCAGCGTGTAGTAGCCGGCAATTCTGTTATCGGCATCATGCGCGACAAAGCAGGCTGTTATGCGGCGCCGGCTATCCTGTGAAACTTGCTGCTTGAGATAGCTATCCAGGGACTTGGAACCACTGTTGAATGCCGAGCGATCATGCTCGGCACTGAGTAGCGAGATCCGAAATGGGGCCTTGCTCACTCGGCGCTAATCAATTTGCGTCGCCGGGCAAACGCACGTTTCAAGGCTGGTTTAGGACGCGGCGGCGAGAGCAATGCTTGAGCGAAACACTCCTGATCAGCTAGCGACAAACGAATGACTTCCGCTTTTTCGATGGCCTCCTGGGCCGCAAGTTGGACGGCCGACACGACAAAGTCAGTCATGGTGCGCCCCTGTATCTCCGCCGCACGCTTGAGCATTGCGTGCAGATCGGTACTGATTCTGGCTTCGAGACGGGCTGTGGCAGCGCTTGCAGACATGGCATGATCCTCCTGAAATAATCATACGGCAGTTAGCCGTACATATCAAGTCCAGACGAATCAACCGTGCCTGCAAGACGCCAAAGCGATCTATTTCAACTTCGCCACCGCCACAGCAATCGCCGCAGCACGGCTGATCCCCTTGCCTCTGGCCCAGTCATCCAGCCGTTCCAGGACGACCGGAGCAATCGACACGGTGATGGAGTACTTCCTTTCGGTCCGTTTTGGGGACTTCCTGCCATCCGGTGCCTGGTCGATGAAATCGTCGATGTCGGCCTGCAGAGGCGATACATCAGGTTTCCGTAGTTTCGCCATCGGTTCACCGTCATCCTTCCGTCGTTTCGCCACTGATTTCACTGGTCGGCCAACCGAACACCGCGGCGGCAAGGCAGCGGTATTCGTGAGCAGCCTTCTCGTCCCGACTCGGATATTCGAGAATCGAACAGCCCAAAGCCGCAAGCATCGCAACGGCCTTGCGGCGAATCACTGGCGCATCGACATAGCCCACACCGGGTGGCAACGATCCCGCCGTCTCGGCATTGTCCCTGCCGGTCGGATCCGCCATGCACAGAAACACGGATGCCGAGATGTCCCGAGTCGCGCGGGCCTGGGCCAGCAGGCCAGTCATGTCGTTCAACGCCCAGAGATCGAAGGATCTCGGCTGCAAGGGGATCAGCACATGGTCGGCCAGCACTAGGGCGGCACGCAAGGCCGTGGAATCCCGGCCGCCGGCATCGATGACGATATCGGTATAGCGATCTCTGGCCAGATTCACCTGCTGGCGCAATGCCTGGCCATCAGGGTAATGGACGCAGGGAATCTTCGGTTCCACCTCGCGGCCGGAAAAGGCTGCCATCAAGGTACCCTGCCGGTCGCCATCGACGGCCAGAACATCACGACCATGCAGCTTGCAAGCGATGGCCAAGTTGAGTGCGGTTGTGGTCTTGCCAACGCCACCCTTGGTATTGAGGATTGCCAGAATCATGATGGCATTCCTCCGTCATCTTGGGGTTGGATTACCGTCGTTTCACCGTTGCCGGGATTTTCCCGACGCGATGCCGATCTGCCAAAGGAACGACTCAGGTTGCTCGCACGTTTCCTGGCCACCTCAGGATCTGAGACAAGTGCCGCCTTGGCAGCTTTTTCTGCTTCTTCCACCTGACGGCGCTCCATGGCCTTGAGGAATGCGCGTCTGTCATCGAGACACAACAGGTCTTCCGCACTGGGGCCATTTTCTTGAATACGTTTTCTGACGCTCGCCCGCCATGCCGACGGATTCATGATCGGCTTGTCTGCCTTCATGGCCTGCCAGTAGGCAGCTTCAACCAACTCATCCAACTCCGCCACCACCTGCTGTGGTGTTGATTCCGATTGGGCATGCTTTCTGGAGGAGGTAGGTGGTGGTGGTAACTTCCTCTGCTTATGTTTAGGTGGTATATCCCCCACTTTGCCACCGGTGGCAAAACCGCTAGCGGGTTCACCACCGATGGTTTTTGCCATCGGTGGTTTTGGGGGGGATGGTGCGGATACGTCGCTGATGGATTTCTCCCAGTGGATCTTGCCATCAGCCCGCCGCACTCGCTCCTGCCTGTAGTACCCGGCAGTTTCCAGTTCGCTACGAACCGATTTCCAAATGGTCTCAGTCATGCCAAGGGCGTGCTGCATCTGCCGGATGTAGAGAATCCAGTTTGTAGGCCGACCGACGATCCAGGCCATGACAGCACGGGCCTTGAGACTCATGCGCGTGTCTTCCAAAATGTCGTCCGGTACAGGCGACCAGGCACGCCCCTTGATCAGATTGATGAAGTCATTGCTCATGTGCGCCTCCAAGGGGCGGCGCCAGCTTGCGCGGCCGACCAGGACCACGCCGTTTCGGAGTGGCAGGCGCGACAGCAGCCAGGGAAACGGACTCTTCATTTCCGGTGAGGCGCATGATGTCTCGGACGAGGACACGCTGGTTGCCGGCGATGATGGTCAGTGGCAGCGGAAAGGCATTGCGATAGATGAGGTTGCGGGCGGTTTTCTTGGCGCCCTGCAGGGTGCGGCTGTAGCCGACGAGGTAAAGAGCTTCGCCGGGATGAATAGCCAGGCGACCGCCGAAATCAATGGTGTTCATGTTTGTCTCCAATGAAAGCGCGGGAGACATGCTTTGGTTTGAGCCCGTCAGCCTGGACGGTCAGCGGGCAGCTCCCGCGGTTGGACTGTGCGTCGCGCCAGGCTTATTGCCGGGCGATCGAGACGGGCAGTGGCAGCAGACGCGAAGCCAGGCAGAGGTGGGATAACCCGAGTGACGCGAAGCAGGCCTGCCGGCTTTCCAATGAGCGGCGGCGAGTAGTGACCGTTGTTACGTGGTCGATGCCTGCAATGCTATGCTGTACTTGTCTGCCTTCGGCACGAGCCATGACGCCAATAGCAGTAATCACATTGACGGACTTACGAACAGCCCTCGCACCGATGGCGGCGCCTTGTCGCAGGCACAGTGCCGCAGCAAACGCGAGTTCGAGGATGACCAGTTCGGCCCCCTTGTCGTAAATGACGAATGCTATGGCCGCCAGCGCGACGTAGAGCCAGATCTTTAGCTCGTCGTGTCGTTTAGTCGCCGATTCGCAGCACAAGAGGGAAAACGCGTCCATGAACGGCAGTCTATAGAACTGCCTCGACCATCCGTCGGCGAAACGCGCACAAATCCGCCGCGTTTCAAAAAAACTTTGACTTATTTTCGTGATAGAGGCCCTGAACCCACCTGACATTGATGCAGGACTACCACCTACGCCCGCTTCGTCCTCTTCTTCGCCAGTTTGTCAGCCAGCCGTTCGGCCTGGAGATGAGTGTAACGCTCTAGCATTTGCAAGGTTTTGTGGCCTGACACGGCAGCTAGTTCAAGAACATTGAAATCACCTCGCTCTGCCAGGCGACTCAAGGCTTCATGCCGAAGATCATGAAAAGTGAAATCGACAATTTTTGTTCTGTCGCAGGCTGCTTTGAAAACGCCATAGAGAGTCATCCTTGCGCACGGTATAACCTTCCCATTGATAGATTTCGGCAGCCCCTCAAGAACCTGCAGAGCTGCCGGAGAAAGTGGAACGGCACGCGGCTTCTCGTTCTTGATCTCGGATTTCTTCGTCAGGTAGATCAGCTTGCGCTTGGTATCCACCGATTTCCAGGTCAGTCCCAGCAACTCACCC
Source organism: Thiobacillus sp. (assembly GCA_044227195.1). Taxonomy (GTDB): domain Bacteria; phylum Pseudomonadota; class Gammaproteobacteria; order Burkholderiales; family Thiobacillaceae; genus Thiobacillus. The sequence continues at coordinate 22,120 of JBGAFQ010000014.1, forward strand.
TGCCGCATCGCTGTCTCGACAGCCAGCGTCACTGCCGGAACAAGCCATGGATTTCGACTCTTCCGACACTCCGCTTCAAATTTCTTCCATTCATCCTCGGTCAAGCGGCGATCGCGCCCTTCGCTCTCTTTCGGCTTGCGGATCTTTTCGACAGGATTCCCGCGCGGAAGCGTTATGCCCTTTTCATTCTCGGCGTAACCAAGTAATTTGGAGAGCATATAAAGTTCTTTGCGAACTGTGCTTTCCCCGACCTTCCGCCTGTCTGTGCTGCCTTTGAGCCTGGAATCCCTGAAACTGGCAACAAGCTTTTGATCTACTGCAGCGATGCTGTAATCGCCGAAGAAATCATTCAACCGGTCCAGTTGGAAACGCCAGGCTTCACTTTCATCCTCCCTGACACGGTAGTGCAGCGGTGCGAAATCGGATTTGAAATCCTTGATCAGATCACCAATAGTTGTACGCTCGGCAGACGATGCAGAGACATACGTTCCACGATCAATTTCAGCCTCGACTCGACGCGCCCATTCCTGCGCGAGGGTTTTGTTGGGAAATGTCTTGCTCTGGACTGGGTAGCCCCGCCGTCTCACGCGGGCCTGCACATACCCACTTTCGCGCATTTGGAAGGTGGCCATTCAATTGGCTCCGAAAAATGAAGTGGCTCCGTTTTGTCTCCGAAACCCATTTCAGAATTATGCCACCGCCACAGAACGCCTGCAAATACTAGCCTTAACAAAAAATAAATTTCATGCCTGGAAAGCGTGTTCAGGATAATATCCTGACGGGGGTTCGAATCCCCCCCTCTCCGCCACACCCTATTCCCCCGTTTTTGCCTGATCGCCTCGCGGCGCAGAATGCCCGCCGGCGCAAGCCGCTGCGCGCGCCAGCAGAAGCGCCCGTTCGCGCGTGTTGCGGGCGAGCGTCGACGCGCGCTCGAATTCCGCGCGGGCTTCCTCGATGCGGTCGAGGCGGGCGAGCAGGTCGCCGCGTACGCTGGGCAGCAAGTGGTAGTGTGCCAGCGCCGGTTCGGCGAGCAGGGCGTCGACCAGTTCCAGTCCGGCTGCCGGGCCGTGGGCCATCGCCACGGCGACGGCGCGGTTGAGCGAGACGACGGGCGAGGGCAGGGTCTGCGCCAGCGCATCGTAGAGTGCCGCGATGCGCGGCCAGTCGGTGGCCCCGGCCGTGGCCGCGCGCGCATGACAGGCTGCAATGGCGGCCTGCAGGGTATAGGGACCGAGCGGGCCGGGCAGTGATTCCGCCCGGTCGAGGGCGGCCAGGCCCCGGCGGATCAGCAGACGGTCCCAGCGCGTGCGGTCCTGATCCAGCAGCAACACCGGTTCGCCGCTGGCGTCGACGCGCGCGGCCAGCCGCGAGGCCTGGATTTCCATCAGCGCGATCAGCCCGTGCACCTCGGCTTCCGCCGGCATCAGTTTGGCGAGCACGCGTCCCAGCCGTTGCGCGTCGGCGCACAGCGCGGGACGGGTCCAGTCGTCGCCGGCCGTGGCGGCGTAGCCTTCGTTGAAGACGAGGTAGACGACTTCGAGCACGGAGGCCAGGCGCGCGGCCAGTTCCGCGCCGCGCGGTACCTCGTAGGGCACGCGCGCCTCCGCCAGCGTGCGTTTGGCGCGCACGATGCGCTGCGCGATGGTCGGCTCGGGTTTGAGGTAGGCGCGGGCGATTTCGTCCGTAGTCAGCCCGCCGACGACCTTCAGGGTCAGCGCGGCGCGTGCGTCGGGCGAGAGCACCGGATGGCAGGCGGTGAAGATCAGCCGCAGGAGATCGTCGCCGATGTCGTCGTCGAGCGCGGCATCGACCATCTCGTCGAACTCGGCCGACTTGATCGCATGCTGCGCGTCGAGTTCGACAGCGAGTTCGGCGTGCTTGGGCGCGGCCTGTGCCTGGTGACGCAGGTGATCGAGCGCGCGGCGCCTGGCCGCAGTCGTCAGCCAGGCGCCGGGCTGGTCGGGAATGCCGTCCGCCGGCCAGTGTTCGAGTGCGGCGACCAGCGCGTCCTGCGCGCATTCCTCGGCCAGTCCGAGGTCGCGCGTCAGGCGGGCGACGACGGCGACGACTCGGGCCGACTCGATGTGCCAGATGGCTTCGATCGCCCGCGCGGCTTCTTCGCGGGCCGATGCGGGTTCAGCCCTGCTCATACGCCTGTCTCAGCGCGGCGATGTCCAGCTTGACCATGCGCAGGACGGCCTGCATGACGCGCTCCGCCCGCGCCGCGTCGGAGTCGATCATCCATTCGCCCAGCTGGCGTGGCACGATCTGCCAGGGCAGGCCGAACCTGTCTTTCAGCCAGCCGCATTGCACGGGCTGCCCGCCATCGGCGGTCAGACCCGCCCACAGGCGGTCGATTTCCGCCTGGGTGTCGCAATGCACGACGAAGGACACGCCGTCGTTGAAGGCAAAATGCGGTCCGCCGTTGACCGCCAGATACGGCTGGCCGAACAGCGTGAAGCTCACCGTGCGCACGCTGCCCGGCGCGCCGCCGATCTCGTTCTCGCCGCAGCGGGTGAGCGCAGTCACGCGGCAGTCGTCGCCGAACACCGAGGCGTAGAACGCGACGGCGTCTTCGGCTTCGTAGTCGAAACACAGGCAGGTCGACACGCTGATCATGGGGCATCCTTGCAGGCTGGTTCGTATCCGCTTCGGAACACGTTGGCTGCCGGGGCAGCCGTACTTCAAGCAGCCGTCATGTGGAACAGTTCCCAGATGTGGCCGTCCAGATCCTGGAAGCCGTGGCCGTACATGAAGCCGTGATCCTGCGGCGTATTGTAGGTCGAGCCGCCCGCCGCGACTGCGTCGAGCACCATCGCGTCCACCGCTGCGCGGCTGGGGCACGACAGGGCGACCAGCACTTCGGTCGCCTGTTTCGCGTCGACGACCGGCAAGGGGGTGAAGCTGGCGAATTTTTCCCGCGTGAGCAGCATCGCGAAGATGTTGTCGCCGATGATCATGCAGGTGGCGGTTTCGTCGGTGAACTGCGGGTTGAACGCGAAGCCGAGCCGGCTGAAGAAGGCGATCGACGCCTGCAGGTCGGCGACAGGCAGGTTGACGAAGGTCTGTGTGGACATGGGGTCTATCCTCGGGATTCCGCCAGCGTTTTCAAATTGGACAGCCCGGCTTCGAAGTCCCGGCCGATCATCTTGTCCATGTCCATGAACAGGCCGATGAGCTTCGACAGGTAGGGGCTGGGGCCGGACAGCGCCCAGGTGACCCGGGTGCCGTTGCCCGAGGGCGCGAGCGTGAACTCGGCGGTGTTGTGTGCCTCGAACGGGGAAATGAAATCCAGCTGGATGCGGATCAGCCGGGGCGGTTGGGAATCGACGATTTCCATGCGTCCCTGGCCGACCTCCCGGTTGCCTTTCCATTCGTACGTTGCGCCGACCCCGGCAAGCGGGCCGCCGAGTGTGCGCTGCATCCCAGGATCCTTCTTTTCGTAGGGCGACCACTCGCGCCAGCGCCGCAGGTCGTCGATCAGGGGAAAGAGTTTCTCCGGCGGCGCGGCGATGTCAAGGCTGCGCTCGGTGCGGAAACTGTCCGGACGGGTGGCGGCATAGACGAGTAGCGCCGCGATCGCGCCGACCAGTACGAAGAAGACGATTTTGAGCATGGCGTTGGGTCCTCGGTCAGCGGCCGTCAGCCGACGTAGCAGGGCGCGCATTCGCGCACTTCGATGGTGGCGAAGCGCGCGGCCGGGCAGGCTTGCGCGATCCGCACGGCTTCGTCGCGGTTTTCGCATTCCAGCAGGAAAAATCCTCCGACCATCTCGCGCGCTTCGGCAAAGGGGCCGTCGACCAGACTCGACTGCTCGCCGCGCCGCTGCACGCGGACGCCGTGGCTGTCGGGACGCAGCGATTCGCTGGCGATGAGTTGCCCGCGCACGGCGAGCCCCTGGCCGAATTCGACCATTTCGGCGTAGAGCGCGCGGCCTTCATCCTCGCTGCGGGTGTCGCGCTGGCCGCGCGGTTCGACGACGATCAACATGTAACGCATGCTTGTCTCCTGATCTGCATGACGCAGTGCAATCCACCACATACGCGTCGGCTGGCTCAGACGCCCGCGCAGCCAGTTTTCGAAGCGGCCTGAATCGCCTCGGGCGACACGTCGCGGACATGCGTCGCAATCGACCAGGCATGGCCGAACGGATCGCGCACCTGACCGTAGCGGTCGCCCCAGAACATGTCGGCGGCAGGCATGGTCAGCGTCGCGCCGGCCTCGACCGCGCGCGTCAGGGCGGCATCGACGTCCTCCACGTACAGGTGCAGGACGACCGGCGTACCCTTGAGCAACAGCGGGCCTGACATGCCCCATTCCGGATTCTCGTCGACCAGCATCAGGGCGGAATCGCCGATCCACATCATGCCATGCATGAGCTTGCCGTCCGGCCCGGCCAGGCGGCCGCCGTCGCGGGCGCCGAAGGCGCGGATGTAAAAATCCATCGCCGCGTTCGCGTCGCGGCAGACAATGTGCGGGGTCAGGCTGTGCATGCCTTCGGGGATGGGTTTGACTGGGGCGTTCATGGCAGGGCTCCTTGGCAAAAGTGAAAAAGTCGGATTCCGCAATTCACAGGATGGCGCGCAGGCGATCGACTTCCGGCGAAGGCCCGAAGTCGTCCAGTTCGTACAGCGGCCGCACCTCGATTTCGGCCGGCTTGCCGCGCCCGGCGGGGTTGGGGAAACGCCGCGCCCACTCCATGGCGTCTTCGCGCGATTTCACCTGGATCAGCGTGTAGCCGGCGATCAGCTCCTTCGTTTCGGCAAACGGGCCGTCGATCACGGTGCGACGGTCGCCGTCGTAGCGGATCCGCCAGCCCTGCGCGCTCGGCCGTAGGCCCGATCCGTCGAGCAGCACGCCCGCCCGGCCCAACTGCTCGTGGTAATCGGCCATCTCGGCCAGTAGCGCGGCATCGGCCGAAATCGGCGTGGTTTCGGCTTCCGACTCGGGGGTGGCCTTGACGATGATCATGAATCGCATGAGGGTCTCCTGTCTGGGTGGGAAAGGCGCAATGGGGGAAACATTGCGCGCCTGTTCCCACGACGGGCCGGCTGGGGCGAAATCGACACGACGAACGCGGGGCGGAACAAATAAATTAGAATGCGGGTCTGCTGTCACGTTCGACCCTTCCGTCACTGCCATTTCGCGTCCCAACACTATAGCAATGCCAAAACATGCCTATCACGGCCGGGTGTCCGTGGTCGTACCCGTCAAAAATGAGCAGGACAACGTCGAACCCCTGGTGCGCGAAATCGCCGCGGCGCTGTCGGGCAGCGCCGCGTTCGAGATCGTCTACGTCAACGATGGCAGTACCGATGCCACCCAGGCCAGGCTGGATGCGCTCAAGACCGAATTTCCCATGTTGCGCACGATCCGGCATCGCGCGTCGTGCGGACAGAGCCGCGCGGTGACGACGGGCGTGACTGCGGCGCGCTACGAGTGGATCGCCACGCTCGACGGCGACGGACAGAACGACCCGGCCGACATTCCCGCCCTGCTGGCGAAACTGGCCGATCCGGCGCAGCCCGCCCATCTCGAACTGCTGGCGGGCTGGCGCGCCAGGCGCAACGATACCTTCGTGCGCCGGCTGTCCTCGAAAGTCGCCAACGGCGTGCGTTCGCGCATGCTGAAGGACAACACGCCGGATACCGGCTGCGGGCTCAAGGTGTTCGCCCGCGAAAGCTTCCTGGCCCTGCCCAACTTCGACCACATGCACCGGTTCCTGCCCGCGCTGGTGATGCGCAACGGCGGCGCGGTGGTTTCCGTGCCGGTGAACCACCGGGCGCGCGAACGCGGCACCTCCAAATACGGCGTGCACAACCGCTTGTGGGTGGGCATCGTCGATCTCTTCGGGGTGGCCTGGCTGCAGCGCCGGGTACGCCTGCCGATCATCGAAGCCGATTCCGACCTTTGAACGCGCGCGTCATTTTCAAGGGACTGGCGCTGATCCTGAGTCTGGCGCTGCTGGGCTACCTCTTCAATTCGAGCGATCTGGGCGACAGCGTCAACGAGGCCTGGATCGATTCGCACGTACGCGGCCACGGCTTCAACGGCGAACTGCTGTTCCTGCTGATGGGCGGACTGTTCACCGCCATCGGCCTGCCGCGCCAGGTGATCGCCTTTCTCGGCGGCTATGCGTTCGACGTGGGATTCGGCACCGCGCTGGGCGCGCTGGCCGCGCTGCTGGGCTGCATCCTGAGTTTCGGCTATGCGCGATTCTTCGGCAAAGGCCTGCTGCGCGCGCGTCTGGGCGAGCGGGCAGGGCGCTTCGACCGTTTCATCCATCACCATCCGTTCTCGATGACGGTGCTGGTCCGCCTGCTGCCGGTGGGCAGCAACCTGCTGACCAATCTGGCGGCCGGCATTTCCGGCATACGCTCGATGCCCTTCTTCCTCGGCAGCCTGATCGGCTATCTGCCGCAGACGCTGGTTTTCGCCCTGGTCGGCAGCGGCACGCAAATCGATCCGGTGTTGAAAATCGGCCTGGCCATCGCGCTGTTCCTGGTTTCCGTGGTGCTGGGCCTGTATCTGTACCGCCGCAACCGCATTGCGACGACGCTGGGCGATACACTCGATGCCTGACGATGTTCGGCGGCTCCGCGGGCCGATTATCAATTTATTCTCCGTTACGCGGATTGCGGCGGACGAGGCTTTCAGGATGGAACTGCGATGACCAAGCGCATCCCGGACGAAAACGGACGCGGGGCCCTGATCACCGGCCTGCTGCTGCTGATCCTGCTGAGCGCGGTGGCACTGGCCACCCGCCCCTTCATTCCCATCGACGAAACGCGCTACATCAGCGTGGCCTGGGAAATGTGGCTGCGCGGCGATTTTCTGGTGCCGTTCAAGAACGGCATGCCCTACAGCCACAAGCCGCCGTTCATGTTCTGGATGTTCCAGACGGGCTGGGCGCTGTTCGGTGTCAACGAATGGTGGCCGCGCCTGGTGTCGCCGCTGTTTTCCGCCGGCGCGCTCTGGCTGACCTATCGCCTTGCGCGGCGGCTGTGGCCGCAGCATGCCGGCGTGGGCGGCAGGGCCGCGCTGATTTTGGCGAGCAGCCTGCTCTGGATCGTGTTTTCCACTTCGGCGATGTTCGACGTCCTGCTCGCGTTCTGGGTGCTGCTCGGCATGCATGGCGTGCTGGCCGCGGCCGACGGCAGGCGGTACGGTTTCGTGCTGATCGGGATCGCCATTGGCCTGGGGGTGCTGACCAAGGGGCCGGTGGTGCTGCTCGACCTGCTGCCTGCCGCCGTCCTGGCGCCCTGGTGGAATCGGGGACTGACCCACCAGGGGACGCCGGCTTTCCATGGACAGGAACCCGCGAAAGCGCGCATGCGCTGGGGCCGCTGGTACGGCGGTCTCGTGCTCGCCGTACTGCTGGGGGCAGCCGTTGCCCTGGCCTGGGCGATACCGGCCGGCATGGCCGGCGGGGAGGCGTATCGCAACGCGATTTTCTGGGGCCAGACTGCCGACCGCATGGTCGATTCCTTCGCCCACCGCCGCCCGATCTGGTGGTATCTGCCGCTGTTGCCCGTCATGCTGTTTCCGTGGTTCGTCTGGCCGGGGCTGTGGAAGGCGGTGATGCACCTCCGCCGCACGGGGCTCGATCGCGGCAGCCGTTTCTGCCTGGCGTGGATGCTGCCGGTGTTCGTCGCGTTCTCCTTCATCAGCGGCAAGCAGCCGCATTATCTGGTGCCGCTCTTCCCGGCCTTTGCGCTGTTCGCGGCGCGCGTGCTGGCGGACCGGCCGTCATTCCGCGTTGGGCTGCCGGCCTTGCTGGCGGCTGCGCTGGGCGTGGCCATGATGCTGGCGGGCAGCGGGCATATTGCATCGCTGCGCGATCAGGTGGTGGCCTTGCCGCCCGTATGGCCGGGTGCGTTGCTGGTGCTGGCGGCCGGCGCTGCGTGGCAGGCAGGCCGGCGCGGCACGCCGGGCGTGGCCACGCTGGGCCTGCTGGGTGCGGCGCTGCTGGCTTTGCTGCAACTGGCGGCCTCGCGTTCGATCGATCCGCTGTACGACGTCAAGCCGATGGCCCTGGCGATCAGGCAGGTGCAGGCATCGGGGCGGACGGTGGCGAACATTGCCACGTATCATGCGCAATACCAGTTCCTGGGCAGGCTGGACACGCCGCTGGTGGAATTGCGCGGGGGCGAGGTGGTGCCCTGGCTGAACACGCATCCGGACGACTATGCGGTGGTGTACCTGAAGGACCTGGGCGACGCGGAAGGCGTTGCCGCACGTCACAAGCAGGCCTACCGGGGCGGGGCGGCTGTACTGGTGGATACGCGCACAGCGGCCGGCCTGCTGGCCGGCCACGAGGAATAGCCCGGCTTCAGGCTTCGCTGTCGCGTTGCGGCAGCACCACCTCGCGCGAGGGCGAGATGGTCGAGATCGCGTGCTTGAAGATCATCTGCGCGGCCTGATCCTGGCCCTTCAATAACACCACGAACTGGTCGAAGGATTCGATCCGGCCCATCAGCTTGATGCCGTTGACCAGAAAGACCGAGACCGGGATGCGCTCCTTGCGCAGGGTGTTCAGAAAAACATCTTGCAGGTGGTTATATTCTTTGCTCGCCATGATGGCTCCCTGTCAATGTTGAGAGGCGACGCTCGCCTCTTGTTAATTATTAGCCGTTTATTCGATTTTTGCATCGGCGCGCGCGGCGCTGATGGCGTCGCGAATGCGCTGCTGCTGCAATTGCTTGACGATTTCGCCGCGCACGGCGTCGAGCGGCGGCAACGCGGCCTGGCGGGTGTCGTCCAGGCGGATGACGTGCCAGCCGAATTGCGTCTTCACCGGGGTCTTGGTGATCTCGCCCTTTTTCAGGCCCGCCAGCGCGTCGGAAAATTCCTTCACGTAGGCACCGCGGTCGGCCCAGTCGAGCTGGCCGCCGTTCTTGGCCGAGCCCGGGTCCTTGGAGTATTTCTTCGCCAGGTCTTCGAATCTGGCCTTCTTGCCCAGGTCGGCAATGATTTTCTTCGCCTCGGCTTCGGTCTTCACCAGAATGTGGCGCGCATGGTACTCGACCTGCGCAGGTTCGGCCTTGGCCTTTTCGTACAGGGCGGTGATCTCGGACTCGGCGACCGGGTGCGACTTCACGTAGTCTTCCAGATAGGCCTTGGCGAGCATGTCCTTGCGACGGATGTCCATCGCGGCAGCGAGCCGGGCTTCCTTGTCCAGTCCCTTGTCGATGGCGGCGCGCGACAGCAGTTCCAGATTGATCAGCGATTCGCGCACGCGGGCCTCGAGTTGCGGCGATTCCGGCTGGCCCTGGGACATCTCGCGTTTCACGAGTTCGCCGTACAGCGCGGGAATTTCCTTGCCGTTGACCACGGCCAGCGGCTTGGCCGGTCCGGCCGCCGCCGGCGCGGCGGCGGGTGCGGGCGCCGGGGTTTCTGCCTGGGCAAGCGGCGCCAGGGCCAGCAGGATTGTGGCGGTTAGGGGGGCAAGACGCATTCGGATTCCTTTCAGAGTTCTTCCGGGGTTAAGGCGGTTATCGACAGCGCATGGATTTCGCGCTGCATCAGTTCGCCCATGGTTTCGTACACCAGTCGATGACGGGCAAGGGTGGAGAGATTACGAAATTTCGGTGACACGATTGTGAGACGGAAATGCCCACCGCCCCCGGCCGCGCCGGCATGGCCCCGGTGCTGGGCACTTTCGTCTTCCAGCGTGAAGCTTTCGGGTTCGAGCGCCGTCAGGCGCGCGCGGATCAGGTCGCCGGTGTTCATGCGGGCAAGACCTTCTTGAATGGCTTGACGCTGACGCTGGCATAAACGCCCGCCGCGATGTAGGGGTCGGTCTCCGCCCAGGTCTGCGCGGAGGCCAGCGAGTCGAATTCCGCGACGATGAGGCTGCCGCTGAAGCCGGCGGGGCCGGGATCGTTGCCGTCGACGGCGGGGAAGGGGCCGGCCAGCAGCAGGCGACCGGCCTGCTGCAGGGCCTGCAGCCGGTCCAGATGCGCGGGGCGTGCGGCAAGGCGCCGCTCGAGGCTGTCGGGCACATCCTGCCCGACGATGGCGTAGAACATTATTGCTTTTCTTTCGTTTCCGGTTCGGCTTTGTCCAGGTACCTGGTCAGCATCATGCTCTGGCCGATCACGAACACCAGCATCAGGCCCAGGCTGCCGAACAGCTTGAAATCGACCCAGGTATCGGTGGAGTAATTGAAGGCGACATAGAGATTTGCAAGCCCCATGAACGCAAAAAATCCGCCCCAGCTCGCGTTCAACCGACTCCAGGCGACCTCGGGAAGTTCCATCTGCGCGTTCATCAGGCTCTTGATGAGGTTGCGGCCGAAGAGGGCGGCGCCGAAGATCGCCGCGGCAAACACCCAGTAGAGCACGGTCGGTTTCCACTTGATGAAGTTCTCGTCGTGCAGCCACAGGGTGGCGCCGCCGAACAGCACGATGATGCCGAGGCTGACCCACAGCATGGTGTCGGCCTTGCCGCCGCGGAGCTTGACCCAGCCGATCTGGCCGAAGCTGGCGACGATGGCGACCAGGGTGGCGAGATAGATGCCCGGTTTTTCGCCTGCCCCGGTCGGCTGCGGCATGCCGAGCGTCGCGAGCAGGGCGCGCGTGGCCTCGGCATTCGCGTCGCCTATTTTGTAGGCGACGAAAAAGACGATGACGGGGAAGAGGTCGAACAGCAGTTTTCTCATTCTGGTTTTTGGCCGGCGTGCGCACCGGCGGCTCAAATTCTAGCGAGGTCTATTTTGCTATGATTCCTGCTCCTGACCAAGCGCCCGCGTCCGGGTTCCCGGTTCCGGGCTGCCGGGACGCAGAATCGCGTCGCAGCGACGGTCCCGGGCTTTCGGGATGGTGCCTACTGGAATGCAGAGATGAAAGTCGATCTGGCCGAGAAATATCGCGACACCGAACTGGGCCGCGAAGCGGAAGCGCTCCTGCAACCCTGCGTGATCTGCGGCCAATGCGAACCGGTCTGCCCGACCTTCCGGCTGCTCGACGAAGGCTGGGACGGCCCGCGCGGCCGCATCTATCTGACCCGGCTGTTCCTGGAGGGGAAGGAACCCGAACCGACCTCCCTGCCGCCCGCGCTGTCCTTCAGGATGCTCGAAGGCAGGACGCTGGGTGAGAACCTGCAGCTGCACCTGGACCGCTGCCTGAGCTGCCGCTCCTGCGAAACGAGCTGTCCGCAGGGCGTGCATTACGGCCGCCTGCTCGACATCGGGCGCGAGCTGGTTGAACAGGCGGTGCCGCGCCCGCTGAAGGAACGGCTCTATCGCCGCGCGGTGCGCGCCATCGTGCCGCACCGCACCCGCTTCACCGCCCTGTTGCGCAGCGGGCAGGCATTGCGCCGGTTTCTGCCGGCTGCCTGGCGTGCGCGGATTCCCGAGACGCGTCCCGCAGGCGCCTGGCCGGCGAAGGCCCATGCGCGGCGCATGGTGATCTGGCAGGGCTGCGTGCAGCCGGCGCTGGCGCCGGACATCAACGCCGCCGCCGCGCGCGTGCTGGACCGTTTCGGCATTCGCCTGACGCCCGCCCATGACGGCTGTTGCGGCGTGATGAGCCACCACATGTCCGCGACCGACGAAGCGCGCGACTCCATGCGCAAAAACATCGATGCCCTGTGGCCGCACATCGAGGCCGGCGTCGAGGCGCTCGTGCTCACCGCCAGCGGCTGCGGCATGCACTTCCGCGAATACGGCCAGCTGCTGCACGGCGACCCGGCCTACCGCGACAAGGCGCAGCGGGTGTCGGAACTGACCCGCGACATCGCGGAGATCGTCGCCGAGGAATGGCAGGATGCGCCGACCGTAGCAACGGCCGCCCAGCCCATGCGGCGCATCGTCTTCCAGTCGTCGTGCAGCCTGCAACACGGCGAAAAGCTCAACGGGGTGGTCGAGAAACTGCTCAAGCGCGCCGGCTTCCGGCTGTTGCCGGTGACGTATTCCTTCATGTGCTGCGGTGCGGCGGGCGCCTATTCGCTGCTGCAGCGGCCGATGTCGGAAGCGCTGCGCGCGCGCAAGCTGGAAACGCTGCTGGCAAGCCGGCCCGCTGCGATCGCCACCGCCAATATCGGCTGTCTTGCGCATCTGGCCGCCGCTTCGCCGGTGCCGGTCAGGCACTGGATCGAGTTGCTCGACGAAGTCCTCCCGCCTGCTGCGTCGGCGTAATACGCCGGCTTCCGCGGGGACGTCACAACCCCGAAACGGCGGTTTTGTTATGATTCCCCTTTCCTGCCAAGCGTTTAGAGCCTGGCGCCCACCCCGACCTCGATGCTCAATATCGATCTGCATTGCCATTCCAACGTGTCCGACGGCCTGCTGCCGCCTGCCGAGGTGGTCGCGCGCGCGGCTGCCAACGGCGTGCACGCGCTGGCCCTGACCGACCACGACGACGTCGGTGGTCTGGCCGAAGCGGCGCAGGCAGCGGTGTCGGCGGGGATGGTCTTCATCCCCGGCGTCGAAATCTCGGTGACCTGGGGCGGGCAGACGGTGCACGTCGTCGGCCTGCGCATCGACCCTGCGCACCCTGAGCTCGCCGCCGGCCTGCAAGGCATCCGCAACGGCCGCATCGAGCGCGCCCGCCGCATGGGCGACGACCTCGCCCTGGCCGGCATCGAAGGCGCATACGAAGGGGCGTACGCCTGTGCGGCCAACAAGCAGATGGTGGGGCGCACGCATTTCGCGCGCTGGCTGGTGGCGAACGGCCACGTATCCGACATCCGCAGCGCATTCCGCCGCTACCTCACGCGCGGCAATCCGGGCTACGTCGAGCACGAATGGACCTCGCTGGAAAATGCCGTCGGCTGGATCCGCGCCAGCGGCGGCATGGCCGTGATCGCGCATCCCGGACGGTATGCGTTCGACGCGCGCGAACAGCACCTGCTGCTCGATGCCTTCCGCGCGCTGGGTGGCGAGGGCATCGAAGTCGTCACCGGCAGCCATCAACCGTCCGAATACGGCAAGTGGGCCGACCTCGCGCGCGCGTTCGGACTCAAGGCTTCGCGCGGCGCCGATTTCCACGCGCCGGGCGAAGGCATCGACATCGGCCGCCTGCCCGCGCTGCCGCACTACTGCCGGCCCGTGTGGCAGGGCTGGCCGGAACTCGACCCCTATTTATCCCTGAACGTGGCCTGATCCGACATGGCGCAATTCTTCAATATCCACGCCGAGAACCCGCAGATCCGCCTGGTGCAGCAGGCGGTGGACATCCTCAAGCGCGGCGGCGTGATCGTCTATCCCACCGACTCCTGCTACGCGCTGGGCTGCCACATCGGCGACAAGGAAGCGGCGATGCGCCTGTTGTCGGTGCGCGGGCTGGATTCCGGCCACGACCTCACGCTGATCTGCCGCGACCTGTCCGAACTCGGCCGCTACGCACAGGTGGACAACGCCCAGTTCCGTTTCCTGAAGGCGCACACGCCGGGCGCGTATACCTTCATCCTGCGCGGCACCCGCGAGGTGCCGAAGCGCCTGCTGCACAAGAAGCACGACACTATTGGCTTGAGGGTGCCCGACCATCCGGTCGTCCAGGCGATCCTCACCGAGCTGGGCGAGCCGCGAACGCCTGGAACACCAGGTCGATCTCGTCATCGACGGCGGCGCCTGCGGCCTGACGCCGACCACGGTGGTCGATCTCACCACCGATACGCCGGTCGTGCTGCGCTACGGCAAGGGCGACACCTCGGATTTCGAGTCCTGATGGAACTGACGCTGATCCAGAAGATTGCGGTGTTCGCGCTGCCGGTGATCTTCGCCATCACCCTGCACGAGGCGGCGCATGGCTACGTCGCACGCTTTTTCGGCGACATGACCGCGGCGGCGCAGGGCCGCATCACCGCCAATCCGCTCAAGCACATCGATCCGGTCGGCACGATCCTGGTGCCGCTGGTGATCCTGCTGACCAGCAAGCTGCTCGGCGGCGGCGCCATCCTGTTCGGCTGGGCCAAGCCGGTGCCGGTCAACTTTGCCAACCTGCGCCGACCCAAGAAGGACATGCTCTGGGTCGCCGCCGCCGGGCCGGGCATGAACTTCGTCATGGCCGTGTTCTGGGCGCTGATGATCCAGCTCGGACATGCGCTGGGCAGCGGCTTCGTCACCGCCCCGCTGATGCTGATGGGTGCCGCCGGCGTGTTCATCAACGTCATCCTCATGGCACTCAACCTGATTCCGCTGCCGCCGCTCGACGGCGGCCGCATCGCCGTCAGCCTGCTGCCCTACCAGGCCGCCGCGAAATACGTCCGGATCGAACCCTATGGCCTGTTCATCCTGCTGGGTCTGATGTTCACCGGCGTGCTCGGCATCATCCTGTGGCCGCTGATCAGCGTGTTCATCGGCCTGACCGCGCTCGTCACTGGCATCGAACCCACGCAACTCATCGGCCTCATCCAGGTCGTGCTCGCCTGACCGCCCACACCCACCGCTTATCACCCACCGCTTACCATTCCCCGCTCACCCATGTATTCCGACCGCGTTCTCTCCGGCATGCGCCCCACCGGGCGACTCCACCTCGGCCACTACCACGGCGTGCTGAAAAACTGGCTGCGCCTGCAGAACGAATACCAGTGCCTGTTCTTCGTCGCCGACTGGCACGCGCTGACCACGCACTACGACAGCCCGCAGATGATCGAGGAAAACGTACGCGACATGACGGTCGACTGGCTGGCCGCCGGCGTCGATCCGGCGCAGGCCACGCTGTTCGTGCAGTCGCGCGTGATCGAGCACGCCGAGTTGCACCTGCTGCTGTCGATGATGACGCCGCTGGGCTGGCTGGAACGCGTCCGCTGCTGCAGTCCGCCGACATCCTGATCTACCGCGCCAACCTGGTGCCGGTGGGCGAGGACCAGGTGCCGCACATCGAATTCACCCGCGAAATCTGCCGCCGCTTCAACCATCTCTACGGCCGCGAGCCCGGCTTCGAGGACAAGGCGCGCGCGGCGGTGAAGAAACTCGGCTCCAAGAAGGCGCGCGTGTACGAGGAATGCCGTACGGCGTACCAGGAAAAAGGCGACGAAGAGGCGCTGGAATCGGCCAAGGCCCTGCTGAACGACGCGCAGAACCTGTCGATGAACGACCGCGAGCGCCTGTTCGGCTATCTCGAAGGCTCCGGCAAGATGATCCTCGCCGAGCCCGAGGCCCTGCTCACCGAAGCCTCGAAAATGCCCGGCCTGGACGGCCAGAAGATGTCCAAGTCCTACGGCAACACCATTGCCTTAAGAGAAGACCCCGACACGGTGGCGAAGAAAATCCGCACCATGCCCACCGACCCCGCGCGCGTACGGCGCACCGACCCCGGCAACCCGGCCAACTGCCCGGTGTGGCAGTTCCACCAGGTGTATTCCGACGACGGCGTGCGCCAGTGGGTCACCGCCGGCTGCACCAGCGCCGGCATCGGCTGCCTCGAATGCAAGCAGCCGGTAGTCGACGCCGTGCTCGCCGAACTCGCGCCCATCCGCGAGCGTGCGCAGCATTACGAGGACAACCCCGATCAGGTGCGCAACATCCTCGCCGACGGCTGCGAGAAGGCGCAGGAACTGGCGCGGGATACGATGCGGGACGTGCGCGAGGCGATGGGGCTGACGTTCGGGTGAAGTTTTGCCGCCCCACCCTCAGCGCAATATAAAGATCACAAAGGCGGCGTAACTTCCAAGTATCTGGAAGCGGTTTTTGGATACATGGAAGGATCATGAGGCGTTTTGCATATCTGGCTCTCGGACTGCTTATGGCTTCAGTAGCCGATGCCCAGACATTCATCGTGGATTCAAGCCAGAGCCACGTTCAAGCTTGGGTTCCTCACTGGGAAAATTTAGGCCCCAGCTCGCCTGGTTGGAGTTATTTCGACGAAGAAGGCAATCTAATCGAGATTCCGGCTGGGCCTGATGCATGGCAACTCAAATGGCAGTTCGATGCTTTTTCTTTATCCGGAACTTTGGATATCACGACCGAACGCTCGCCTTACAACTCATATGCCAGTCACCTCATGCTGGATATCGTTGCGCTTGAAACTACGGTACCAAGCTACTCTGGGTTTATCCTTGCCAAGTTGCTGACGTTCTACCATGCATCCGGATACATTGAGCCGCAGGGTGGACCTTGTTCGAGTGATGGATTCTATGCGTCCCCCGACTTCACGACGTATTGTTCAGGCATAAGCTATGGATCACCTTCGAGTTTGAGCGGCACGTTTGACGGTAAGACGCTGATTGTCGAATACCATTCCGGAGGGCTCGGTCAGCCATTGGGGGAGTTCCGCATCAGTGAATCTCAGCCCTCATTGCCAGAGCCTTCCTATCCATGGGATTACAGCTACAAACTTGTAGCTACGTCAGTTCCGGAAGCTGAGACTTACTGGTTGTTAGCGATTTCGCTTCCTCTCGTTATTGCACGCTATCTGCGGAAGAAGAAGCTGGTGCTTAATTCATGAGCACTTAGTCATTCCGCTACCAAAAAGTGAGCGCCGGGGTCAGTTCAGGCACACAATGAAAAACTGATCGCGATTCCAATCCATTGCCCCGTCCGAGCGTCCGTCTTCACCCTGGCGTCAGCAGTGGGAGGCGATGAGGCTGACGTTCGGGTAAACAAAAAACCAAGTCAGCTGTCCGTGCCCGGCTTCGCCGTCCGCAGTTTCTTGGTTTCTCCCCGCCGCTGCTTGCTGTCCAGCCGCCTTTTCTTGGATGCCAGTGTGGGACGGGTAGGGCGCCGCGGCTTCTCCACTTCGCAGGCTTCGCGAATCAGCTCGATCAGTCGTTCAAGCGCATCGTCGCGGTTGCGCCGCTGGCTGCGATAGCGATCAGCTTCGATAATGAGTACGCCATCCTGGGTGAGGCGGCGGCCGGCCAGTGCGATGAGTCGGGCGCGCACCGGGTCGGGCAGGGAAGGGGAACGAACGACATCGAAGCGCAGCTGCACGGCAGTCGACACCTTGTTGACGTTTTGCCCGCCGGGACCGGAGGCGCGCACGAAGTCTTCCTGAATCTCGCGCTCGTCGAGTTCGATCTGGGCGTTGACCCGGATCATGCCTGCGGTCTTGCGATCACCACTTCACCACGTGCACGTTGTTCAGCGTACGCCCCAGGAAGCGCTCGCCGATGGTCTGAAAACGCAGGGGCACGTCGGTGACGTAGAAGTCGTAGCGCGGCTGGGCGGGGCCGGGGTTGGCGAGGCCTTTTTCGGCGAGTTCTGCGGCGACCTGTTCGGCCATGGCTTCGGCGGAATCGACCAGCGCCACGTCGTCGCCGACGACCTGCCGCAGCAGCGGTTTAAGCAGGGGATAGTGGGTGCAGCCGAGCACCAGGGTGTCGATGTGTTCGGCCATGAGCGGCTTCAGGTAATCCTGCGCGGTGAGCCGGGTGACGTCGTGGTCGAGCCACCCTTCTTCGACCAGTGGCACGAAGAGGGCGCAGGCCTGCGAGTGGATGCGCGAATCGGGCGCGTAGTCGTGGATGGCGCGCGCGTAGGCGTTGCTGTTGATGGTGGTGGGGGTGCCGATGACGCCGATGCGCTTGCCCCCGCGCGCGGAGACGGCGCCGGCGTCGATGACGTCGAGCACAGGCACCGGCGAGAGGTCCTTGACCACCTGCGCGGCGACGGCGGCCATGGTGTTGCAGGCGATGACCAGCAGCTTGACGTCCTTCTCCAGCAGAAACTGCGCGATCTGGGTGGTGAAGTGGGCGATGGTCTCGACCGATTTCACGCCGTAGGGCACGCGTGCGGTGTCGCCGAAGTAGACGATGTTTTCGTAGGGCAGGCGCTCCATCAGCGCGCGCACCACGGTGAGCCCGCCGATGCCGGAATCGAATACGCCGATGGGGGAGTGTGCATTCGTGGGCATCGCTGGCAATATCAGGACATGAACGAATCCGCATTCTACCCGTTGCCCCTGCCTGCGAGGCGCGCGCCATGAGCAGCTGCGGCTGCGGTTCCGTCTGCGCTGCCGGCAACTCCCCCGATCCGCGCTACCGGCGCGCGCTGTGGATCGCACTGGTACTGAATTCGCTGATGTTCGGCGTGGAACTGGTCGTCAGCTTCTCGGCGCAATCGGTGTCGCTGCTCGCCGACGCGGTGGATTTTCTGGGCGACGCCGGCAACTACGGTGTGGCGCTGTTCGTGCTGGGGCTGGCGCCGGTCTGGCGCTCGCGCACCGCGTTGTGGAAGGGCTGGCTGATGGTCGGCTACGGCGTGTTCGTGCTCGCCAGGTCGGCCTGGCAATGGTCGGCCGGCATCGTGCCGGAACCGCTCGTCATGGGCTGGGTCAGTCTGCTGGCGCTGGCGGTCAACGTCGGCGTCGCGGCGCTACTGTATGTCCACCGCACGGGCGACGCGCAGGCGCGCTCGGTGTGGCTGTGTTCGCGCAACGACGCGCTGGGCAACCTTGCGGTGATGGGCGCGGCAGCGGGCGTGTGGGCCACCGCGCGCGGCTGGCCGGACATTGCGGTGGCGCTGGTGCTGGCGGGACTGGCCTTGAGTTCGGGGACGGCGGTGATCCGACACGCGCACCAGGAGCTGCGCGCGGTCTAGCGGCTGAACTGGCGATGCAGCGCCCAAGCCACGTGCTCGCGCACCAATGCAGAGGGATGATCCTGACGCGCACGCAACGCCGCTTCGACGTCCGGCGACCTCTGGGCATTGCCCAGCGCCACGGCGATATTCCGCAGCCAGCGTTCGTGGCCGATGCGGCGGATGGCCGAGCCGGCCAGGCGGTCGTTGAATTCGGTTTCGCTCCAGGCGAAGAGTTCCGTCAGCCTCGCATGGTCGAGTCCGTTGCGCACCGCGAAATCCGGCAGCGCGGCGGTCTGTGCGAAGCGGTTCCACGGGCAGACGAGCTGGCAGTCGTCGCAGCCGTAGATGCGGTTGCCGATGAGCGGGCGCAGTTCGACGGGGATGCTGCCCTTCAGTTCGATGGTGAGATAGGAAATGCAGCGCCGCGCGTCGAGCGAATAGGGGGCGACGATGGCCTGCGTGGGGCAGACGTCGATACAGGCCTGGCAGCTGCCGCAGTGATTGGCTTCTGGCGCATCCACCGGCAGCGGCAGGTCGGTGTAGATCTCGCCCAGGAAGAACCACGAGCCGTGTGCGCGGTTGAGCAGCAGGGTGTGCTTGCCGCGCCAGCCCAGGCCGGATTTCGCGGCGAGTTCGACTTCGAGCACCGGCGCGCTGTCGGTGAAGACCCGGTAATGATGCGTTCCGATCTCGGCGCCGATTTTCTCGGCCAGGCTTTGCAGGCGGTTGCGCAGCACTTTGTGATAGTCGCGCCCGAGCGCGTAGCGCGAAACGTAGGCGGCATCGGCGTCGGCCAGCACAGCATGCGGACCGGCGGATGCCGGCGGAAAATAATCCAGCCGCGCGCTGATGATGCGGACCGTCCCCGGCACCAGTTCGGCCGGCCGGCTGCGCTTGACGCCGTGCGTCGCCATATAATCCATCTCGCCATGAAACCCCTTCGCCAGCCAGTCCAGCAGCCCCGTTTCGGCCGCGCCGAGCTCGCAGTCGGCGATGCCCACCTCGGCAAAGCCGAGTGCGCGTCCCCACGTCTTGATTTGTTCAGCCAGCCGGCTTGAATCCTGCGCATGCATAGCCCCGATGATACCGCGCGCTGCCGCTGCCATCTGCCCGACGAGGCGGCCACGCTGGCGTTCGGCGCGCGGCTGGCGCGGGAACTGACGCCGGGCTTGTGCCTCTACCTCGAGGGCGATCTGGGAGCGGGCAAGACGACCCTGGTACGCGGCCTGCTGCGTGCGCTGGGCTATGCGGGCCGGGTCAGGAGCCCGACATACACGCTTGCCGAAACCTATGACCTGCCTGGGTTTGAGCTGTATCATTTTGATCTATATCGTATGCATGACCCGCGCGAATGGCTCGATGCCGGTTTTCGCGACATCGGCGGCGGCGCGGTGAGCCTGATCGAATGGCCGGAGAGGGCCGCAGGCTGGTTGCCGCCGCCGGACGTAATCGTCTGGCTGTCGATCGCGGACGAGGGGCGCGAGCTCGCGTGCGAGGCTGTCAGCCCGAGGGGCGCTCAATTTCTGGAGGCGTGTTGCGCAAGCTGCTGAATACCGTTCTGCTGATGGGCCTGCTGGTGTCAGGGTGGGCGCAGGCGCTGCAACTGAGCGCGACCCGGCTGTGGCCGTCGGCGGACTACACGCGGCTGACGCTGGAGGCGCCCGCGCCCGTTGCCTACAAGTATTTCAGTCTGGCCAATCCGGACCGCCTGGTGGTCGACCTGGAAGGCGTCGAAGCCAGCCCGGTGCTCGACGCGCTGGCGGGCCAGCTTGCCGCAGACGATCCCTACATCGCTTCGATCCGCGTCGGCCTCAATCGCCCCGGCGTGATGCGCCTGGTGCTGGTCCTCAAGACCGCGGTCAATCCTTCGGTGTTCGCCCTGCAACCGCTGGGGCAATACGGTCATCGGCTGGTGGTCGATCTCTATCCTGCGCAGGGCCAGCCGTCCAATCCGCAGCAGGCGGCCGTCGATCCCAAACTCGGCAGCGACGCGAAGCCGGGCCAGGACGGCAAGCCGGTCGCCGATCCCCGACCCGGCAAGCCGCCCGTGCCGCAATACGCACGGCTCATCACGGTAGCGCTCGACGCCGGCCATGGGGGCGAAGACCCCGGCGCACGCGGCGCGAACGGTTCGCATGAAAAGGACATCACGCTGGCCCTGGCGAGGAAACTCAAACAGAAAATCGACGCGCAGGAAAACATGCGCGCGGTTCTCACCCGCGACGGCGACTATTTCGTGCCGCTGGCGCAACGCGTCGTGAAGGCGCGCGCGGTCAAGGCCGATCTCTTCGTGTCCATCCACGCCGACGCCTTCATCAAGCCGCATGCCCGCGGCTCTTCGGTGTTCGCACTGTCGGAAAACGGCGCGACTTCGACTGCCGCACGCTGGCTGGCGAAGAAGGAGAACGATGCGGACCTCATCGGCGGGGTCAACATCGACGTCAAGGATCCCTTCCTCAAGCGCACGCTCATCGATCTGTCGCAAACCGCCACCATCAACGATAGTCTCAAGCTCGGCCGCGCGGTCCTGAAGGAGATCGGCAACGTGAACACGCTGCACAAGGGGCACGTCGAACAGGCCGGGTTCGCCGTGCTGAAGGCGCCCGACATTCCTTCCATCCTGGTCGAAACCGCGTTCATCTCCAATCCCGAAGAAGAGAAACGGCTCAACGATCCGGAGTACCAGGACAAGCTGGTGGACGCCATCGTCGAAGGCATCAAGGACTATTTCGACAAACATCCGCTGACCGCACCCGCGCGGCTCACGCGCAATCCATGACCGGCAGCCTGCTCGGCGCGCCGGCGCCGGGATTCGACGCACCGCTCGACGTGCTCGAAGCCTGCCATGCCCGCATTGCCCGGCAATGCGACACCCTGGAGAAACTGCTTGCGCACCTGCCTGCGCACGGTGCGGATATGCAGGCGCGGCAGGCGGCACGCGCGGTGATGGCGTATTTCGACACGGCCGCGGTACACCATCACGACGACGAGGAGCGCAACCTGTTTCCCCTGCTGGAGGCAGCCCATGCGCCGGGCGCCTGCGACCTGGTCGAAACCCTCACGCTCGAACACGAGGAACAGGCGCGCCTGTGGCGCGCCCTGCGCGCGCAGCTCGGGCGCATCGAGGCCGGCGCATCCGCCGAACTGGACGACACCCTGACCCGGCGCTTCGTCGCGTCCAACCGCAACCATCTGGCATTCGAGAACGCACACGTCCTGCCGCTGGCGCGCGCGGTGCTCGATGACCATGCATTGGCTCGCCTGGGGCGCGCCATGGCTGCGCGCCGCGCCCTTCTGCCGGCTGGCGAGCAGGATCGGGCGTCGTGACCATCCGCGTCCTGCCCGACGTGCTGATTTCGCAGATCGCCGCCGGCGAGGTGATCGAGCGTCCCGCTGCCGCGCTCAAGGAAATCCTCGAGAACAGCCTCGACGCCGGCGCGACCGACATCCGGGTCGAGCTGGAGCAGGGCGGCGTCAAGCGCATCAAGGTGAGCGACAACGGTACCGGCATCGCGCGCGACGAACTCGCGCTGGCGCTGACGCGCCATGCCACCAGCAAGATCGCCAGCCTCGCCGACCTCGAACAGGTGGCGAGCCTGGGATTTCGCGGCGAGGCGCTGGCGTCCATCGGCGCGGTGGCGCGTGTTGCGCTCACCAGCCGCCGCGCCGGCGCCGAGCACGCGTGGACGCTGAAGGTCGAGGGCGGGCAACTCGACGCGCCTGCGCCTGCCGCACGCGAGCCGGGCACCACGCTCGACGTGCAGGACCTGTTCTTCAATACGCCGGCACGCCGCAAATTCCTCAAGTCCGAGGCCACCGAATACGCCCACTGCGCCGAAACCGTGCGGCGGCTCGCGCTCGCGCATCCGGCCACCGCTTTCAGCCTCGTGCACAACGGCCGCGTGCAGGCGCGCTATGCCGTGGGCGAGGCCGCGCTGCGGATGCGGCAGGTGCTGGGCGAAAGCTTCGAATCGCAGGCCGTCGCGGTCGAGGCGGCAGCGGGCGCGCTGCGCGTGTCCGGCTGGGTGATCCGGCCGGCGGCCGCGACTGCGAGCCGCGATGGTCAGCACGTCTTCGTCAACGGCCGCTACGTGCGCGACAAGCTCATCGTGCACGCGCTGAAGGAAGCCTATCGCGACGTGCTGCATCACCAGCTCAACCCGGCCTATTGCCTCTTCGTCGAATTGCCGCCCGACGCGGTCGACGTGAACGTGCATCCGGCCAAGACCGAGATCCGCTTCCGCGACAGCCGCGGCGTGCATCAATTCCTGTTCCATGCAGTCGAGCGCGTGCTGGCTGCACCGGCGCAGGCCGAACCCGCGCCAGCGCCCCCGGTCGCCACATTCGCGCCGCCGCGACAGAGCGCGATGCCGCTGCAGGTCAGCGAGGCGCTGGCCTTCTACGCGCCGCCCGAGCAGGGCGCAGGGGGCAGGATTCAGGAATCGGCGGGAGGGGTTACGCTTGCGGCGCAAACCTTGCCGGCAAGCGGCAGCGAAGACGCGCCGCCACTGGGCTACGCCCTGGCGCAGTTGCACGGCGTATACGTGCTGGCGCAGAACGCACAGGGGCTGGTGCTGGTGGACATGCACGCCGCACACGAACGGGTAGTCTACGAGAAGCTCAAGATCGCACTTGATGCGCGTGCGGTGCCCTCGCAGACCCTGCTGATTCCCGTCGCGCTCACGGCCGACGCGCGCGACGTCGCCGAGCTCGGCCCGCATCTCGACAGTCTGCGTGCCATCGGTTTCGAGCTGTCGATCACTTCGCCGACTTCGGTCGCGGTCCGGGCCGTGCCCTGGCTGCTGAAGGACGCCGATCCTGTCGAGCTGACCCGCACCCTGTTGCGCGAAGTCGCCGAGTATGGCGTCGCCCGCCTGCTGGCCGAACGCCGCAACGAACTCCTGGCCACGTTGGCCTGCCACGGCGCGGTGCGCGCCAACCGTCATCTCACGGTGCCGGAGATGAATGCACTCCTGCGCGAAATGGAAGCCACCGAACGGGCAGGGCAGTGCAACCACGGGCGGCCGACCTGGTTCCAGATCGGCCTCAGGGAACTCGACGCGATGTTCATGCGCGGGCGCTGACGGGCGTCGGCTATAATCCTGACTCGTTTACTCAGGTATTGGCAGGGCACATCATGGACGAACGCAAGACCATCCCCATCCAGGACATCAACGAAACCAGCAACTGCGCCGGCTCGGAACCCTATGCGCTGATGGTGCTGGGCGATTCCATGCTGCCCGAGTTCGAGGAAGGCGAGATCATCGTGGTCGAGCCGTCCGGCCTGGTGAAGGACGGTTCCTACGTGGTCGCCTACGTCAACGACGAATACATCTTCCGCCAGATCGTGAAGCACGACGACGGCTGGATGCTGAAGCCCCTCAACCCGCTGTATCCGAATATCCCCATCGCCGACATCGACGCGGCCAAAGGCGTGGTCATCATGAAGAAACGTCCCGGCAGACGCAGCGAGCAGAAGCGCTATATTTGACAGGTTTGCAATGAAAGTCTGCAAGCCATTGAGTTAATGGTATTGTTGCTCGCACATATTAATTAGTTTTATTAATGTACGCATCAGCCAATTAAATAAATTAGTTGACTAATTCACTCAAGTAATTAGACTGGGAACCCTGTTCAACCGGAATTCCAACAGGAGAGAACCATGAGTGGATTGATCGCAAATTTCCCGTCCGACGGCGTGGTGACCATCAACCGGGTGATTCTGAAACCGGCGTATACGGTGGACGACCTGCAGGAGCGCGTCGCGTTCCTGTGCGAAAACGTCAAGACCTATCACTCGGACACCGGTTTCGTCGGCGGCTTCGTGGCGCTGAATTCCGGAGCGGTGTCGAACGAAGGCTCGACCATCGGCCAGGCCGTCGAAAGCCCGATGAAAGGCAAGGAAGCGCTGATCGTGACCTTCTGGACGACGTTCGAGAATCACGAACGGTCGCATCGTTCCGAAACCTTCCAGCCGCTGTTCAATCAGGTGCTGGAACTGTGCGAGAACGGCAACGAAGAAATCGCCTATGAAATGCTGTGGTCCGGCAAGGCCTACGGCCCGGAGGAAATCGAAGCCGCGCGCAAAGCCAAGATGCAGTACGCCCACGCAGCCTGATTGTGCGGGCACACGAAGCGGAAGCGGCGGGGTTTCCCCCGCCGCTTTTTTTTTTCGTCCGACCGCACTGTCCTGAGCCGGCTCAAGCCTTGTCTTCCATCGCACGGGCATATTGTCCGTCGCGTGCCAGACCGTTGAGGCGGCAACGCTTCAGCAACGCCTGCTGGGCGGCGGCGGCTCGATCTTCGCGTCCCTGCCAGACGGCAAGCACCGGTGCCTGCAGCGCTCGCCCGTAGGAGAAACTGACCTGCCACGGCTGCGGCCCCATCGCGTTCATGGCGTTGAGGTGGTCGGTCGCGTCCTCCGCGCTCTGTCCGCCGGACAGGAACACAATTCCCGGCACTGCTGCCGGCACGTAACGCCGGAGGCAACGCAGTGTGGCCTCGGCCACCTCCTGTACGCCCGCCTGGCGCGGGCATTTCTTGCCGGCGATCACCATGTTCGGCTTCAGCAGCATGCCCTCGAACAGTACGCCGTGGGCGTCGAGTTCCGAAAACACCGCCTGCAGCACCTGTGCCGTCACCGCTTCACAGCGTTCGATGCCGTGGGCGCCGTCCATCAGCACCTCGGGTTCCACGATCGGCACCAGCCCGGCCTCCTGGCACAGCGCGGCGTAGCGCGCCAGCGCATGGGCATTGGCGCGCACGCCGAAGGTCGACGGTATGGCATGCTCGTCGATCTCGATCACAGCCCGCCACTTGGCGAACTGCGCGCCCAGTTGTGCGTATTCGGCGAGCCGGTCGCGCAGACCGTCCAGACCCTCGGTCACCTTGTTGCCGGGATGAAGCGCCAGCGCCTTGGCCCCCTGGTCGACCTTGATGCCGGGGGCGATACCGCGATCCGCCAGCAGCTTGGGGAAGGGGATGCCGTCCCGCGTGCTTTGGCGCAGGGTCTCGTCGAACAGGATGACGCCACCGACATGGCGCTCGAGCCCGTCTGCAGTGAACAGGATTTCGCGGTAGCGGCGGCGGTTTTCCTCGGTGGATTCCACCTGGATCGAATCGAAACGCTTCTTGATCGTCGGGCTGCTTTCGTCGGCCGCCAGCACGCCTTTCTGTCGGGCGACAATGGCGTTCGCCACGGATTTGAGTTGGTCGATATGCATGGCCTGGAATCCTCCGATAGAGATGAAGGGGGCGGATTTCGGGCAGTGCCCGCCACCCGCTGTTTCTCACTCTAGACCTGAATTCTTACGCTTCGCCGTGCGCCGTTCCATATCCGGCAGCGGGTGGTCTCCGGCAAGCTGGGGGATAATCGCCTCCCATGCCAGTACCCAGCCATCCTCCCGCCATTTTCCTCATGGGCCCGACCGCTTCGGGCAAGACGGCGCTGGCGGTCCATCTGGTAGAGCGTTTTCCCCTCGAGATCGTCAGCGTCGATTCGGCACTGGTGTATCGCGGCATGGACATCGGTACCGCCAAGCCCGATGCCGACACGCTGGCGCGCGCGGAACTCGATAATTTGCGATGCACAAGAAAATCAGCACTTCCTTGGAAAAAAAGTATGACATTGTGGCCAGAGTTACGTGGCCAGCTTCCGCAGTGCTTCTTCGGAAAATATCTCCACTAGCCCATCTGCCACGGCCCGTACGCGCGGCGAACGCCGGACATCGGGATGCAGGACCAGCCATAGCGTGCGCGTGACCGGGCATTCGGGCGATGGAATCAGGGCCAGGACTGGATCGTTGCGCGCCAGGAAATGGGGCAGCACACCCACGCCCAAACCAGCCCGTACTGCCTGGAACAACGCGCTCAAGTCGTTGGTGCGAAAGGCGAACGGGCGGCCTGCGGCGGTTTTATCCAGCCATTGTTGCTGTGGCATGTCGAGCAGGCTTTCTTCATAGCCAACAAAGGTCCAGTGCTGAGTACCGTGCCGCGCCAGGTAATCCCGGCTGGCGTAAAGGGCGAAGCCTATCTCGACCAGGGGACGGGCGGCGAGCCCGCTGGCCTTGGGGCGCGACATGCGTAGCGCAATATCCGCCTCGCGCCGGGACAGGTTGGCTTCGCGGACCTCGCCGACCACCTCCAGGCAGATACCAGGCAAACGTGTACTTAGCGGAGCGAGTTGCGGCACCAGCAGGTGGCTCGCCATTACCGGCGGCGTCGAGATACGCACCGTACCGGAAAGGGGCGCCACCCCGACGGCGACGCGTTGCAGAGAAAGCGCCTCATCCTCCAGTCGGCGTACGCCCGGTACCAGATTTTCCCCTTCAGCGGTGAGTTGCCACTGCCGTGGCAGACGGTCGAACAGCCGCAGTCCCAGGGAATGTTCGAGCGCATCGACGCGGCGCGCGACGGTCGTGTGCTCGACACGCAGCTTGCGGGCGGCGCCAGTCAGACTGCCTGTGTCAACGACGGCAAGGAAGTAGCGCAGGTCATCCCAGTTGAGGTTTTCCATCGTGCAATTATGCACAGAGAATGCGATTATTTTTGGAATTTTCGTGCAGATTATTCCAGCCTAAAGTGACGGCTCCATCACCGCAGGAGCCCGCATGAGCACCGAATTCGTGATCCGCATGCCCCGCCCGGGCGACGCCGGCGTCCTGCAAGCCGCCGAGGTCGTTCTGCCGCACCCCGGCGCGAGCGAGGTACGTGTCCGCCACACCGCCGTCGGCGTCAACTTCGTGGACATTTATCACCGCAACGGGCTGTACCGCCTGCCCAAACTGCCCGCTGTCCTCGGTGTTGAAGCGGCCGGTGTCGTCGAGGCCATGGGTGCAGAGGTTCGCGGCTTCGCCGTCGGCGACCGGGTGGCTTACGCCGGGTTGCCAGCAGGCGGCTATGCGACTGCGCGCAATCTTCCCGCAGCCAAGCTGTTGTCCATTCCGGACGGCGTGAGCGACGTCCAGGCCGCCGCCGCACTGTTACGCGGCATCACCGCGCACATGCTGTTGCAGTACGTTCGCCCCGTGCGCGCCGGCGACACGATCCTGGTGCAGGCCGCCGCTGGCGGTTTGGGTCAGGTGCTCGGGCAATGGGGCGCGGCGCTGGGCGCACGCATGATCGGCACGGCCGGCAGCGAGGCCAAGGCGGCGATTGCCCGTGGCAAGGGCTACGACGCGGCGATCCTGTACCGGCAGACCGATTTCGTCGCCGAAGTGCTGCGCCTGACCGGCGGGCAGGGCGTCGATTTCGCCATCGACGGCATCGGCGGCGAGACATTGAACAAGACGCTGCAAACGGTGCGCCCCTTCGGTCTCGCCGCCAGCGTGGGCCAGGCGGCGGTGGGCGGCAGCGAAGACACTGCCGTGCTGCCCCTGAGCGAGCTGGGCCCCTATCGCTCCATCGGCCTGGCCCGTCCTGGCGTCATGCGCTTCATGTCAGACCCTGCGCGCTACCGCGAAGGCGCGCAGGCCACGCTCGCGCGCCTGGCGGCAGGCCTCGCGGTGGACGTGTCGGTCAGCCTGCCGCTGGAGCAGGCGGCCGAGGCCCAGCATCTGCTGGAAACCGGCCAGACCGCCGGCGCCGTCATCCTGTTGCCGCACTGAGGAGAGCGCAATGATTTTTGTCATCACGCTGACGTATCGCTGCCCGCTCGAAGTGATCGAGCGTCATCTGGAGCCGCATCGAAACTGGCTCGTGGTCCATTACCGGGCGGGCAGCTTTCTGCTGTCCGGGCCGCTGGAGCCCCGAACCGGCGGCCTCATTCTGGCGCAAGGCGATAACCGCGCAGCCATCGAGGCCCTGCTGGCGGACGACCCGTTTTCCATCCACGGGCTGGCGGCCTACGACATCAAGGCCGTCAATCCGAGCCTGCGTGCGCCGGACTTCCCGGCCGACTGGGCGCCGATAGCAAAGACGCTCGAACGCACCCCAAACCATTCTGACGAAACGAGGTAGAACAATGATCGCGATGCAATACAGTTTCACCCTGCCGGCTGACTACGACATGAGCATCGTTGAGCGCCGCGTGAAAGAAAAAGGCCATGCGCTGGACGAGCATCGGCCCTTGGTATTCAAGGCATACCTGATCGCGCGGAAAGGCGACCCGGTCACGCGCAGCAAGCTGAATGCATATGCCCCTTTCTATCTCTGGCATGGTTGCGACGGCCTACGCGACTTCGTTTGCAGCACTGGCTTCGCAGGATTGGTCAGCTCCTTTGGATGGCCTGCCGTCCTGACCTGGCCTGCCCTCATCTGTGCTGAGCAAGGCGGCGATCTTTCGCTTGCACGATTCGCCAGCCGCGAGATCGTCTCCCTGCCGCCCTTTGCCGACCTGGGCGCTCTACAGCGCGAAGAGTGCGAATCAGCGCGCACAGCCGTGCAGGAGGCGCATGCGGTATTGGCGCTGTCTGCATTCGAGCCAACGACCTGGACCCTGGTGCGATTTCGCATGTGGCGCGACGCCGCGTCGCTTCCACAAACCGACGCAGCTCAGGCGTACAACGTGCAGCATGTATCCAATCCCGTGGCACGCAGCGAGATGCCGCCTTCCATTCATGGCTGAGCGAAGCGGTCGAACATCAATACCTCACATGGCTTGAGGAAGCATGGCTGGCATGGAGGCCGTTGACTGACGGCTTGCAGCATTGCGCTTACACAATATTTTCCCGACCAGGAGCTTGATATGAGCAACGAAAATTCACCCATCGAACCTTCTCCTGCGCAAGTGGCTTACGGGGCGCTCGCTCCCAAGTTCGCGCAACTCAGCGATGACGTGCTGTTTGCCGATGTTTGGGAACGGCCGCAGCTCTCGAAACGGGACCGCAGCCTGATCACAGTGGCAGCTTTGATGGCCCTGTATCGCCTGGAGCAATTACCCTTTCATCTGGAACGCGCCCAGGACAACGGACTGAGCCGTGAAGAGCTTGCAGAAGCCGTCACGCATCTGGCTTTCTATGCCGGATGGCCCGCAGCTGCCTCGGCCATGAATCTACTGAAGAACTCCCCCGACAGAACGTGAGGATCCATCATGCCGTTTGCCCGCATTTCCTTACTGAAAGGCAAGAGCCCCGAGTACGTCAAAACACTCTCGGACACCATCCACCAGGCGCTGGTCGAGGCGTTTGAAGTTCCAAACGATGACCGTTTCCAGGTCATACATCAGCACGAGCCTGGCGAACTCATTTTTGACACGCACTACCTGGGCGGTCCGCGTTCGAACGATTACGTGCTCATCTGCATCACCGCGGGGCGCCTGCGAAGCACGCAAGTCAAACAGGGCTTCTACCTGCATCTGGCAAAACTGCTGTGGAACGCGCTTGGAATGCGGCCGGAAGACGTCATGGTGGTGATCAATACGACGCAGGCAGATGAATGGTCTTTCGGGTGCGGGGCCTCGGTCGTGCCGTCGACCTGAATGCATCGGCCCGTCATCGCCCGTTCGATAACGAACAAGGAAATATCCATGTATACACGCAGGCTGATGCTCAAGACTGTCCGTAGGAGCACGATGGGAGTTGCTTCGGAAACGAGCGATCGACCTGCATAGCCAGGGCTCTTGAAAGAATGAAGGGGTCGGATTTCGGGAGTGCCCGCCACCCGCTGTTTCCCACTCTAGACCTGAATTCTTACGCTTCGCCGTGCGCCGTTCCCCATACGGCAACGGGTGGTCTCCGGCAAGCTGGGGGATAATCGCCTCCCATGCCAGTACCCAGCCATCCTCCCGCCATTTTCCTCATGGGCCCGACTGCCTCGGGCAAGACGGCGCTGGCGGTCCATCTGGTCGAGCATTTTCCCCTCGAGATCGTCAGCGTCGATTCGGCACTGGTGTATCGCGGCATGGACATCGGAACCGCCAAGCCCGACGCCGACACGCTGCTGCGCGCACCGCACCGTCTGCTCGACCTGCGCGACCCGACCGAGACCTATTCCGCGGCGGCATTCAGGGAGGACGCCCTGCAGGCGATGGCAGAAATTACGGCAAGCGGCCGTGTGCCCTTGCTGGTGGGCGGCACCATGCTGTATTTCCGCGCCCTGCTGAAAGGACTGGACGATCTGCCGCGCGCGGACGCAGCCGTGCGCGCAGAACTCGAAGCGGCTGCCGCCGCGCGCGGCTGGCCCGCGCTGCATGACGAACTCGCACAGGCCGATCCGGCAACCGCCGCACGCCTGGCGCCGAACGATGCGCAGCGCATCGGCCGCGCCCTGGAGATAATCCGGCTGACCGGCCAGCCGATGTCGGCGCTGCTGGCGCGTGCGCAACCTCGCCTGCATTACGACGTGTTGCCGCTCGCGCTGATTCCGTCCGACCGTGCGGTACTGCACCGGCGGATCGCCGCGCGTTTCGATGCCATGCTGGCCGAGGGTCTGCTCGACGAGCTGCGCGCCCTGCGTGCGCGCCATGCGCTTGCGCCCGATCTGCCTGCGATGCGGGCGGTCGGCTACCGGCAGGCCTGGGCTTTCCTGGAAGGGGAAATCGACGCGACGGCCCTGCGCGAGCAGGGCATCGCCGCGACGCGGCAACTCGCCAAGCGGCAGCTCACCTGGCTGCGTTCCTGGCCCGACGCGGTGAACCTGGATTGCCTGGCAGACGATCTGACGGAACAGGCGGATGCGCGCGTGCGCGCATTCCTCAATCGTTCGTAGTCGAAACCACCGTCGCGCGCGCGCGGCCGCGCCGGAAGCGCAGATTCACGTTTTCGCCCGCCGCCAGCGTGGCGGCGTC
>JBGAFQ010000015.1:0-52645 GCA_044227195.1 Thiobacillus sp.
CTTCCGGACGGCTGGAAAGTGATTGCACTGCAATCACACCCACTTCCTGCTGCGCCACCTTCCGGACGGCTGGAAAGTGATTGCACTGCAATCACACCCACTTCCTGCTGCGCCACCTTCCGGACGGCTGGGTTTGATGGCACTACCATCACGCGTTGCACACTCATCTGAACAAATCTCCCTGCATCACATCCCGATGCCCCTGTAGCCAGGCATTCCTGAATGCCCTTGACCAGGAGAGCCTTCCAGACAGGGTTCGCTTGTCCCGGTAAGGGCAAGCAGAGGCTGGCAAACCAGCATTGGCCGCTTCAGCCCCCTTTCGACGTGCGCCTTCGAGAGGCGATCTCCGAGAAACGATGGTGGTCTCCTGGCTCATGACTTTCCCCACAGACGTTGGCGCAACTCAGACAGGCTGTGTCTGGCCTGCTCTGATGAGATTCGGTCCGCTGGGACAGGACTGCGCATCAGGGACTCTCGCTGCTTCAGGATTTCCTGCCTGTTGTGCCGCTCTGCGGCAATCCGGTACGCGAGCTCCGGCTGGAATTCGCCAGCCAGTTGTTTCTTCCTGAGACCCCTGAGATAGGCCAGGGGGCTGGCCACATGCCCATTGGCCATCTGGCCGCTGAGCTCGTCGAGCAGTGATTGAGGATTCCTGCTCCCAGCCAGAATCCCGAGCGCTGCCCGTTTTTCCTCCGGTAGCAGTTTGTCCGGAAAGAACAGGTCATCCGGGTTGTGCTCGTTCAGCGAGGGTTGCCGGTCTGCAAAACCCCTTTCCACCCCCACCCCCTGTTTATGGAGGGGTTGGTATGAAGTATTTATTTCCTTATTAGAGAAAGGTGCCGAAACCGCAGAACTTGATTCGCGGTTCGGGCAACTGTTGATCTGCGGTTCGGGCAACTCTTGTTTCGCGGAACCGGCAACTCTTGTTTCGCGGTTCGGGCAACTCTTGTTACGCGTTTTGAGCAACTCTTGTTTGCAGGATCCTGCATCCTTGTTTGCAGGATCCTGCAAACTGTGGAATTCATTGGCTTGCAGGCCGATTTTTCCGATCAGGTTCGTCAGTTTCAGGCGGGTCAGAATGACGGATTGCATCCGGTTTTCCCGTGCTTCCTCCATCATTCCGGAATCGACCAGACGAGCCCGGGCGTTCATGAGCATCCGCCGGCCGAATTGAAGTCGCGTCATGCCATCGACGACAGGGCTACTGAACCAGCCCCCATCGGCCACTTCATGCTGGCCTACTGCCTGACGCAGCTTGCCAAACAGTGAAGACGCATAAAGACCTGCCAGGGCGCTGTCAGCAATCCATGCGAACGGGGCATAGAACATCACCGGCTTACCCAACAGGGTTTTCAGAACCCGGTCTTCCCATGACCATGGACGGTAGGCGGTATTTGCATACTCACAGAGCCTGCGCGACAGGTTGTCCAGATCGACCCTGTACCAGAGCTTCGCCGGCATGCCGCGACGCTCTTCGCTCAGAATTCCAGAGTGCAGCAGTGTCCGGCGTGCTGTTTCGAGTTCTCGAACAGACAATCCTGAGACCTGCTTCCATTCAGTCGAAGTCTTCCAGAACCAGCCTTGGCGGGATGGCTGCTTTTCCATGACCACACGCGTCATGTACATGGCATGCCCAAGCATCAAGGCGGCTTTGGGAGACCCTGTCAGGGCTGCCAGACTGGGGTAGTAAGCGACAAACCGGTTCCCAAGAGCAGAAAGGAGATCTTTGACCTCCTGCAACAGGGCCTCGTCTACTCCTGTATCTGTCTTGAGAATGGGATGTGCTCGCATGATCAGCTGGGTCAGAACTGAATCTGGCCCCATCGGGCATCTGCTTGTGCCGACAGCAGTTCAAGAACCCGATCGATCCGGATCTTGAAATAAAGCTCAGCAGGCAAGCCGTACTTGCGCTCGATGAGGATATCCAGCTCCCGCAAGATGCGGCGGGCAGTTTGTTGCTCGAATCGTGTCAAACCTGTCTCGGTCTTCCATTCTTCACCCGACTTCTTGAACCAGCCCTCGGCTTCTGCTGACAGGCGTTCTGTTGTGTATACGGCATAGGACAGGAACAAGGCAGCCACGGCGCTTCCAGTCAGTCCGACATAGGCGCGCTGGAACACGATTGGCTCATCGAAGATATCCAGAAGCAGCGCCGGCGTAATCGTGCTGTTGACAGCTTCGTCATGAGTCACGCGGCCTTCATTGGCACGGGGAACAAGTCGCTTACTTTTTGCCATTGGACTTCCTTTCCTCAGGCTTCCTGAATTCGTTGACGGCCGCGTAGAGGACATCGAGGGAGTAGTCCTGGAAGAAGCCATGAAGCACGATCAACCGCTCCCGGTCTGTGTGAACTCTTGGGTATTCTTCGGGCATGCCATGCCAGCATTTGTGAACCAGATCCCTTACTTTCTCGTCAGGAAGTGACACCCTTCCGATACGCCGGTCGTTCTTCATGAGCTTTCGGTAGGTCTGGATCAGCCTGTGGTCGACCTGAGGGAAGAACTCATGAACCATCGACTGACTGGCACCGTTCTGGATGAAATAAATCAGGTGCTCGGTTTCTTCCTTGCGACGGTCGATCGTTGCTACGCCCAGATCGAATCCGGACTCATCGATGCTGAAGTGGATATCAGGGTGGCCAGAGGATGCGAGTTGCAGAAGCTCGCTGATGCTCATGTTCCGCAGCCGGTCCATCGACTTCGGACATGCACCCTTCTCAAGCAGAACGGCGAGATCACCGCGTTCCAGTTGTTCAATCAGATGCATCAGCAAAGATGCCCTGAGCGTGTTGTCGATTACCCGAACCATCATCATGGCCGCACCTCCCGAATCAACGAGAGCAAGGAGAGACAGGCACCAGCGATCGGATTCTCGGTATTCATCAGCCATGGAATTGCGAGAAACTCACCCTGACCACCGATGTTGTGCTGGATTTCAAGCTCAAGACCACCGAGGGTCTGCGCGTCACTTTCTTCAAGAATCAGCCCGCGCCAGACATTCGCCTCATCCAGGGCTGCGCGGCATGTGTCAGGGTCAAACTGGCCGCTGGCCATTGAAAGCACCCACCAGGCCGCCTGACGGCTTTGGGCTTGTTCCTTGAGATCGAGTGGGCCATCCTTCGGGAAGCCCATCACATAGCCCAATGGCATGTCTGGCGCAGCTTCGTAACAGCTGCCCAGACCTGCCTGAACAACGATTTCCTGCACCAGTTCGACAACCCGATTTTCTGGCGCAGGCAATGGGAATTCCGATTCGGATGCGCCCGCTCCCACTGAGGCTGAATCTTGCTGTGCAGCGGAGTAGTTGTTACCAGTAACCTTGACCGATACGGTTGGCGTTCTGGTTTTGGATATATCCGACTGGGGGGTGGTTTTTGCGTGAGTTGTAGTCTCAGGCCCGGTCTCGCCTCGTCCGGGCCTCAGAGTGGCACTGGAGACCTGTGCTGAGGCTGCGGTGGATGCCGGCGGTGCGGGTTTGCAGAGCTTTCGAAGATCCTCCAGCGTCATGTTGGGGAATCGCTCAATCGCGGTCAGCATCCGGCCCATATCCCTCGCTTCAATATCGAGGCGAGAGCACAAGGCACGCTCTACTGCAGCCAGGAATTGATCTGCGCTGAATGCTTCACCGGCCAAGACATCCTGGGCGATGCCTTTGGCCGCTGGGGTGACAATCTGGCTATAGAACGTGTCTTCTTCCAGATCGTGGTGATTGGCCAGCTTGAGCAGGAGGTTCAGGCGGGGCTGGATGTTCCGGACGGACAGTCCGGAGAGCCACGGACCGATGTCTGGGACTCGTTCAACTGCGAACCGGTATGCGCTTATGGATTGGAGGTTTACTTGGACCCCTGCTTTTTTTAGGGCGGACTCGAAATCCCTGTGTGATAAAGGCTGCCCTCCTTCATCTTCTAATTGCTTTTTGAGCTCCAGCGTCCCGTTCGCACGATCCCAGAACGTCATGTCGTTGCGCTGGGTGTTCTCGGCCATGTGGGCAATAAGAACGGCAGATTCACCCCGCCATTTCTTGACGATGACGCGTGTTTCGCGAAACTTTTCGTCGCCCGTCTCTTCCCAAAGCTCACGGATCGCCTGCAGTCGGGTATTGCCGCCGGCAAAGAGGATGTAATGGTTCTCCCCGGGCCGCTTGGTGACGGATAGCGGCTGCAGGATGCCATTCACACGAATGCTTTCCTTGAGCTCGGCAAAGGCCTCGTTATTGGCCTTGCGCGGGTTGCGCTCGTAGAAATGGACGCTGGTCACAGGCAGGGATGCCCAAGCATCATCGACTTCAGTGTCGTACCGGAGGCTGGATCGGCTGTTCGGCGCAGGGACGTTCAGGCTTTCCTTGGCCAGTTCGAGTTTGAACTTGTCGCGCATTGCCCGCTTTTCTTCCTCAGGTTTCGGCTGAAAACCATGGCGGGCAGCCAGATCAGTGATTTTGACGGACGGCGGGATTCCGAGCAGCGGTGGTTTCTTGCGGTTCACCATCATTCGTCCGCTCCGCCGTTGTCTGCAGCTGATGAGCCGGGCGAAGGGTGCCCGGACCCCGCGTAATGCCCCGCAAGACTTGGAACAAGCTCCCACAAAAGGGCGTGCATGGTCTCGTAGGCAGAAGGCATGGTGCCTTTACGAGATGGTTCGTGACGATGCGCAGGCACGCACATCGTTGCGGATTCCTTGTAGGACTTGGCATCCGGAACCACGGTGTCCAGAACCGTGACTCGGCCTCCCAGTTTCAGGAAGTCCTGCCGAATCGACTCGGCAATGATCCGGGCGTCAGCGGTTCTGTCCTGCATTGAAATGACTGCTTTGACAGGGCCAACCCGATACTGAGAATTTGGGCTCGGCTCAAGGCGCGCCAACAGCTCCATCGTCCCGGTCTTGAACTCCCGAGCAGACAGGATTTCCGGCTTGATTGGCGAAATGATCTGGGTTGCAGCGAGTGCTGCTGTGTCTTGCAGCGGTCCAACTGTACCTTGCGTGTCGATCAGAACGCAGTCGTAGTAATCATCTGATACAGCAGGCGAATTGAGTGCATTTCCGAGGCGTTCACCACGATCAATGCGATGAAGGAGCCATGTTTGAAGGCTTCCATCCGGATCATCTGATCGGATAACATCCAGACCATCGATTTCAGTTTGCGAGATGCAGTCTTCGGTGACGTAACCGGTCGTGATGACCTTGGTCAGTCCGAATGGGGCCTCGCGTCGGATCCTGAAATACTTGGAGAGCGCGGGCTGTACGTCCGCGTCAACCAGCAAAACGCGCAGGCCCATATCAGCCATCAGCGCGCCAAGATTGGCAGCTAGAGTGGTCTTACCTACTCCGCCCTTGGTACTCAGTACAGTGAACTTGATCATATCCCTCCCCAGGTTTGAAATGGGAAGCGAACACGATCAACTGCTGCGATGCATTCCGCAGCAAAGACATACCTGCGCTATTCCTCGGGGTATTCACCCAAGGTGTAGCCGGCGCGAATCGTGGAATGCACATTATGCGAAGTAATGAAAACGGCCGACGACGCATTGAAAGAAGATAATATTGTCCTAATATTTGAACTACCATTACGATCAACACCTCACGGGAAACCACCATGTCCGAATTGACCGCGCTCCAGATGAACGAGCTGAATAAGCTGCTGAAAACACAGTATCAGGATGTGCAACGCGAGGTTCAGGCCGAGTTCGACAATTCAGGCGAACAGCATCGCATCGACCTGCTGAACCGCGAGCCGGGCGACAGCGGCGACGAATCGCTGGCCAATGCGCTGGCGGATTTCAATGTGATGCGTTTCGATCGCTACATCCAGGCCCTGCGCGACATCGAAGCTGCGATGCAAAGGATGAAATCGGGCGAATACGGAACCTGCACGGACTGCGGCAACGAGGTCGGCTATGCCCGTCTGCATGCCTATCCGACGGCCAAGCGCTGCATCGTATGCCAGGAAAAACGTGAGCGGGAATACGCCCAGGCAGGCCATCCCAAACTCTAACCGGGCTGCGTCCAGCCGCATGAGCATGCAGCCCGACGGGTGGCCCAGGTTCATTCGTGCGCTTGTCGACCGCCAGCAAGCGGCCGGACCGATCCGGGTGCTGGAAACGCACATCTCCTGGATACTGCTGACGGGCGAATTCGCCTACAAGATCAAAAAACCCCTGAACCTCGGCTTTCTGGATTTCAGCACGCCAGAGCAGCGCCTGGCGGCCTGCCGCGAGGAAATCCGTCTGAATCGACGGCTGGCACCCGGCTTGTATCTCGACGTCGTGGGCATCACGGGCTCCCCTACGGCGCCGGAACTGGGGGGGCCGGGCACCCCTTTCGACTACGCAGTGAAAATGCGCCAGTTTCCGCCCGACGCCACGCTCGACCAGCTCGACACGGCCGGAAGGCTGCGCCGCGACCAGATCGAAGCCGCCGCGAGCACCCTCGCCCGCTTCCACCTGCACGATTGCGCACGTGCCGCGCCGGACAGCCCGTGGGGCGACCCGGAGCGGATCTGGCAACCAGCGGAGCAGAATTTCATCCAGATCGCAGCCCGGCTCGACGCTGCGGACGACCGCCGGCAGCTCGATGCACTGCAGCGCTGGAGCCAGGCCGAACACGCCAGGCTGACGCCATTGATGGCCGTGCGCAAGCGCGACGGCTACATCCGCGAGTGCCACGGGGACCTGCATCTCGGCAATCTCGCCTGGGTGGAGGAGCGGCTGCTGGTGTTCGATTGCCTCGAATTCAACGCCGAACTGCGCTGGATCGACATCGTTTCCGAAATCGCTTTCATCTACATGGATCTGCTGCAGCGCGGCCATGCCGAATGGGCCTGGCTTTTCCTCAACCTGTGGTTGGAAACCACCGGCGACTACGCAGGCTTGGCGCTGCTGCGCTACTACGCGGTGTATCGCGCCCTCGTGCGCGCCAAGATCGCCCAGTTGCGCGCGGGTCAGACCAGCGGCCCTGCGCACGCCGCGGCAGTGGGCGACATGCGTGCGCATCTCGATCTGGCCACGCGCCTGACGGCGCCCCTGCCCGGCCGCCTGCACATCACCCATGGACTGTCCGGCTCGGGCAAGACCACAGCCACCACCCGCCTGATGCAAGACCCCGGCGCCATCCGTTTGCGCTCCGACGTCGAGCGCAAGCGGATGGCCGGTCTGGATGCCCGGGAAAAAAGCGGCTCCGGCATTGGCCAGCAGTTGTACGCCGCGGACATCACCGAGCGCACCTATCGCCGCCTCGCCGGTCTTGCCGGCAGCCTGCTGGACGCAGGCTGGCCCGTCATCGTCGACGCCACCTTTACCGCATGCTGGCAACGCGCGCTGCTGCGCGAAACCGCACATCGGCATCATGCGGAATTCCGCATTCTCGACTTTGCGGTTCCTGTCTCCACACTGCGCGAACGTATCGTCCAGCGCGCGCGGGCTGGCACCGATGCCTCCGAAGCCGACCTCGCCGTATTGCAGCATCAACTGGATACGGCCGAACCGCTGGACAAGGACGAGGCGGCGGAAACCATCCAGATCGAGAGCCGTCTGGAGGCGCAATAAACAAACTCTCCTGTGACAGGCACGACAAGGGTTTGAATTTCCACGCCAAAAGCCTCGTCGCGCAGGCAATTTTGGCGCGCCTTTACATGAGGAAACTGGACCAGATACCAGTTGACCCCGCTTTTCGCATGGCCGGCTTCGTCCATCAGCAGGTCGAGCGCGAGGGTGGCGAGATCGTCGGCTACCGGGTCGGCCAGTGGGTCCTTGTCCTGACGGACGAGTTTCAGATAGGTTCCGCACGCCGGGCAGTGCTCGGCCTGCACCGCGCCGTCGCCGCCTTCGATGTGGTAGCAGGCGATGCCGCGGGTGTTGTCGCAATTGCTGCACTTGGCGCGGACCACGTGCCATTCCGAGGCGCACAGCGCGCAATGCAGGTAGCGCAGGCTGTTCTCGGCGCCGCCGATGCGCACGACCGAACTGACCGGATGCGAGCCGCATACCGGACAGAGATTGGGATGCTCGGGCCGCCCCACTTGTGCGGGTTCGAGCTGGCGCGCCAGCAGGCTCCAGTGCACCTGCAGGGCCGCACCGATCACGGGCGCAGCGGCGGCATCGAGCTGCCCGTCGCCTTCGAACAGGCTGGTGGCCTGGGCGTCGAGCCAGTCATCCGGGGCCGTCAGGAGATCTTGCAGTGCGGTACGGCCGGCTTCCGGCAGCACGGGCTGGACGGCCTGCACCAGCTGGCGCACCGTCTCGTGCCAGCCGGCCGGCCGGGCCAGACCGGCCGGTGCCAGCGGCGGCATGCCGTAATTCCTGCATTGGGCAAGGCGTGCGGGCGTGGGCAATTCCGCGGCGGGGCGCACGTTCAGCCTGTCCTGCTGGGCGTGAGCCAAGCGGGCGACGAAGCGCAGGTAGTCGCCCAGCCTGGGGGTGCGTTTGGCCAGCTGCTCCAGCCGCCGTGCGCGCGTCAGAAACAGGTCAGCGGGCGGCAGGCGCAGTTCGGGGATGCTGCCGGCCGCCGCTTCGATCTGGCCCGGTTGCAGGAGCGAGGAAGTCATGAACGCCGGGGGCCCGCACACGAAGTCATGTGGTGATTACTTGCCGGTCATCTCGCGATACCAGGCGCGGTGATGGTGCTTGGCCCAGGCCTCGGAAACCGTGCCGCGTGTCATCGCGCGCACCGTGCCCTTGACCCAGATCGCGGCATACACGTGCACGATGATGCCGAGGATCATGATCCAGGCCGCCAGCGCATGGATCACGACCGCCACGCGCAGCAGCCAGACCGGGAAATACGGCGCGAACCAGGGCTGCCAGATCACGATGCCGGTGAGCAGCAGCACGGGAATGGACACGACCATCGTCCAGAACAGGATTTTCTGTCCGGCGTTGTACTTGCCCAGTTCGGGCAGATTGGCGTCGCGGTTGCACAGGACATCCTTGATGCGCCCCATCCACTGGCGATCAGCTGAAGTGATGCGGTTGAAACGCCAGAAGCGCACCGCCATCGCAACGAAGAACAGGCCCATCAGTACGCCGATGAAGGGGTGCAGGATGCGCGTCCAGGGCCCGCCGCCGAACAGGCTGGTCAGAAAGAAGAAAGCCGGATGGAACAGTGCCAGGCCGGACAGGGCCGCCAGGACGAAGGCGATGGCCACCACCCAGTGATTGCTCCGTTCGCGTGCGGTGTAGCGTTGGATCGGGCTGCTCATAATGAAGTCTCCTCGTCGTGCTCGACCTCCTTGGGCCCGGCGGTAACGTAATGGAAGAACCCGGCGAACACGGCGAGGCCGATGCCCAGGCTCATCAGTGGCTTGGCCACGCCCTTCCACAGGCCGACCAGCGGGCTGATATGCGGATCCCTGGGCAGGTTCGCGTAGAGTTCAGGCTGGTCGCCGTGCTGCAGCACGTACATCACATGGGTACCGCCGACGCCGGGCGGATCGTACAGCGCCGCATTGGCGTAGCCGCGTTCCTTGAGGTCCTCGATGCGCCCCTCGGCGTGATGGATCATGTCCTCCTTGGAGCCGAACACGATGGCGCCGGTGGGACAGGTCTTCACGCAGGCCGGCTCCAGGCCCACCGCGACCCGGTCCGAGCACAGGGTGCACTTGTAGGCCTTGTGGTCCTTCTTCGAGATGCGCGGGATGTTGAACGGACAACCGGTGATGCAATAGCCGCAGCCGATGCAGTGTTCCTCGTGGAAATCCACGATGCCGTTGGCGTACTGCACGATGGCGCCTGGCGAGGGGCAGGCCTTGAGACAACCCGGATCGGCGCAGTGCATGCAGCCGTCCTTGCGGATCAGCCATTCCAGCCTGCCCTGCTCCACTTCGACTTCCGAGAAGCGCATCACGGTCCACGACTGGTCGGTGAGGTCGCGCGGGTTGTCGTAGACGCCGTGGTTATGTCCCACCTCGTCGCGCAGGTCGTTCCATTCCATGCACGCCGTCTGGCAGGCCTTGCAGCCGATGCACTTGGAAATGTCGATCAGCTTGGCGACCTGGATCGCGTCCCGCGCGCCGGGCGCGGGCGTGGTGGTGGCGGAACGGGCCTTGATATCGAGCGATTGCAGTGCCATGGCCGCCTCCTATACCTTTTCGACGTCCACGAGGAACGATTTGAATTCCGGCGTCTGGGTGTTGGCGTCGCCGACGAAGGGCGTCAGGGTGTTGGTGATGAAACCGTTCTTCGCCAGGCCCATGAAACCCCAGTGGATCGGCACGCCCACGGTATGCACCTTCTTGCCGGCGACGTCGAGCGTGCGCAGGCGCTTGGTGACCACCGCCACCGCGACGATGAAGCCGCGGTTGGACTTCACCCGCACGTGATCGCCGGCCTTGATGCCCTTCTGCTCCGCCAGGTCCTCGCCGATCTCCACGAACTGTTCCGGCTGCACGATGGCATTCAGGCGCACGTGCTTGGTCCAGAAGTGGAAATGCTCGGTCAGGCGATAGGTCGTGCAGACGTGGGG
This sequence comes from Thiobacillus sp., assembly GCA_044227195.1. GTDB lineage: Bacteria > Pseudomonadota > Gammaproteobacteria > Burkholderiales > Thiobacillaceae > Thiobacillus. Next base: position 10,452 of record JBGAFQ010000015.1, read on the forward strand.
GAACTTGTCGGGCTTGCCGAAGGTGGCCCAGTCGTCCTTGAACACCCGCGCGGCCGGATTGGCGCGCGCCTTGTCGTTGGCCGGATGCAGGGGATTGACGGCGAGCGGCGATTCGAAGGGCTCGTAATGTTCGGGGAAGGGCCCTTCCGCCATCTTGTCGACGGCGAAGAAACGTGCCACACCCTCCGGATTCATGATGAAGGGACTCATGCCGTCTTCCGGCGCGGAATCGATCTTGAAATCCGGCACGTCCGAGCCGCCCCATTTGCCGCTGGCGGCGTCCCAGGCGATCAGCTTGCGCGTGGGGTCGTAGGGCTTGCCGCTCGGGTCGCAGGACGCGCGGTTGTACAGCACGCGCCGGTTGGCCGGCCAGGCGAAGGCCCAGTTGAGCGTCTGGCCGATGCCGAAGGGATCGCTGTTGTCGCGCCGCGCCATCAGGTTGCCCTTTTCCGTCCACGCGCCCGAGAATATCCAGCAGCCGCAGCTCGTGCTGCCGTCGTCGCGCAGTTCGGCAAAGCCGTTCAGCTGTTCGCCCGCCTTGACCAGCACCTTGGCGGCATCCTTGGGATCGGTCACATCCCTCAGCGCCTTGCCGGAAAATTCGCGGGCCAGTTCTTCCGGCGACGGAACCTGCGGCTGCCTGTGCTTCCAGGTCAGGTTCAGGATGGGGTCGGGGAAGGCGCCGCCATCCTTCTGGTACATGGCCTTCAGCTTGAGGAAAATGCCGGCGAGGATTTCCTGGTCGCCCTTCGCGTCGCCCGGGGGTTCGGCGGCCTTCCAGTGCCATTGCAGCCAGCGGCCGGAATTCACCAGCGAGCCGTCTTCCTCCGCGAAGCAGGTCGACGGCAGGCGGAACACCTCGGTCTGGATCCTGGCCGGGTCGACGTCGTTGTATTCGCCGTGGTTCTGCCAGAACTCGGAAGTCTCGGTGGCCAGCGGATCGATGGTCACCAGGTACTTGAGCCTGGCCAGCGAACCGGAGACCTTGGCCTTGCACGGCGCCGAGGCCAGCGGGTTGAAGCCCTGGCAGATGTAGCCGTTGACCTTGCCCTGGCTCATGTTCTCGAACACCTGCAGGATGTCGTAGCCCTTGTCGAGCTTGGGCAGCCAGTCGTAGCACCAGTTGTTTTCCGCGGTGGCCGCATCGCCGTACCAGGCCTTCATGGTGCTGACGAAGAACTTGTTGTAATTCGACCAGTAGGAAAGCTGGCCAGGCCGCAGCGGCTTGAAGGCACGCTTCTCGACATAGGTCTTGTAGTCCTGCTCCGCTTCGCCGGGTAGCGTCATGTAGCCCGGCAGCAGGTTCGACAACAGGCCCAGGTCGGTCAGGCCCTGGATGTTGGAGTGGCCGCGCAGCGCGTTCATGCCGCCCCCCGCCACGCCAATGTTGCCCAGCAGCATCTGCACCATGGCGCCGGTGCGGATCATCTGCGAACCCTGCGAGTGCTGGGTCCAGCCGAGGGCGTACATGACGGTCATGGTCTTGTTCGGGGCTGCGGTTTCCGCGATCATCGCGCAGACTTTCAGGAAGTCGTCCTTGGGCGTGCCGCAGATAGACGACACCATGTCGGGCGTGTAGCGCGCGTAGTGCGCCTTCATCATCTGGTATACGCAGCGCGGGTTCTGCAGGCTCGGGTCGGTGACGACGTAGCCGTCCGCGCCGATCTGGTAGCCCCAGGTGGACTTGTCGTAGCCGCGCTTTTCCGGGTTGTAGCCGGAGAAGATGCCGTCGTCGAACGCGAACTCGTCCTTCACCAGGAAGCTGAAGTCCGTGTAGTTCTTGACGTACTCGTGGTGGATCCTGTCGTGGCTCAGCAGGTAGTTGATCACCCCGCCGAGGAAGGCGATGTCGGTGCCGGCACGGATCGGCGCGTAGAAATCCGATACCGCGGCCGAGCGGGTGAAGCGCGGATCGACCACGATCAGTCGCGCCTTGCGGTGGGCTTTCGCTTCCGTCACCCATTTGAATCCGCATGGGTGTGCCTCGGCGGCGTTGCCGCCCATGATCAGGACGAGGTCGGTATTCTTGATATCGACCCAGTGATTGGTCATCGCACCGCGGCCGAACGTCGGGGCCAGACTGGCCACCGTCGGGCCGTGTCAGACACGCGCCTGATTATCGAATGCGAGCATCCCCAGGCTACGCGCGATCTTGTGCGTCAGATAGCCGGTTTCGTTGCTGGACGCGGAGGCGGCGAGCATGCCGGTGGTTATCCAGCGGTTCACCGTTTCGCCCTTGTCGTTCTTGACGATGAAATTCCTGTCGCGGTCTTCCTTCATCAGCCGCGCGATGCGGGTGAAGGCATCGTCCCAGGAAATGGGCTTCCATTCCCTGCTGCCCGGTGCGCGGTATTCCGGCCGCGTGAGCCGGTTGGGGCTGCGCACGAAATCGAGCAGGGCCGCGCCCTTGGGACAGAGCGTGCCGCGATTCACCGGATGGTCGGGGTCGCCCTCGATGTGCATCACCTCGCCATGGGCATTTTTTGACCGGTCGCCCAGGCTGTAGATCAGGACGCCGCAGCCGACCGAGCAATAGGGACAGGTGTTGCGGGTTTCGGTGGTGCGGGCGAGCTTGAATTCGCGGACCTCCGCCAGCGCCTCCGCGGGAACGAATCCGAGCGCTGCAAGGCTGGAACTGCCAACCCCCGCCGCACAGACTCTGAAGAACTGCCTACGCGTCACATGCATGTCAGCCTCCTCGTTTTGGTCGCTTATGGAAAAACTATAGGAACAAACCGGGCCGATACAAATTGTTTCCACACCGTATGCCGTTCGCTTGCAGGGCTTCAAAACCATACTCTGAAAAGGGAATGGCTAGCGTGCGTCCTCCCCTGTCTCGCTGAAATCGCCGAGGGCACGATTGAAGGTGTAGTCGGCCGGCCGAATGATCAGTTCGCGCGCCGAGGCTTCCACGCTGCCGCTGGGGAGCGTGAACGGCAGCGCGATTACCGTCAGGGCGCCGCCCAGCACTGTGGCAGCCAGGCCGAGCGGCCGCATGACCAGCGCATCCACGACCATGTCGGTTGCCTTGTCGCCGCTGACGGTATCGCCCGCCCAGGCGGCGGAGGCCGTGGCAAGCACCAGGGCGCCGACGATCAGCGGATTGCGCATGCCTCAGCTCTCCCCCGTTCCGGTTCCGGTTTGGGTGCCCCCCACGCCGGCCGCCGCCAGGAAATCGCGCACGTGGCGCAAATCCTGTTTGCTGCAGGTGTTGCTGTTGTGCGGGCGGTGCAGGAAGCCCTCCACGCCGTTCATCACCACGCGAAAACTCGCACCGTGGTGCGGTTCCACGCGTGCGCCGAGGTGCGTGAGCATGGATTCAACTTCGCGCCAGTGGATATTGCCGCTCACCGGGCCTTCCAGGATGGCGTGCAGCAGGCTTTCGTGCTTGTGGCTCATGACCGATCCCCGGCGTGACGATTTTTCCCAGCATAGAACCCGCCGGCCCCGGACGCGAATCCGTTCAGCAGGTCGCCTTGAGCTCGTTCATGAAGGTTCTCAGCGCGGCTGCAGTCAGGGGACGACTGTACAGATAGCCCTGCACCTCCTCGCACCCTTCGTTGCGCAGGAAAGCCAGTTGTTCCTGCGTCTCCACGCCCTCGGCGATGATGCCGAGCCGCAGGCTGCGCGCCAGCTGGATCACCGCGCGCACGATTGCCGCATCGTCGGGGTCGGTGCTGATGTCGCGCACGAAACTGCGGTCGATCTTCAGGCGATCCACCGCAAAGCGCTTGAGGTAGCTGAGCGAGGAGTAACCCGTACCGAAATCGTCGATCGACAGTCGCACCCCCAGCGCCTTCAGCTGGTGCACGGTGTCGAGGTTCTTCTCCACGTCTTCCAGCAGGATCGACTCGGTCAGTTCCAGTTCCAGCAGGCGCGGCGGCAGACCGCTGCGCTCGAGTGCGCCGGCCACCGTCTCGACCAGCCCCGGGCGGCGGAACTGCAGGGCCGACAGGTTGACCGACATGCCGAGCGCCGGCCAGCCCATTTGTCGCCACAACTGCGCCTGCCGACAGGCTTCTTCCAGCACCCAGGCGCCGATCGACACGATGAGGCCGCAATCCTCCGCGACCGGGATGAAACGCGCCGGCACCACGTCGCCCAGTTCCGGATTGCGCCAGCGCAGCAGGGCCTCGACACCGGTGATCCTGCCGCTGGCCACCTCCATCTGCGGCTGGTAATGCAACTGGAATTCGGCCCGGTAGAGCGCCTGATGCAGACGGTTCTGCAACAGCAGGTGGTCGTGGGCCTGGCGGTTCATCTGCTCGTCGAAGAAACGGTAGGTGCGGCGACCGGCATCCTTGGCGTTGTACATCGCCAGATCGGCCTTCTGCATCAGGGTATCGAAATCCTTGCCATCGTCCGGATAGATCGCGATGCCGAGGCTGCAAGACACATTCAGCGAATGGCCGCCGATCTCCACCGGCTCGCTCACCTTGGCCAGGATGTCGCTGGCGATCCGTTCGACCGTCTCCAGTTCCGGGAGGTCGTTCAGCAGCAGAACGAATTCGTCGCCGCCCAGCCGGCTGATGGTGTCGCTTTCCCGGGTGCAGCCGGCCAGGCGCCCGACCACGTCCAGCAGCAACAGGTCGCCCGCGGCATGGCCCAGCGTGTCGTTCACCATCTTGAAATGGTCGAGATCGAGGAACAGCATCGCCACCCGTCCGCGCGACCGCCCCGCCCGCGCCACGGCATGCGCGAAACGGTCGCGCAGCAGCACGCGGTTGGGCAGGCCGGTCAGCACGTCGTGCTGCGCCAGAAACTCAATGCGTGCCTCGGCTGCCTTGCGCTCGGTGATGTCGCGGTCCACGCCCTGGAATCCGCTCAATTCGCCGGCTTCGTTGAACACCGCGGATGCGCTCGATTCGATGATGCGATAGCTGCCGTCGCGATGCCGCCAGCGCAGTACGACGTTCTTCCAGCCCGTGCGGTTGGCAAGCGCATGGCGCCATATCTCGCCGTACAGATCCTGGTCGTCAGGATGAATGAGGCCCAGCGGTTCGAGCGCCAGAAATTCGTCGGCCGCATACCCCAGGTTTTCCATGCCGCGCTGGTTGCTGTAGAGATGGCGTCCCCGGGTATCCATCGACCATATCCAGTCGACCGAATGCTCGGCCATGGCGCGGAAGCGCGCCTCGCTTTCGCGCAGCGCCTCCTCGGCGCGGCGGCGGTCGGTGATGTCCTGGCAGGCGCCGTACAGGCGCTGGCGGCCATCCTCTCCGCGCACCGCCAGCGTATAGGCGCGAATGTGATGGATGGCACCTGATTTGCCCACGATGCGCAGTTCGCATTCGCCGCGCTGGCCCGTCGGCAGGTGCACGACATTGCGATCGAATTCGGCCAGGTCGTCCGGATGCACGAGGCAGCGCCAGCAGCCGCGCGCGACGATCTCGTCCGGGGTGTAACCGAAGACGGTTTCCTGCGACGCGGTCGCCCAGTCGATGGAGACAAAGCCCGTTTCCTTGAACGAACAGGCGTACAGGAAATCCGTCGTCACGCTGGAAATCAAGCGGTAGCGTTCCTCGCTGACGCGCAGGGCCTGTTCCATGCGCTTGCGCTCGGTGATGTCGACGAAGTTGACCACCGCGCCCACCAGTTCGCCCTCGCGGTAGATGGGATGCGACCAGTATTCCACCGGAAAGCTGGTGCCGTCCTTGCGCCAGTGCACCTCGTCGTCGGCGTGCGTGGCGCAGCCTTCCAGGGTGGATAGCCTGACCCGGCATTCTTCCTTGGGATAATGCCGTCCGTCCGGATAGGTATGGTGGATGAGCGGGTGAATGCTCTGTCCCAGCAATTCCTCGCGGGTGTAGCCCAGCATGTCGAGACAGGCCGGATTGACGAAGGTGCAGACCCCGTACTTGTCCACGCCGAAGATCGCCTCGGGCGAGGCGTCGAGCAGCAGCCGGAAACGCGCCTCGCTAGCGCGCAGGGCAGCCAGCGAGGCGCGCTGGCCGATGGCCACGCCCAGGTCCGCAGCCAGTTTTTCCAGCAGCAGCACCTTGTCCGGGCCGAAGGCATGCGGGTCGCCGGCATACACGCTGAGTGCCCCCACCACCTTGCCGTGCACCCGCAGCGGCGTCGCGGCGGACGCACGGTAGCCTTGTGCACGCGCACGTTCGCGCCACGGCGCGAATGTTGCGTTGCTTTCGGTGTCGTCGTTGATGACGGTGGTGCCGGTGCGGATTGCCGTCCCCGTCGGACCCGTGCCGTGCTCGGAATCGTCGCAACGGATGTCGGCCTGGGCGAGGTAGCCGGTATTGAAGCCGGCTTCGGCCACCGGCCGCACGCGGACGCCGTCTTCGTCCACCTGACCGATCCAGGCCATGCGGAACAGATCGTCGCGCACCAACTCCTGGCAAATCCGCGTCATCAGTTCCGCTTCCGGCAGGTCCGCCATCAGCATTTCGTTAACTTCGGCTATGGCGTGCAGAATCCGGTTGCGTCGACGCATCACCAGCGCCGTCTGTCTTTCCTGCGTCACGTCGCGCAGGCTGCCCACCATGCGCACGGGTTTGCCGTCGGCGCTGCGCTCCACCACGTCGCCGCGGTTGTGCACCCAGATCTCGCTGCCGTCCCGATGACGAATCCGATGCTCGCAGGCGAATACGGCATCGCCAGCCTGGCAGGCCATGATCGCGGCCATGACCGCGTCGCGTTCCTCTTCCGGCAAGCAGTCCAGGGCCTCGTGCCAGTCCCGTTCGAGACGGCCATCCTCCAGGCCCATCAGGCGCGCCCACTGGGCGTTGTGGCGCACCCGCCCGCTGGCCAGTTCCCAGTCCCACACGCCTTCGCCTATGATCGCCAGCGCAAAGGCCTGCTCGTCGCCCGCCGGCCGGCGACCCGCCCGTGCCGCCTTCTTTTCCGCAACCGGATCGCGGCCCGCGGACAATTGCGCGCGCGCTGCGTCCCGGCGTGCGCGGGCTTCGTCCAGCGATACCTGCGGATGGACACCGAGCGCCAGCGTCCTGCGCTTGCCCTCGAAGCGGTAATCCATGCGCCAGTAGCGCGCGCCATCCGGCCGCACCAGCAGATACATGCCGCCGCCGTCGGCAAGCTTGACGGGCTTGTCGACGGGCTGGAGGCTGGCTATGCGCGCATCGGTCAGCGGTACGACGGGACGGGCCATGAGCGTGAACAGCGATCTAGAATGCCGGAAAGTTATCGGAATGTTATCGGCGCACATGCCGTCATGCATACCGTCAAAACGGCCGTAATGAAGTAGTACAAATGTCAGGGGCGGCAAGGCTCTGCGCCTGCAAGCCCTCAAATTCATTCGACTTTCTGCAGGAGTCCCCCAGTATGGGAAAGAACCGACTCGAGGCTTTCAGCGACGGCGTGATCGCCATCATCATCACCATCATGGTGCTCGAGATGAAAGTCCCGCACGGCGACGGACTCGGGGCGCTGGCGCCGCTGTGGCCCGTGTTCACCAGCTACGTGCTGAGCTTCGTGTATCTCGGGATTTACTGGAACAACCACCATCACATGCTGCACACCGTACGCGGCGTGACCGGACCGATCCTCTGGGCCAACCTGCACCTGCTGTTCTGGCTGTCGCTGATTCCGTTCGCCACCGGCTGGATGGGCGAGAACCACTTCGCGCCGGCGCCCGCGGCACTGTACGGCGTGGTGCTGCTGATGGCGGCGATCGCATACTGGGTGCTGCAACAGACGATCGTGGCCGCGCAGGGCCCGGATTCCCTGCTCAGGAAGGCCATCGGCCCGGACTGGAAAGGCAAGCTTTCCCCCGTGCTCTATGCCCTGGCGATTGCCCTGGCCGCCTGGGCGCACTGGGTATCGATCGCCCTGTACGTACTGGTTGCCCTGCTCTGGCTGGTGCCGGACCGGCGCATCGAACACGTGTTGCCGCACACCGAGGGCTGACCGCGCCCGTTCCGGAATTCAAGGCAGGACCAGACGGAATACCGCTCCCCGATCGTTGGCAAGCTGCAGGGCACCGGTACGTCCCCGGTTTTCGTGCAGTTGCGCAATGAGGCGCGAGAATTGCAGGCCCAGCCCGGTGCCGTGCGAGCGGTACGGCGTCCCCGCAGCCACGCTTTCCAGCACGTGGGACGGATAACCGTCGGAATCGTCGCGCACGGTCAGCGCAAGGCAGCCGTCCAGCATCCCGCCTTCGAGCACGATGCGCGAACGCGCGTACGCGAGGGAATTCTGGATCGCGTTCGTCATCGCCATCTCGACCAGATCGCGGTCGAAGAAGGCCACGGCGGGCAGGTTCCCGGCCAGCCGGGCTTCGACGACGAAGCGGTTGCGCGACAGCGCCTTGGTGCGCGCAGCGAGTGCATTGATCAGATCGTGCGGCGAATAGGCATCGATGTTGGGCGTGAGCGGACCCTGGTTCGCCTTGTACAGCCACAGCGCCTGCTGCAGGCGATCGGCGACGCTCTGGCACAGCAGGCGCGCGGCGTCGAGCGGCTCGTCGTGTTCCACATCGCCGCACAGGGGCACGCGTTCGAGCGTCATGCCCAGCAGACCGAGATGATTCTTCAACTCGTGGATGAGCGCGGCCTGGAAATCGGCGTTGTCGAAGCCCATCACTGCGCCTTCCTCTGGATGCCGAAGCGGTTTTCCATTTCCTTCAGCGAGAGACGCAGGCCCGCCAGCCGCGGATGCCCCGGCGCCTGCAGTTCGGCGGCGGCGAGATAGCGGCGCGCCGCTTCGATCATGGGTTCGTCCATGCCGCTCTTGTCGATGTGCTTGAGGATCACCCAGACCGCGTTCATCGCGATGCGCGGGTTGTACGGCGCCGCCTCGCAGGCGACGAGGAGTTTTTCCGCCGCGGTGCGGAAGTCGCCCTTCTGCGCCAGCACCACGCCTTCGTTGTTGAGCCGGCGCACGTCGGCGGTGGCGGACGACAGCACCGAGGCGCCGGTATCGGCGCGGCCCGCTTCCTCGTACAGCTTGCGCGCCTTGGCGAGCAGCGCCTCGCTGTCGTGCGCGTTGCGCGCCACCTCGGCGACGATGCCGTCGGCTTCCTCGTTGCGGCCGCTGGCCATGCACACCCCGGCCAGATCGAGCATCAGCCGGGCGTCGCCGCGCGTGCCGGCGGCGCGCAGGACCGCCGCCTCCTCGATGACCCTGGCCGCTTCGTCCTGCCGGCCGGCCTGCACGTGCAGCATGCCCTGCGTCACCGCCGTCACCAGCCGGCCTTCCGGGCTCGCCTGGAGCGTGCTCCTGTTCTGCTTGAGCGTATCGGCCACCGCCTTGAAATCGCCCTGCTCGGCCTGGACGCGACACAGGTTGCCGTAATCCTCGGCGGAAACGAAGATGGAATGGCGCCCCTTGTCGATGGCAGCGGCAAAGGCCGTGCGTGCGGCGGCAAGGTCGCCGTTGGCATAGGCGAGCTCGCCGAGCTTCTGCTGCCGGCGCACGGTGCGTGCCGAAATGGCGACGCCGCGTTCGAGCGCCGCCTGCGCGCCCGCCTCATCCTTCTTCGCCGCGCACACGTCGGACAGCAGATCGTAGGCGGCGACCATTTCCGGCGCGCGTTCGAGCACGTCGTGCAGTTCGGCCTCTGCTGCGTCATCCTTCTGCAGCAGATGCAGCGTGCGCGCCAGGCCCAGCCGCGCCCACGGAATCGCGCGCATCTCGATCACCTGCTTGTAGAGCGCCTCGGCCTCGTCGAAGCGGCCCAGAGTGACGAGCAGTTCGCCCTTGAAGCGCAGCGCATCGACCACGTAACGGGGCTGGTCGCGCACCAGCGCGTCGCACGCGGCGATGGCCGCCTCCAGATCGTGCGCGGCAAAGGAGCGGTAGGCCTCGCGGAAGGCGCGCTTGCGCAGCAGGATGCTTTCGAGCCGGCTGCGCAGCACCTCGGCGCTGAAGGGCTTGATCATGTAATCGTCGGGTGCGAGTTCGGCGGTGGCCACGACCTTCTCGTAGTAGGACTCGGCGGTCACCATCATGAACACGGTTTCCAGCGGAATCAGGTTGGCGTGACGCAGTTCCTCCAGCAGCTGCTGGCCGTCCCGGCCCTCGCCCAGGTTGAAGTCGCAGAGGATGAAATCGTACGACTTGTTGCGGATCTGGAACAGCGCCTCGGCCGCATTGGCGGCAGTCTGGATCTTGACGATCCCGAAATTCGACAGCGTCAGGCGCAGCGCATTGCGCATGCCCGGATAATCGTCGACCACCAGCGTACGCAGGGCGGCGTAATCGATCGGACTGTTGCTGGCAGGCGCCGCGAAGGGCGAGTTCATGTCGGTATCGGTATTGCGCGCACGCCGTGCGGACGAAAAACACGGCAGCAACGTCTTTATGCATGGAAGATGATGCAGGTAACGGCAGTGCGGGCCCGAACTGAACCCGTCCTTTCTGACCGGAACTAGGCCAGCAGCGTCTCCGGCGCTTCCAGCGCAGCCTTCAACGCCACCAGGAACTGCACCGCGTCGCGGCCGTCGATGAGGCGGTGGTCGTAGGTCAGCGCGAGATACATCATCGGCCTCACCACGACCTGGCCGTGTTCGGCGACCGGCCGGTCCTGGATGGCGTGCATGCCGAGGATGGCCGACTGCGGCGGATTGAGGATGGGCGTGGACAGCAGCGAACCGAACACGCCGCCGTTGGTGATCGAGAACGTACCACCGGCCAGCTCGTCGAGCGTGAGCCGGCCTTCCTTCGCGCGCGCGGCGAAATCGGCGATGGCGGCCTCGATCTGCGCGGCGGACAGCGTCTGCGCGCGGCGCAGGATGGGCACCACCAGGCCGCGCGGGGTGGAAATGGCGATGCCGATGTCGGCGTCGTCATGCCACACGATGTCGGTGCCGTCGATCGCGGCGTTGACCACGGGAAACTGGGCGAGCGCCCGGCACACCGCGCGCACGAAGAAGGACATGTAGCCGAGCTTGACGCCGTGCTGGACCTCGAACTCGGCCTTGAGGCACTGGCGCAGTTCGTTCACCGGCTGCATGTTCGCCTCGTTGAACGTGGTGAGCATGGCGGCGGTGTGCTGCGCCGCGACCAGTCGTTCGGCGACGCGCTGGCGCAGGCGCGACATCGGTTCGCGATGCCCTTCACCCGCAGGCACGGGCGGCGCGGACGCGGCCGGCAAGGGCAGGCTGGATGGCGGTGCGGTAACGCGGTCGGGCGCCGCCTGCACCGGCGGCGCAACGGGTGCAGGTTCGGCGCGGGCAACCGGCGCTGCAGCTGCGCGCGCTTCGCCAGATTCGATCAGCGCGACCACTTCGTCGGCCCTGACCACCGCGCCCTCGGGCAGGCGGATCTCGGCCAGCGTGCCCGAGGCCGGCGCGGGGATTTCGAGGATGACCTTGTCGGTTTCCAGATCGACCAGGGTCTCGTCGCGCGCGACCGGTTCGCCCGGCTGCTTGCGCCACGCCAGCAGCGTGCCGCTGGCGACCGAATCGGACAGCGTCGGCACGCGTACTTCAATTTTCATGAACGGTCTCCAGCGCGTCGTTCAGCAGCGCGTCCAGTTCGGCGCGATGGCGCGACGCGTAGCCGGACGCGGGCGCGGCGGCGGCGGGCCGGCCGGCGTAACAGAACCGCCGGCCGGCCGGCACGCAGTGATTGAGATGGTGCAGGGTCTGGTACCAGGCCCCCTGGTTCATCGGCTCTTCCTGCGCCCACACGAAGGTCCCGGCCTGGGGATAGGCGGCCAGCACCGCGCGGAACAAGGTTTCGGGGAAAGGATAGAGCTGCTCGACGCGCACCAGCGCGACGTGTTCGAGTCCCCGCGCAATGCGCGCGGCCTCGAGGTCGAACCAGACGCGTCCGCTGCACGCCACCACGCGTGTTGCCGCGCGCGGCGCGCGGGGATCGTCGATCACGCTGCGGAAACCGCCCTCGCTCAGTTCGGCCAGCGCCGAGACCGACTCCGGATGGCGCAGCAGGCTCTTCGGCGTGAAGATCACCAGGGGTTTGCGCTGCGGCCGCACGATCTGGCGGCGCAGCAGGTGAAACATCTGGGCCGGCAGGGTCGGCACGCAGACCTGGATGTTGTCCTGCGCGCACAGTTGCAGGAAACGCTCGATGCGTGCCGATGAATGCTCCGGCCCCTGCCCTTCCAGCCCGTGCGGCAGCATCAGCGTGAGCCCGCACAGGCGCCCCCACTTGGCCTCGCCGCTGGCAATGAACTGGTCGATCACCACCTGCGCGCCGTTGGCGAAGTCGCCGAACTGCGCTTCCCACACCACCAGCGTGTCGGGGTCGGCGGTCGCATAGCCGTACTCGAAGGCCAGCACGGCCTCCTCCGACAACAGCGAGTCGATGACGGTGAAATTGCCCTGCCGGTCGTGGACGTGCTCGAGCGGAATGTAGACGCCGCTCTGCCGGCGCTCGCGCTTCTGGTCGTGCCACACGGCGTGGCGGTGAAAGAAGGTACCGCGCGCCGAATCCTGGCCGGACACGCGCACGTTGTACCCCGCATCGAGCAGGCTGGCATAGGCGAGCGTCTCGGCGTAGCCCCAGTCGAGCGGCAGTTCGCCCGCGCGCATCCTGCAGCGATCGTCCAGCACCTTCTGCACGCGCGGATGGAGCTCGATGTCGACCGCGGGCGTGGTGATGCGCCCGCCGAGAAAATCCAGCCGCGCTGCCGGCACGGCGGTGGACACCTCGGCCGCGCTGCCGCGGAAGCGGCTCCAGTCCACGCTGTAGATTTCCTTGAAATCCGACAGCGCGGGCGGCGACAGCGATTCGCCGGCTTCCAGCCGGTCGCGGCAGGTATCGACCAGATCGTCGGCCTCGACCTGCGTCAGCACGCCCTCGTCCACCAGCCTCTGCGCATACAGCGTGCGCGTACCGGGGTGTGCCTGGATGCGGCGGTACATCAGCGGCTGGGTGGCAAGCGGTTCGTCCTGTTCGTTGTGGCCGTGGCGGCGATAGCACACCAGATCGATGAACACGTTCTTGTGGAAGGTATAGCGGAAATCGACCGCCGTGCGCACGGCGAAGGCGACCGCCTCCGGATCGTCGCCGTTGACGTGCAGCACCGGCGCTTCGACCATCTTGGCGACGTCGGTGCAATACAGCGTCGAGCGCACGTCGCGCGGGTCGGAGGTGGTGAAACCGATCTGGTTGTTGATCACCACGTGGATCGCGCCGCCGTTGCGAAAACCCCGGGTCTGCGACATGTTGAGGCTTTCCATCACCACGCCCTGCCCAGACAGCGCGGCGTCGCCGTGCAGGATCACCGGCACGACCTCGTAGCCGAGCACGTCGCCGCGCCGGTCCTGGCGCGCGCGCACCGATCCGCGCACCACCGGATGCACGATCTCCAGGTGCGAGGGATTGAACGCCAGCGCCAGGTGCACCGGGCCGGTCGCGATCGTCACGTCGGTGGAAAAACCCTGGTGGTATTTCACGTCGCCCGACAGCGGCGACGCGGTATCGCCGTTGGCGGGTTCCTCGTAGAGGCTTTCGAGCGGCCTGCCCATGATGTTGGCAAGCACGTTGATGCGGCCACGGTGCGCCATGCCCATCACGATTTCCTTGGCGCCGTGGCGCGCGCAGCGCGAGATCACCAGATCGAGCAGCGGAATCAGGCTTTCGCCGCCTTCGAGCGAGAAACGCTTCTGTCCGACATGGCGCGTATGCAGGAATTTCTCCAGCGTCTCGGCGTCGGTCAGGCGCTTGAGCAGCTGCTTCTTCAACGCAACCGACGTTCCGTAGCGGCCCTGAGCCGATTCGATGCGTTCCTGCAGCCAGCGCTTGCGCGCGACATCGGTGAGATGCATGTACTCGAAGCCGATGCGGCCGCAATACGCATTGCGCAGACGTTCGAGAATGTCGGCGAGCGTGGTGCGGTCCACGCCGAACAGCGAGCCGGTTTCGAATTCGCGCGTCAGGTCGGCCTCGGTCAGGCCGTAATGCGCGGGATCGAGCTCGGGCGTGGGCGGCGGTTCGAAACGCCGCAAGGGATCGAGGTCGGCGCGCCGCACGCCGAGATAGCGATAGGCATTGATGAGCCGCAGCACGGCGATCTGCGCGGCATCGGCGCAGCCCGTCGCATGCGGCAGGGGCTGCGTCAGCCAGGGTGCAAGCGCGTCATCGCCGAACTGTTCCAGGTAGACCGCGTTGCCGGCATACAGCGGCGAAGTCGGGAGCCAGTCGGATGCGCTCATTCAGGCCTTAGGCGTTCACGCGCCGCGCTGGTCCCGCGGCACGAATTCGCGCCGCGCCGCGCCCGTGTAGAGCTGGCGCGGCCGGCCGATCTTGTGCGCCGGATCGGACAGCATCTCGTTCCATTGCGCCACCCAGCCCGCGGTGCGCGCCAGCGCGAACAGCGCGGTGAACATGCTGGTGGGAATGCCCATCGCGCGGAAGATGATGCCGGAGTAGAAGTCGACGTTGGGATACAGCTTGCGCTGGATGAAATAGTCGTCTTCCAGCGCGATGCGTTCCAGCTCCATCGCCATCCTGAACTGCGGGTCGTCGCGCAGGTCGAGCTCGTCGAGCACCTCGTAGCAGGTTTCGCGGATGATGCGCGCGCGCGGGTCCATGTTCTTGTAGACGCGGTGGCCGAAACCCATGAGGCGGAAGCCGCTGCTCTTGTCCTTGGCGCGCGCGATGAATTCGGGAATGCGCGAAATGTCGCCCATCTCGTCCAGCATTTTCAGCACCGCCTCGTTGGCGCCGCCGTGCAGCGGCCCCCACAGCGAGGCCATGCCGCTGGCCATGCTGGCGTAGGGATTGGCGCCGCTGGAACCCGCCAGCCGGACGGTCGAGGTCGAGGCGTTCTGTTCGTGGTCGGCGTGCAGGATGAAGATGCGGTCGAGCGCGCGCGCCAGGACCGGGTTCGGCTCGTAGGGCTCGCAGGGTGTCGAGAACATCATGTGCATGAAATTCTCGGCGTAGGACAGACGGTTCTTCGGATAGATGAAGGGCTGGCCCTCGTTGTACTTGTACGACCAGGCCGCCACCGTCGGCACCTTGGCGATCAGCCGGTGCGCCACGATCTCGCGCTGGCGCGGATCGAAGATGTTCATGTCCTCGTGGTAGAAGGCCGACATTGCGCCGGTCACGCTGATCATCACCGCCATCGGATGCGCGTCGCGCCGGAAGCCACGGAACACGTTCTCCATCTGGTCGTGCAGCATGGTGTGGTGGCGGATCGAGGTTTCGAACGCCTGCTTCTGGTCGGCGGTCGGCAGCTCGCCGCTGATCAGCAGGTGGCAAACCTCCATGAAGTCCGACTTGTAGGCCAGTTCCTCGATGGGATAGCCGCGGTAGTAGAGCAGGCCCTCGTCGCCGTCGATGTAGGTGATCGCGGAGGTACAGCTGGAGGTTGCCGTGAAGCCGGGATCGTGGGTGAAATAGCCCTGCGCGCCGAGCGCGCGGATGTCGATCACGGGCTTGCCGTAGGTGCCCTGCTCGACGGGCAGTTCGATGGACGGACTGCCGTCGCTGAACGTGAGGGTGACGGTTTTTTTCATCGTGTGTTCCGAAAATATCGCAGGCGTTGAACAAGCGCTTCAAGGTCGGCATCGCCCGCGGGCGGACCGCCCTGCAGCCGGTCTGCAATCTCCATGTCCGACAGCATCAGGAGCCGCTCCAGGGCGGCTGTCTCGTGAGGCTCCAGTGTAGCGCGGTGCGCGGCCCAAAAGCCACCCAGCACGATATCCAGCTCGAGCAGGCCACGCCGGCAACGCCACGCGATCCTGTCGCCCGCGGCCTGTTCAGACACGGCGCTTCACCAGCAGGGCGCGGATGCGGCCGATCGCCTCCGCGGGATTCAGGCCTTTCGGACAGGCGTCCACGCAATTGAGGATGCCGCGGCAGCGGTAGAGCCGGTACGGATCTTCCAGATTGTCCAGCCGCGCCGCCGTCGCCTCGTCGCGCGTATCGGCGATGAAACGCCAGGCCTGCAGGAGCCCGGCAGGCCCGACGAATTTGTCCGGGTTCCACCAGTACGACGGACACGCCGTCGTGCAGCACGCGCACAGGATGCATTCGTAGGCGCCGTCGAGCTGCGCGCGGTCCGCGGGCGTCTGCAGGCGTTCGACCTCCGGCTCGGGTTCGTCGTTGACGAGCCAGGGGCGGACCGAACGGTATTGCCGGTAGAAAGGCTCCATGTCCACGATGAGATCGCGGATCACCGGCAGCCCCGGCAGGGGCCGCACCTCGACCGGCTGCTTCAGTTCGGACAGCGGCGTGATGCACGCCAGGCGGTTGCGTCCATTCACGTTGACGGCGTCCGACCCGCACACGCCTTCGCGGCAGGAACGGCGCAGGGACAGGGTCTCGTCCTGCGCCTTGATCGCGATGAGGGCGTCCAGCAGCATCTTGCCGGCGGGGTCGATATCGAGATCGACATCCTGCATGAAAGGCCGGGCGTCGGTCTCGGGGTTGTAGCGGTAGAGGCGGAATTTCATGCTCAATACAGCCTCGCCTTCGGCTTCACCGATTCCAGCGTGAGCGGTTTGAGGCGAACAGGCTTGGTATCGACCTGATCCTCCGCGCGCGCATACAGCGTGTGCCTGAGCCAGCGTTCGTCGTCGCGTTCGGGAAAGTCTTCCCGCGTGTGCGCGCCGCGGCTTTCGGTGCGGTGGATGGCGGAAACCAGGGTCGCGCGGGCAACGCCGACGAGATTGTCGAGCTCCAGCGCCTCGATGCGCGCGGTGTTGAAAACGCGGCTGCTGTCGCGAAGGCCGGCCTGCGCCAGGCGGGCTTCGAGCCCATCGAGCTCTGCGAGACCCTGGCGCAGGGAGGCGTCGGTGCGAAAGACGCTGCAGTGCGCCTGCAGGGTGCGCCGGAGATCGTCGGCGATCTCGGCAACGCGTTCCCGGCCCGGCCGATCCCAGCGTGCCAGCCGGGCCGCACTGGCATCCGCTGCGTCGGCCGGCATGGGACGCGGATACGGGTTGTCGCGCAGATGGTCGAGCATGTGCCGGCCGGCGGCACGGCCGAACACGACCAGATCGAGCAGCGAGTTGCCGCCCAGGCGGTTGGCGCCGTGCACGGAAACGCAGGCGCATTCGCCCACGGCATAGAGTCCCGGAACGGCTTCCTCGGGGCCGGTGCGCGCCGGCGCGACGACCTGGCCGTGCAGATTGGTCGGGATGCCGCCCATCATGTAGTGCGCGGTCGGCGCCACGGGGATGGGTGCCCGCGCGGGGTCGACGCCGGCGAAACGGATCGACAGGTCGCGGATGCCCGGCAGCTTCGTCGCGATGGCCGCCTCGCCCAGGTGGTCGAGCTTGAGATCGATGTAATCGCCGCGCGGTCCGCAGCCGCGCCCTTCGGCGATTTCGATGGCAATGGCGCGCGCGACCACGTCGCGGCCGGCCAGGTCGCGGGCATGCGGCGCGTAGCGGTCCATGAAGCGCTCGCCGTGCCGGTTGAGCAGATAGCCGCCCTCCCCGCGCGCGCCTTCGGTGATGAGACAACCGACGCCGGCGATGCCGGTGGGGTGGAATTGCCAGAATTCCATGTCCTGCAGCGGCAGCCCGGCGCGCAGCACCATGCCGAGGCCGTCGCCGGTGTTGATCAGTGCATTGCTGCTGTTGCCGAACACGCGCCCGGCGCCGCCGGTGGCGAGCAGGGTCGCGCGCGCCTCGATCAGCAGCGGCTCGCCGGTTTCGATGGACAGCGCCGTCACGCCCAGGCAGTAGCCTTCGGCGTCGCGCACCAGGTCGAGCGCAAAGTATTCGTCGAAGAACTGCGTGCGTGCGGCGAGGTTCTGCTGGTACAGCGTATGCAGCAGCGCATGGCCTGTGCGGTCGGCGGCGGCGCAGGTGCGCGTCGCCTGTTCGCCGCCGAAGTTCTTCGACTGGCCGCCGAAGGGACGCTGGTAGATCCTGCCGTTGTCCAGGCGGGAAAACGGCAGGCCCATGTGTTCGAGTTCGTAGACCGCGCTCGGCGCCTCGCGGCACATGAACTCGATCGCATCCTGGTCGCCGAGCCAGTCGCCGCCCTTCACCGTATCGTAGAAGTGCCATTCCCAGCGGTCTTCGTCGACATTGCCGAGCGCTGCGGTGATGCCGCCCTGCGCCGACACCGTATGCGAACGCGTCGGGAACACCTTGGACACCACGGCCACCTTGTAATCGGAACGCGCGAGCTGGAGTGCCGCGCGCAGGCCCGCGCCGCCGCCGCCGACGATGAGGGCGTCGAAGCGGCGGACGTTCATGCCTGCCGTCCCACGACAAGCAGCAGCCAGACCATGCTGCCGGCGAGGACGGCGAGGACGGCCCATTCGAGTGCCAACCGCACGGCCGTGGCCTTGACGTAGTCCATGAAGAGGTCGCGCATGCCCACCCAGGCGTGCAGGGCCAGCGCGGACGCGGCGAGCGTCAGCGCGACGCGGACCCAGAGCGGCGCGAAGATTGCCTGCCAGCCCGCGTAGTCGACCGGCAGCGACGCCAGCACCCGTCCCAGCAGGAGCGGCAGCAAGACCGCCAGCGCCAGCGCCGTGGCCCGCTGCAGCAGCCAGGTGCCGGTGCCGGTATGCGCCCCCCCTGCGTGCTTCATGCGAACACCCACACGGCGAAGGCAAGCGTCGTCAACGCCGACGCCGTCAGCGCCGCCAGCGCACTCGCACGCGCCCGGCCCAGGGGCAGTCCCAGGTGCGCATCCATCGCCAGGTGCCGCAGGCCGGCAAACCAGTGATGCGAGAAAGCCCAGATCAGCAGCACCGCCAGCAGCTTGGCCAGCGGATGCTGCGCCGCCGCCAGGATTGCCCAGTAACCCGCTTCGCTCGTCAGGGAAACCGACAGGCTCGCCACGCCCAGTGGCAGGGCCAGGAACAGCAGCACGCCGGACACGCGATGCAGGATCGACACCCAGCCCGGCAGCGGCAGGCGTATGCGGAAGAGATCGAGATGGACCGGGCGCGTCCGGGGCTTCACTGCGGGACCGGTCAGGCAGGGCGGCGACGCGGGGTCGCCGACTTCGCCGCTTTCGCCACGGCCTTCGGCACCCGCTCGCGCAGGCGCGGATCGAAGGGCTTGGGCAGGATGTAGTCGGGGCCGAATTTCAGCTTCTTCAGCTTGTAGGCTTTCAGCACCGACGCGGGTACCGGCTCGCGCGCGAGTTCCGCCAGCGCGTGCACGGCGGCGATCAGCATGGGCTGGGTGATTTCCTTCGCCCGGGCGTCGAGCGCACCGCGAAAAATGAAGGGGAAACCGAGCACATTGTTCACCTGATTGGGGAAATCCGAACGCCCGGTCGCCATCACGAGGTCGCTGCGCGCGGCGCGGGCCTTCTCCGGCAGGATTTCGGGGTTGGGGTTGGCGAGCGCGAAGACCACCGGCCTGTCGGCCATGGACTTCACCATCGCCGGGCTTACCAGGTTGGCGCCCGACACGCCGACGAAGACGTCGGCCCCGCGCATGGCCTCCTCCAGCGTGCGCAGTTTGGTCTGGCGCGCATAGGCCTTCTTGAAGCCGTTGAGATCGGTACGGCCCTTGTGCACCACGCCCTTCGAATCGACGAGCAGGATGTTGCGCTTCTGCGCGCCCATCGCGACCAGCAGGTTCATCGAGGCGATGCCCGCGGCGCCGGCGCCGAGGCAGACGATTTTCGCGGTGTCCAGCGTCTTGCCCTGCACGTGCAGGGCGTTGAGCAGCCCCGCGCAGATGATCACGGCAGTGCCGTGCTGGTCGTCGTGGAAGACCGGAATGTCGAGTTTCTTCTTCAGCGCAGCCTCGATCTCGAAGCAGTGCGGCGCGGCGATGTCCTCGAGGTTGATGCCGCCGAAGGTCGGCGCGATGGCCTCGACCACCTGGATGAATTCCTGCGGCGATCTGGCGTTGACTTCGATGTCGTACACGTCGATGTCGGCGAACTGCTTGAACAGCACGGCCTTGCCTTCCATCACCGGCTTGGCGGCGAGCGGACCGCGGTCGCCCAGCCCCAGGATGGCGGTGCCGTCGGTGATCACGGCCACGAGGTTGCCCTTGTTGGTGTAGTCGTAGGCGGTCTTCGGATTTTTTGCGATCTCCAGCACCGGCTGGGCGACGCCCGGCGTGTAGGCCAGCGAGAGATCGGCCTGCGTGGCGCAGGGTTTGGAAGAGATGACTTCCAGCTTGCCGGGGCGCGGCTTGCGGTGATAGTCGAGGGCTTTTTTCCTGAGGTCGGTCTTGGACATTGCGAGGCGCGCGAACTGTGTTGGAACAGCCTGCATTATCGCGGATTTATCGGCGCTGCGGCCGACCGGCGCAGCTCAGTCCTTCCAGATTTTCAGCTGCGCGCGCAGTCGCGCGACGGCCTGCGAATGCAGCTGACAGACACGCGATTCGGAGACACCGAGTACCGCGCCGATTTCCTTCAGGTTCATGTCCTGCTCGTAGTACATGCCCATCATGCTGCGCTCGCGTTCGGGCAGGTGATGGATCGCCGCGATCAGGCTGTCGCGGAAGCCTTCGTCTTCCAGCACGGCGAGCGGGTCGCTCGCACCGTCGACGAGATAGCGTTCGAGGAAGCTTGCGCTGTCCTCGTCGGAAAAATCCTCGTAGTACAGCAGCTGCGAGCATTTCACGTCGCCCAGCATGGTCTGGTACTGGTCGAGCGGCAGGCCGAGTTCGGCCGAGATTTCCTGTTCGCTGGGCGAACGACCGTTGCGCTGTTCGAGCTTGTGGATGGCGGTTTCGATCTGCCGCGATTTCTGCCGCACGTGGCGCGGCAGCCAGTCGGCCTCGCGCAGTTCGTCGAGCATGGCGCCGCGGATGCGCTGGGTGGCATAGGACTCGAACTGCGCGCCCTGCGTGCCGTCGAAGCGACCGACCGCATCCATCAGGCCGATGAGCCCGACCTGGATGAGGTCGTCGACTTCCACGCTGGCCGGCAGGCGCGCCATCATGTGATAGGCGATGCGCTTGACCAGCGGCGCGTACTTCGTGATCTGTTCGTCTTGCGACGTTTTCTTACCAGCCATTCGTCAGGTGTTTCCTGTTTGGTATCGGGTGTGGCAGCCCAGCTCCTCGCCCACCATTCTAACGGCAAGCGCGGCGATTGCGTCATCTTCGTCGGCGACGCAGTCTATGGCCGCTGCAAGCGTTGCGCCAAGGAAACGCACACAGGCGGCGTGCACCCGCGCGCAGGCCCGAGCGTCGCCGAACAGGATTGCCGCGGCGCCGCCGGACATCGCCAGGGTTTTCAGCAATGCATACACCGCCGACTGCGTATCCGGCCGCACCGGCAGCAGCGCGATCCGCGGCGCGCCGGACAGGTGGGCCGCCGCGTCCGCCAGCGGACTGTCGAAGACTAGGACATCGTATTCGCGCGCGGCCTGCGCCAGGCCAGTGGCATCGGCGCGCGCACCGGGCGCCTGCCAGACCGCGATTTCGCCAATCGGCAGTGCTAACAGGCGGCCGCGTTCGAGCTGTTGCGTCCAGTCGAACAGGGTGTGTGCGGCGGTGCGGGCAAGCAGCCGGCCGCGGGCATCGACGACGAGGGGAATGCGTCCCTCACCATGCAGCGCACGTGCGAGACGCACGGCACACTCGGCGGAATCGGACACGCAGTGAATGCAGTACGGCAACTGGCCCTGCCTGCGGCGGCGCAGGCCCGCAGCCTGGTCAACCGCCACGCGCGGCCTTCAGCGCATGCGCTTCGCGTTCTGCCTCGATGCCGGCGGCGAGCGGCCAGTCCTCCGCCGCCAGGGCGAAGGGCGTGGCAAGCTGCCCGCCCTTCAGGGCGCGATCGACCAGGTAGGCCGCGTTGGGACGATGCAGATCCTCCGGCACGCGCTGGCCGCCGGTCACGTAGGCCAGCGACAGGCGGTGGCGGATCAGCGCGTCGAGCGCGGCGCCGGGCTGCGGCGCCTCGTCGAGCTTGGTGAGTATGCAGCCCGCCGCACCGTGGCCGAAACGGGTAAGCGCCTGCTCGATCGCGGCGCCCTGCTGGCCGGCGGCCAATACGGCGAGGCGGCGCACGCCGAGGGCGTCGAGTTGCTGCGTCGCCTGCGCGCGCGGATCGGCCGGGGCAAAGCCGGCGGTATCGATCAGGATCAGTCGGTACGCCGCCAGTCCCGGCAGCAGGCGGGCCAGACTGTCGGCGTCGCGGGCGACGTGCAGGGCGATGCCGAGCAGGTCGGCATAGACACGCAATTGCGCTTCCGCACCGATGCGGTAGGCGTCGGCCGCGACCAGCACGACTTTTTGCGGGCCGTGCGCATCGACGCCGCGGGCGGCGAGCTTGGCGAGCGTGGTCGTCTTGCCCGAGCCGGTCGAGCCGACCAGCGCCCAAGCACCGCCGCGCGCCGCCGGATCGGCGTCCGCGGGCGTCAGCGGCAGGTTGCGGATCAGCACCTGCCGCAGCCAGCGCCGGCCAGCCTCGCCTTCGAGTTCGCGCGGCAGCCGCGCCGCCAGGGTGCGCGCCAGCGCACCGCCGAAACCCGCCGCGAACAGGGTCTGCAGGATCGCCACGCGCGCCGGATCGCGCCGGCGCGCGGCGCTCCAGGCAAAACCGGCGAGCTGGTTCTGCAGCAGGCCGCGCAGCCGGCCGAGTTCGGCGAGGATGCGCGAACTTGCCGCAGCATCCGCCGGTTCGGCAGGCGGTGCGGCGAGATCGCCGTAGGCGCTGGCGAGCAGTTCCACCCCCTGCGGGTGCGGGCGGGTGGACAGCACCACCGCGTCGTCGCCCAGTTCGGCGCGGATGCGCGCCAGGCCGGCGCGTGCGTTCGGCGCCACGAAGGTGCGCACGCTCATGCAGCCTCCTCGATGTTCAGTTCGGTCGTCATGCGCACCATTTTATCGGCTGGCACCTCGGCGTAGGCAATCACCGACAGGCGCGGCAGGGTGCGCCGCAACAGCCGCGACAGGATGGCGCGCAGACCGGGCGAGGTCAGCAGTACCGGCGGGTGGCCCTCGCGGTCCTGTTCGTCCAGCGCCCGCTCGGCGGCCTCGTTCAGCGCGTCGAGTGTGGCCGGCGACAGCAGGGCCTCGCCCTCGTCGCCCATTTCGTTCAACAGGCGCGTCTCGGTCGTGGCGGCGAGTCCGATCACGTTGAGCGTGTCGCCGCCCTCGAACAGGCGATCGACGATGCTGCGGCCGAGCGCGGCGCGCACGGTTTCGACCAGGTCGTCCACCGCCTGGCTCTTCGGGGCGCGCGCTGCCAGCGTCTCGAACAGCGTACGCGTGTCGCGGATCGACACGTTCTCGGCGATGAGCTGCTGCAGAACGGCCTGCACGGCGGTGAGCGGCAGGTGACGCGGCGTCACGTCCTCGACCAGGCCGGGATGGTTGCGCGCAAGCGTGTCGAGCAACTGCTGCACCTCGGTACGGCCGAGCAGCTCGGGCGCATGCTGGCGGAACACGGCCTCGACCTGACGGGCGATGAGATCGGCCGGCGGCAGCACGACGAAACCGCGCAGTTCAGCCTCGTCGGTACGCTCGGTTTCGATCCACACGCCGGGCAGGCCGGTGAGCGGATCGGTACCCGGGGTGCCATCGATGCGGCCCAGCACGTCGCCCATGTCGACCGCCAGCACATGGCCGCTGGGCATGTCGCCATGCGCCACGTCCACGCCCTTGAGCGTGATGCGATAGGTGTTGGGCTTGAGGTCGAGGTTGTCGCGCACGCGGATCAGCGGCACCACCAGGCCCATGTCGGCGGCGAAACGGCGGCGCGCCTCGGTGATGCGCGCGAGTGCGGCCCCGCCCTGGTTGCGGTCCACCAGCGGGATCAGGCGATAGCCTACTTCGAGCGCCAGCACGTCCACCGGCGGAATGTCGTCCCAGCTAACGTCGAGCGGTGCGGGCGCCTCGTCCTCGATTTCCAGCGGCTCGACGTCCAGCACGGCAGGCCGGCGTCGTCCCAGCCACAGCCCCAGGCCGCCCAGCACGGCGGAGATGGTGAGAAAGGCCAGATGCGGCGTGCCCGGAATCAGGCCCAGCACGCCGAGCACGGCGGACGCAACGAAAAGCGTCTGCGGCCGGCCGAAAATCTGGGTGGAAAACTCGCGCGACAGATCCTGTTCGGACGAGGCGCGACTCACGACGATGCCGGCGGCGGTGGAGATGATGAGCGCGGGAATCTGCGTCACCAGCCCGTCGCCCACGGTCAGCAGCGCATAGCGTCCGAGCGCTTCGGAAATGCCCAGGTCGTGCTGCAGCAGGCCGACCGCGACGCCGCCGATCAGGTTCACCACCAGGATGATCATGCCGGCGACGGCGTCGCCGCGCACGAACTTGGACGCACCGTCCATCGCGCCGTAGAAGTCGGATTCGCGGCCGATGTCGGCACGCCGCAGGCGCGCCTCGGTCTCGTTGATGAAGCCCGCGTTCAGATCGGCATCCACCGCCAGCTGCTTGCCCGGCATCGAGTCCAGGGTGAAACGTGCCGCCACCTCGGCAATGCGGCCCGCGCCCTTGGTGATGACGACGAAGTTGATGATGACGAGGATGACGAAGACCACGAAACCGACCGCGATATTGCCGCCGACCAGAAAATTGCCGAAGGATTCGATCACCTTGCCGGCGGCGTCGGGACCGGTATGCCCCTGCATCAGGATGATGCGGGTGGAGGCGACGTTGAGCGACAGGCGCAGCAGCGTGGTCAGCAGCAGCGCCGTCGGAAACACCGAGAAATCGAGCGGACGGCGGGCGTTCAGGCTCACCAGCAGGACGATCATCGCCAGCGCGATGTTGAGCGTGAACAGCACGTCGAGCATGAAGGTGGGCAGCGGCAGCACCATCATCGCCAGGATCAGCAGCACCAGCGTCGGCACCGCCAGGCGGTTCAGCGGCATGCCGAGCACCATCGCGCCCTGCGCACTCATCCGATCACCTCATTAATCGTCTTGGGCATTACGTTCGCTCCCTCCCCCCGGCGGGGGAGGGTTGGGGAGAGGGGGAAGGCATCGCATCGACCCTGGCACCAAGTTGAGGCCCCTGCCCCGCCTGTTGCTGTCGCCCGCGAATGCGCGCACGCACCTCGGGACTGACTTCCGATTCGCGCGCCTCGGCCAGCACTTCCTGCCAGGTCATGGCATGGCGGCGCAGGTAGCGCCACCAGCGCCAGCCGGCGTCCAGCGCGGCGGCCAGCGCCAGCGCACCGGCAAGCGCGATCACCCCCTGCCCCACCCAGGCTGCGGCCATCCCCAGCGCGTCGTCCGCCACGCGGCTCCCCGGCGCCTGCCATTCCGGCCAGCCGTTTGTCACGGCCCAGGCAATCGCCGCGCCCGCGAGCACCAGTTTCAGCAGCGCCAGCGCGCCGTCGAACCAGGCATCGGCGGAAAACAGGCGGAACAGGGATTTGAATGGATTGGCCCGGGCAAAGTCGGCCTGTGCCGCGCCGGGGGCGTACACCCAGCCCGAAAGCAGCATCGGCGCCACCAGCGCGGCGGCAAACAGCACGGCGAGGAACGGCAGGACCGCCCACAGGACCGCGAGCGCGGACTCGGTCCAGGCCGCCGAGAACGGTTGCGCCGCGTCCCGCAAGGCAGTCCGGAACAAGGTACGCAGGGCGTCGAGCAGACGCGGCGCCAGCCAGCCGAGCATGCCCAGCGCCGCCAGCAGCACCAGCCAGCGCGTCAGCTCGGCGGAACGCGGAACGTCGCCTGCACGGCGCGCTTCCTGGAGGCGCCGCGCGCTTGCCGGTTCGGTGCGGGAAAGATCGGTCTCCTCGGCCATGCCTGCCTCAAGTTTTGGGGCAGTCTAGCATGAAGCCCGTGCTTGGCATGGGCATTCCGGCCAGGGTCTGCCCCACCCCCTGGGTACCCCCGGCCAAGCGTTTCGCCCCCTGCGGCTACCTAAGGCCGGCAAAATCGATTAACCTGTCGGCCGGCTTACTCCCGGCCAGCTGCAACAGCCGGGTTTGCTTCTATCCCAACCTTGAAAAAGATATAAGCACAGGAGGAGTTTTACATGCGCACACTGCATCTTGCCTTCGCCATGGCTTCGGCTCTGGCATTGTCCACGCCCGCATCCGCAGGCTTTTTCGATTTCACCCTTGCGCCTTTCATCGGCGCAAGCGTGGGCCAGTCCACCTCGGACATCTCCTGCCCCACCGGCACCTCGTGCGACGATTCGGACACGGCCTGGAAGCTGTACGGCGGCCTGGAAGTCAATGAATACCTCTCCATGGAAGTCGGCTACGTCGACCTGGGCGAAGTCGGGTATACCGGCGCCAAGTCCGGTTCGCGGGAAACCCATGGCGTGACCCTGCAGGCGGTCGGCACCTATGCGCTCAACCCAAGCTTCACCCTGATCGGCCGCGGCGGCATGAACTTCCTGAAGACCGACGTCAACGGCACCATTGCCGGCACGTCGAACAACAATGCGAGCGATACCGACGTCGTCTGGTCGGTCGGCCTGGGCGCGCAATACAACTTCAGCCAGTCGATGGGCCTGCGCATGGAGTGGGAGCGCTATTTCGAAGCCGGCAGCTCGGACTTCAACGGCGGCACCGGGGAAGCGGATGTCGATCTGATTACCGCCGGTCTGGTATTCAAGTTCTGAGCTTGCCAGCGTAAACCGGCACAACGAAAAAGGGGGCCCAGGCCCCCTTTTTCGTTGTGCCGGCATGCGGCCACGCGGTGTTTTTCAGCTCACCTCGTCGATCCACGCCATCTGGATCGCTTCCAGGATTTTTTCGCCGGAATGATTGGGGTCGTCATCGAAATCGGGCAGTTCCATCACCCAGCGGTGCAGGTCGGTGAAGCGCAAGGTGCGCGGGTCGATTTCAGGGTGCGCCTCGGCAAGTTCGATGGCGATGTCGAGGGTGTCCGTCCACTTCATGTCAATGTCCTTCTTTCACCATGTTGATGGTGTACTTGGGAATTTCGATCACCAGGTCGGCAGCGGCAACGCGCGCCTGGCATGACAGACGCGACTGCGGCTCGAGCCCCCAGGCCTTGTCGAGCAGATCGTCCTCCAGTTCGGTCGATTCGGCCAGCGAATCGAAGCCTTCGCGCACGATGACGTGGCAGGTGGTGCAGGCGCAGGACTTCTCGCAGGCGTGTTCGATCTCCACGCCGTTGGCCAGCAGGGTATCGCAGATGGTGTCGCCGGTCTTCGCTTCGATCACCGTGCCCTCGGGGCAGAGTTCGACGTGGGGCAGAACGATGAGCTGGGGCATGGTCAGGCAGTTTGGAAGTGTTGACTCGGCAGGGCGGCGAGCACGCCGTCCCAGAACAGGATACGCGCATTGACGGCGGCTTCGGCCGCGGCTTCCGCTTCGCGCCATTTTTCCGCCTTGCCCTCGCACAGGGCGGACAGCAGGCGCAGCGACAAAGGCGCGTGGAAATCCTCGTCCAGATGCACGTGGCGGTTCAGGTAGTAATGGAAACTCGGCGCCTGCGTCTCGGTCACGGCCATGCGCGACAGGAAGGCACGGAACATCGATGGAATGACGTGTTCGCGGCCCAGCGCCAGCGCAGCGGCGATCGTGTGCGGCCGGCCGCTGGCGAGGAAATCGAAGGTGGTGCGGGTGAAACGGGCCGAGGGCGCGGGCGCCAGGCCGCTCGCCAGCCCCGCCTCGATGCCCTGCTCGCCGACGATCTCGACGAAGCGCGCGGGCGAGGCCGCATCGGCTCCGACTTCGCGCATGGCAGCGAGATACAGGACGAAATGGCTGGTGAAGCCGTCCTGGCCCGGCAGGGCGATGTCGGTTTCCTCTTCCAGCACCAGCTCGTTGATGAAGCGCTGCACCGAGGCATCGCCGCGCGGCGTCCACGGCCAGCGCGCCGGCGCGACCTCGTTCTGCAGGAATTTGATCAGCGACATGAAATCCCACACCGAATAGACATGGTGCTGCATGAACACGCGCAGGTCGTCGAGCGTCCGCACAGCAGCGTAGATCGGGTGCGCTTCGAGCTTGAGCCGCAGGGATTCGATGAAGGCGTCGTTCAGCATGGTGTCGTCAGCCAAAGGTTTCGAGTTTCTGTCCAGCCATTGCGCGGCGCACGTTCCGGTCCATGCGGCGCTGGGCGAATTCGGTGGTGGCGGCATTGAGCGCCTCGATGCCGCGCTTGATGGCCAGGTGGTGATTGGGCTCGGCATCCGGGCCGGCCAGCAGGTTTTCAAGACGGGCGATACCGGCCTCGATGGCCGCGACCTCGTCGGCAGTCAGCAAACTGCCGTCCTCGCCCAGCGCCGCACGGGTGGCCGCGATCAGCCCCTGCGCATCGACGATCTGCTCGTTCAGGGCGCGCGCGCGCATGTCGTCCTTGGCATGGGTGAAGGCATCCTTCAGCATGCGGGTGATCTCCTCGTCGCCCAGGCCATAGGAAGGCTTGACCTGCACGCTCGCCTCGACGCCGGTGCTCTGCTCGCGCGCCGACACCGACAGCAATCCGTCGGCGTCTACCTGGAAGGTGACGCGGATGCGTGCCGCGCCCGCGACCATGGGCGGGATACCGCGCAACTCGAAACGCGCCAGCGAGCGGCAGTCGGATGCCAGTTCGCGCTCGCCCTGCAGCACGTGCACGCTCATCGCGGTCTGGCCATCCTTGAAGGTGGTGAAGTCCTGCGCGCGCGCGGTCGGGATGGTGGTGTTGCGCGGAATGACTTTTTCGGTCAATCCGCCCATCGTTTCCAGCCCCAGCGACAGCGGAATCACGTCGAGCAGCAGCCAGTCGTCGCCCGCCCGGTTGCCGGCGAGGATGTCGGCCTGCATCGCCGCGCCCAGCGCGACCACCTTGTCGGGATCGAGATTGGTCAGCGGCGTCTGCCGGAAATAATCGGCGACGGCGTGGCGCACGCACGGCATGCGGGTCGACCCGCCGACCATCACCACGCCCTTCACCTCCTCCACCGACAGGCCGGCGTCGCGCAGGGCCTTGCGCGTGGGCGCCAGCGTCTTGCCGACGAGGCTGGTGGTCATGGCGTTGAATTCGGCCTGGGTCAGCGTCGCGTCCATCATCTCGCCGGTGGACAGCACGGCAGTGACGCGCACCTCGGTATGTTCGGTCAGCGCTTCCTTGGCATCGCGCGCCTTGGTCAGCAACAGCCGCATGTCGCCCGCCGACAGCGGCTGGAAGCGGCCCTGCTCGACCATCCAGCAGAACACGCGCTGGTCGAAGTCGTCGCCGCCCAGCGCGGAATCGCCGTTGGTCGCCAGCACCTCGAACACCCCCTTCGACAGCTTGAGGATGGAAATGTCGAAGGTGCCGCCGCCGAGGTCGTACACGGCGTAGATACCTTCCGAGGCGTTGTCGAGGCCGTAGGCGATGGCGGCGGCGGTCGGTTCGTTGAGCAGGCGCAGCACGTTGAGACCGGCCAGCTGCGCGGCGTCCTTGGTCGCCTGGCGCTGGGCATCGTCGAAATACGCAGGCACGGTGATGACCGCGCCGACGAGTTCGCCGCCGAGCGCGGCCTCGGCGCGTACGCGCAGCACCTTGAGAATTTCCGCCGAGACCTCGACCGGGCTTTTCACGCCGGCGGCGGTTTTCAGCTGCACCATGCCGGGCGCATCGACGAAGCGGTACGGCAGGCTGGCGACGTCGTCGATGTCGGCGAGCCCGCGCCCCATGAAACGCTTCACCGAGACGATGGCGTTGTGCGGATCGGCATTCTGCGCGGATTGGGCGGCATGGCCGACGTCCACGCCGCCATCCGCGCGGTAACGCACCACGGAAGGCAGCAGCGAACGACCGGCCGCGTCATCGAGTACGACCGACAGGCCAGAGCGCACCGTGGCCACCAGGGAATTCGTCGTCCCCAGGTCGATACCGACCGCCAGCCTGTGCTGGTGCGGCGCAGTGGACATCCCGGGTTCGGAAATTTGCAGCAGGGCCATCGGGCGGTCTTCTCAGCTTTCGAGCTCTTCGTACACCTCGCCGACTTCGGCGATGAGCTTGTCCATGAAACGCAACTGGCGCACGGCTTCGCGCGCGCCTTCGTAATCCTTCGCCGCATCGAGCAATTCGCCCAGGCGTGCCTCGATGCGCTTGTGCGTCGCGCGCAGTTCGACGGTCAGGGCGTCGAGCGCGTCCACGCTTTTCGCCGCGCGTGCATCGTCGATCGCCTCCCGCCATTCCATCTGCTGCATCAGGAACGCGGGCGCCATTTTAGTATTGGTCGCATCGAGCGCGTCGATTCCATGCAATTTCAGCAGGTACACCCCGCGGTCGACCGGATGCTTGAGCGTCTGGTAGGCCTCGTTGGCCTGCGTCGCCCATTGCATCGCCACGCGCTGCTCGGCTTCGGGATGCGCGGCGAAACGGTCGGGGTGCACGGTGTTCTGCAATTCGCGATAGGCCGCGTCGAGACGGTCGCGGTCGAGCGCGTAGGTCTCGGGGAGGTTGAACAGGGCGAAGTGACTCTGCATGCTAGGGGCCAGGCGTCAGGAGCGAGGGACTGGGGGTTCCGGGCGGCCTTCGGCCGCACCATTCAAAAAGCGCGAAGCACAAAGCCTCCCGATCCCTATCTCCTAGCCCCAATCCCTATCAGACGTTGAACGACTCTCCGCAACCACACTCGTTCTTCACGTTCGGGTTGTTGAACTTGAAGCCCTCGTTGAGGCCTTCGCGTGTGTAGTCGAGTTCGGTGCCGTCGATGTAGGGCAGGCTCTTGGGGTCGACGAACACCTTGACGCCGTGGCTCTCGTAGATTTCGTCGCCTTCCGGCACCGCGTCGGCGAATTCCAGCTTGTAGGCCATGCCCGAGCAGCCGGTGGTGCGCACGCCGAGACGTATGCCGACGCCCTTGCCGCGTTTGGCCAGGAAGCCGGCAACGTGCTGCGCTGCGCGTTCAGACAGGGTCACGGCCATGGCTTACTCCAGGCCCTTCTTCTGCTTGTAGTCGGCAACCGCCGCCTTGATCGCGTCTTCCGCCAGAATCGAACAGTGGATCTTCACCGGCGGCAGCGCGAGTTCCTCGGCAATGGCGGTGTTCTTGATTTCCATCGCCTGGTCGAGCGTCTTGCCCTTGACCCATTCGGTCACGAGCGAGGACGAGGCAATGGCCGAGCCGCAGCCGTAGGTCTTGAACTTGGCGTCCTCGATGAGGCCATCCGGCCCCACCTTGATCTGCAGCTTCATCACGTCGCCGCAGGCCGGGGCGCCGACCATGCCGGTGCCGACGCCGTCGTCGTCCTTGGCGAAGGAGCCGACGTTGCGGGGGTTTTCGTAGTGTTCGAGGACTTTATCGCTGTATGACATGCTGTTCTCCTTGAATCAATGTGCTGCCCACTGAACGGTGTTCAGGTCGACGCCTTCCTTGAACATCTCCCACAAAGGCGAGAGCTCGCGCAGCTTGCCGATCTTCTCGTGCAGCAGCTTGATGGCGTAATCGACTTCTTCCTCGGTGGTGAAGCGGCCGATGGAAAAACGGATCGAGCTGTGGGCCAGTTCGTCGGAACGGCCCAGCGCGCGCAGCACGTAGGACGGCTCCAGGCTGGCCGAGGTGCAGGCGGAACCCGACGACACTGCGAGATCCTTGATCGCCATGATCAAGGATTCGCCCTCGACGAAATTGAAGCTGACGTTGAGGTTGTGCGGCACGCGGCGCTCCATGTCGCCGTTGAGATGCACCTCCTCGATGTCCTTGAGACCGTTGTAGAGGCGATCGCGCAGCATGCGGATGCGCTCGTTCTCGGTCGCCATCTCTTCCTTGGCGATGCGGAAGGCTTCGCCCATGCCGACGATCTGGTGGGTCGCCAGCGTGCCGGAACGCATGCCGCGCTCGTGGCCGCCGCCGTGCATCTGCGCTTCCAGGCGCACGCGCGGCTTGCGGCGCACGTACAGCGCGCCGATGCCCTTGGGCCCGTAGGTCTTGTGGGCCGAGAACGACATCAGGTCGACCGGCAACGTCTTCAGGTCGATGGGCATCTTGCCGGTGGCCTGCGCGGCGTCGACGTGGAAGATCACGCCCTTCTCGCGGCAGATCCTGCCGATGGCTTCGATGTCCTGGATCACGCCGATTTCATTGTTCACCGCCATCACCGAGACCAGAACGGTGTCCGGGCGGATCGCGGCGCGCAGCACGTCGAGATCGATCAGGCCATTTTCCTTGACCGGCAGGTAGGTCGCCTCGAAGCCCTGGCGTTCCATCTCGCGCACGGTGTCGAGCACGGCCTTGTGCTCGGTCATCACGGTGATGATGTGCTTGCCCTTGGTGCCGGCGTAGAAATTGGCCGCGCCCTTGATGGCGAGGTTGTTCGACTCGGTCGCGCCCGAAGTGAAGACGATTTCCTTGGGATCGGCGTTGACCAGCGCGGCGACATGCGCACGGGCCTCTTCGACCGCCTTCTCGGCTGTCCAGCCGTAGGGGTGAGAACGCGAGGCCGGGTTGCCGAAGTCCTCGGTCAGGTAGGGAATCATCTTCGCGGCCACGCGCGGATCGACCGGGGTGGTGGCGGAGTAGTCGAAATAAATCGTTTTCATCGTGTTGCCCTTGTAATCCAGTCCGTTCAGGCCGCCAGCGTCATCTTGGCGCTGCGGCGATCCTGCAATACCTTGTCCTTGCACTCGTCCTGCTTGGCGACCAGCGAGGCCAGCGTCACGTTGGCCAGGTAATCGTAGATGTGGGCGTTGAGCCCCGTCCACAAGTCGTGCGTCAGGCAGCGGTGCTCGTCGTGGCAGTTTTCCTTGCCCCCGCACTGGGTCGCGTCGATGGGCTCGTCCACTGCGCGGATGATGTCGGCCACGCTCACCTCGGCCAGGGGTTTGGCGAGGAAATAGCCGCCGCCCGGTCCGCGCACGCTTTCTACCAGCTCGTGCCGGCGCAAGCGGCTGAACAGCTGCTCCAGATAGGACAGGGAAATGTCCTGACGCTCGCTGATGCCCGCCAGCGTCACCGGATTCTTGCCGCCGCGCAGCGCCAGATCCAGCATGGCCGTTACCGCGAAGCGTCCTTTAGTGGTCAACCTCATGACTCGTTCTCCTGAATGTGGGTCGAACTATAAAATTCCCGAGCATTTCAGTCAACTATTCCTTACCTTAGCAATTTAGTCAACTATCTTGTTCAGATAGTTCGGATCGAAATCGTCCGGCTTGCCCTGTTCCGCCGGCATCTCTGCACCAAGTTTCTTCAACTGGGCCAGGATCAGTTCCAGCCGCTGGTCGATGTGCGCGGAATGGTCGATCAGGCCATGGATCGCCTTCACCACCGGGTCGTTCATGTCAGCCGAAATCGCGTACGCGGAAAAGCCAAGTTTCTCGGCCCGCGCCCCCAGGTTTTCCATTTGCGCCCGGCGCTGCTGTTCCGCCGCGTTGTCGAGGATGCGCGCCGGAATCCCGACGGCCGTGGCGTCGTCAGGCACATCCTTCACCACCACGGCATTCGAACCGACACGGGCGTTGGCGCCGATGACGATGGGTCCGAGGATCTTGGCCCCTGCCCCGACCACCACGCCGGGTTTCAGCGTGGGATGGCGCTTGCCCTTGTTCCACGAGGTGCCGCCCAGGGTCACGCCGTGATACAGCGTGCAGTCGTCGCCGATCTCGGCGGTTTCCCCCACCACCACACCCATGCCGTGGTCGATGAAGACGCGCCGGCCGATGGTGGCGCCGGGGTGGATTTCGATGCCGGTGAGCCAGCGCGCGACGTGCGAGGTGAAGCGCGCCAGCCATTTCAGGTGCATGCGCCAGAGCTTGTTCGCCAGCCGGTGCAGCACGATGGCGTGGAAACCCGGATAGGTCGTGACGACCTCGAACACGTTGCGCGCCGCCGGATCGCGGTCGAACACGACGGCGATGTCTTCCCTGAATTGGCTGATAAGGCTCATGGCGGCAGGATGCTATTTCCGAGTAAATTAGTCAACTATTTCGCCTGGATGTTCCGGCAACCTTCGCTTCCTGCGCCGCGGTGAGAATGCCGCGCAGGATGTTCACCTCTTCCCTGGCCAGTCGCGTGCGCGAAAACAGGCGGCGCAGCTTCAGCATCAGCTTGCCGGGCGAGCCGGGGTTGAGGAAATCCAGTTCGGCCAACGCCGTTTCCAGATGCGCATAGAATTTCTCGACTTCGTCGCCGCTCGCCGCATCCAGCTCCGGTTGCGGCCAGTCTGTCTGCGCCAGCCAGGTGCGGCGAAGCTCATAGCTCAACACCTGCACCGCCGCCGCGAGATTGAGCGAGCTGTAATCCGGATTGGCCGGGATCGTCACCAGTCCCTGGCACAGGCTCAGTTCCTCGTTCGACAGCCCGCTGGTCTCGTTGCCGAACACCAGCGCCACCTGGGCCGCCTGCGTCTCGACCAGCAGGCGCGCGGCCGCTTCCGCCGGCATCAGCACGTCGGCGACGATGTCGCGCCGCCGCGCCGACACGCCCAGCGCCAGCGTCGTGTCGGCCAGCGCCTCTTCGAGCGTGGCGCAGACCTTCGCCCTGCCGAGCAGGTCGGTCGCGCCCGAGGCCATGGCCTCGGCCTGGCTGTTGGGGAACACGGCGGGCTCGACCAGCACCAGCTGCGACAGCCCCATCGTCTTCATCGCCCGCGCGGCCGCGCCGATGTTGCCCGGGTGGCTGGTGCGCGTCAGCACGATGCGGATGGCGTCGAGTCGTTTCTGATCTGGCTGCGTCATCAAGTAAAATAGCGGCTTCGTTCTTTGAAGCCCGTGACCTCTTCATGCATCCCATGCTCAACACGGCGGTGAAAGCCGCCCGTAAAGCCGGGGCGATCATCAATCGCGCCTCGCTCGACCTCGACCAGCTCACCGTGCGGAGCAAACAGGATCGCGACTACGTCAGCGAAGTCGACCAGATGGCCGAACGCGCCATCATCGAAACCCTGCTCGACGCCTACCCAAATCATGGAATTTTAGCAGAGGAGTCCGGCGCGTCCGACGCCCGGAACGGCGAGGACTACGTATGGATCATCGATCCGCTCGACGGCACCACCAACTTCCTGCACGGCCTGCCGCAGTACTCGGTGTCCATCGCGCTGAAGCACAAGGGCCAGATCACCCAGGCCGTGGTGTTCGACCCGGCGCGCAACGAGCTCTTCACCGCCAGCCGCGGCCGCGGTGCGATGCTCAATGACCGCCGCATCCGCGCCAGCAAGCGCGCAAAACTCGCCGAATGCCTGATCGGGACCGGTTTCCCCTTCCGCGATTTCAGCTTCGGCGCTCGACCTGTCCTGGGTCGCCTGCGGCCGCTACGACGGTTTCTGGGAGATGCACCTGAAACCCTGGGACCTCGCCGCCGGCAGCCTGATCGCGCAGGAAGCCGGCGCGCTGGTCGGCAATTTCATGGGCGACGAGGGTTTCCTCGAATCCGGCAACATCGTCGCCGCCAGCCCGAAAGTCTTCGGCCAGATGCTGCAGATCCTCGCGCCCCATCTGCCGCCCGAACTGAAGGTCTGACCCGCCACCCGCTCGCTCATGTCGACTGCCAAGGAGGCCGCCGCCCACACGCCGATGATGCAGCAGTACCTCGGCATCAAGGCGCAGCATCCCGACATGCTGCTGTTCTACCGCATGGGCGACTTCTACGAGCTGTTCTACGAGGATGCCGAGAAGGCGGCGCGGCTGCTGAACATCACGCTCACCACGCGCGGCGCCTCCGCCGGCGCGCCGATCAAGATGGCCGGCGTGCCCTACCACAGCGCCGAACAGTATCTGGCGCGGCTGCTGAAGCTGGGCGAATCGGTGGTCATCGCCGAGCAGATCGGCGACCCCGCCACCTCGAAGGGGCCGGTCGAACGCCAGGTCACGCGCATCGTCACCCCCGGCACGCTCACCGATTCGGGCCTGCTCGACGAAACGCGCGACACCCTGATCCTCGCGATCGCCCCCGGCAAGGTCGATACAGCGCCTGCCGCCGACATGCTCGGTGTCGCCTGGCTCAACCTTGCTGCCGCGCGCTTTCAGGTCGCGGAAATCGCACCCGGCGCCCTCCCCGCCCTGCTGGCGCGCGTGCGTCCGGCGGAGATTCTGGCACCCGACGGCTTCGAGCTGAACGCGCCCTGCGCGGTGCGGCGACTGGCGCCGTGGCAGTTCGAATCGACCGGGGCGCAGAGCCGGCTGGCACAACAGTTCGGCAGCCGCGACCTCGCCGGCTTCGGCGTCGCCGAGCTGCATCTCGCCATCGCGGCCGCCGGTGCGCTGCTCGATTACATCCAGGCCACCCAGCGCACCGCGCTGCCGCACCTGCAGTCCATCCGCGCCGAGCGCGACGGCGAGTTCGTGCAACTGGACGCCGCCACCCGGCGCAATCTCGAACTCACCGAGACGCTGCGCGGCGAAGCGGCGCCGACCCTGCTGTCGGTGCTCGACACCACCGCCACCGGCATGGGGACGCGTCTGTTGCGCCACTGGCTGCACCATCCACTGCGCGACCGACATGCGTTGCGCCTGCGGCGCGACGCCATCGGCGTGCTCGCCGGGCAGCCCGATGCGGCCGACGCACTGACCCGTCAGTTGAAAGGCTGTGCCGACGTCGAACGGATCGGCGGCCGCATCGCGCTCAGGAATGCGCGCCCGCGCGATCTCTCCGGCCTGCGCGACACGCTGGCGCTGCTGCCCGAACTGGCGGCACTGTTGCCCGACGACGGTGCGCGACTGGCTACGCTGCAGGCACGGCTCGCTGCCCGCCCCGACCTGCATGCCCTGCTCGCCCGCGCCGTGTTGCCCGAGCCTGCCAGCGTGCTGCGCGAGGGCGGCGTGATCGCCGACGGCTACGACGCCGAACTCGACGAACTGCGCGCGCTGACGCGCGACGCTGGTTCATTCCTGCTGGAGCTGGAAACGCGCGAGCGCGCACGCAGCGGCATCGGCAATCTGAAAGTCGAATACAACAAGGTGCACGGCTTCTACATCGAAGTCAGCCGCGCACAGGCCGACAAGACGCCCGTGCCCGACGACTACCGGCGGCGGCAGACGTTGAAGAACGCCGAGCGCTACATCACGCCGGAACTGAAAGCCTTCGAGGACAAGGCGCTGTCGGCGCAGGAGCGCGCATTGGCCCGCGAGAAGGCGTTGTTCGACGCGCTGCTGGACACGCTGACGCCGCACGTGCCGGACCTGCTCGCCATCGCTGCCGCGCTGGCCGAGATCGACGTGCTGGCGAGCCAGGCCGAGCGTACGGGTACGCTGAAACTGTGCGCACCGGAATACGCCGACGAAGCCAGCATCACCATCCGCGGCGGCCGCCACCCGGTGGTCGAGGCGCAGGTCGAGCACTTCATTCCCAACGACGTCGCGCTCGGCCGCAGCCGGCAGATGCTGCTCATCACCGGACCGAACATGGGCGGCAAATCGACCTACATGCGGCAGGTCGCGCTGATCGCACTGATGGCCTGCTGCGGCCTGTGGGTACCGGCCACCTCGGCGAAGATCGGCGACATCGACCAGATCTTCACCCGCATCGGCGCATCGGACGATCTGGCCGGCGGACGCTCGACCTTCATGGTCGAAATGACCGAGACCGCGCACATCCTGCACAACGCCAGCGCGAACAGCCTGGTGCTGCTGGACGAAATCGGCCGCGGCACCTCGACCTTCGACGGCCTAGCGCTGGCGTGGGCGGTGGCGCGCCATCTGGTCAGCGCCACCCGCGCGTTCACCCTGTTCGCCACCCACTATTTCGAGCTGACCCAGCTGGCGCAGGAATTTCGCCAGCTCGCCAACGTTCACCTCGACGCCAAGGAGCACGGCGCCGACCTGGTGTTCCTGCACGCGGTGGAAGAAGGCCCCGCCTCGCAGAGCTACGGCATCCAGGTCGCGCGCCTGGCCGGCGTGCCCAGCCCCGTGATCCACGCCGCGCGCCGCCACCTGCGCGAACTGGAAGACGCGCAACTGCAGCCCGGCCCGCAGGGCGACCTGTTCGCCGCCCACCTGCCCAACGACGCGCCGCCGCCGCATCCCGCGCTGGATCAGTTGCGCGAACTCGACCCGGATTCGCTGACACCCAAGGCGGCGCTGGACATGCTGTATGCGCTGAAAGCGCAGTTATAAAGCCAGGCGCGCTGAAGGCGCATTTATGAAAGCCTGATGCGCTGAAAGCGGCCAGATATTGTTGGCTTCGGCTGCTGTTCGACCAAAGCCGCCCGCACTGACACTCTCGCATCACGCCAGCTTCATACGCAAGAGCAGTCAGTGAACTTGGTCCCAAACGATAGAAACTTGATCGAGCAGGTGGGGGGATGGGCTGCCTCCTGAGGTTCGTTCCCGGTAGTTGAGGGGAAAAATCCGGCGCATAATCCGGAGGCCCTGCGTCTCCTTTTGCATAACGTAATAATGAGACAGGGGGACTAACATCCACATAAGAATTAATACGATAAACTCAAAAAAAGCCTGTCTCTTTATAAAAAATCATCCGGACCCATGGGTCTCTTGATTAACTTTTTGGCTCGAACGCTAGTTGAAAATGAGCGGACGGAAAAAACGTGAGGCGATCCATCCAGCAATCAAGGAGCGGTTGGGGTATGACGTCGACCTCACTGACTCGGAATTCCTAGCAGACTGGAAGAGGCGATCTACACACGTCTGCAAACCATGTTGGGAGCTGAAGTATTGTCCGTATGGTCCGTTCGTTGAGCAGTCACCGCTACTGCCACCGCTTCGAGGACCGTCAGTCGCGCATCACGAATACATAGTCGGCTGCCTCCAGACAGGCCTCATTGGTCACAGCGGCCCAATGCCCGAAGAGACACGAAACGCTTTTGAAAGTCTTTCGTCATTGTATGACGAAGACCCAACAGCCTTCGCCGTACACATCGTGCGACAGCTGTCACAAGAAAAAGCATTCGAAGAAGCAGCATCAAATGGTACTGATCTTTCTGATGTCCTTGGACTTGGACCACTCCCTCCAATACATAGGTATCGAGCTCCTTTCCCTTTTGAGGCGGAAGAACATAACGACAAAGATTTCAAAATACCGCCCGAGGTAAAAAAAGCCGCGAGAGCAGAAATCAAAAAGATTAGGCAGGCCCTCGCCTCTGGCATTTATGACAATCGACGACCACTCGATTCAGCCCGCCGGGCTTGGTTCCAAGAAGAGGCATCGTCATTTAGCCCAGATGACTACCCTGAGCATATTCCTGAGATCATCTCTGACATGGCCTGCAATATCTTTGGCCATATTTGCCCAGTCGTATTCGTGGGCGAAAATATTTCAGAAACATCAGATGAAAGACGCCGTGGTCGCTACATACCATTCACAGTAAAAATGCGCGTCGTGAGGCGCGACAACTATACGTGCCAGGAGTGCGGAAAGCATTTGCGAGACGATGAAGTCGAATTCGATCACATCATTCCAGTGTCCAAGGGCGGAAGTAGCGAAGAACACAATATTCGTTTGACTTGCTTCGACTGCAACCGTGATAAGAGTGATGCGATTAAGTTGTAGGCCCAACAAATTGTTCGAGTGGGACGCTCCGCCAGCAAGCTTCGCTTACTGTCTACGCGCCCCTCAACGCCAACGTTAGGCAGCGATGGAAAGCCTTAGACTGATTATCAATTTTGCGTTCTTCTTTTTCATGTTTTGGGGGCCCATTGCGAGCATTCTCCTCGCTCGCGCTGTGCTGCGAGCATTCCTCGCCCCAGTTCGCATTATGCTTGTTGTAAGTATCTTAGTTTTTTGTCAGCTGGTTGCCTTCTCTCCAGTCATGTGGGGTGGCGAGGGTTTTGGCATGATGATTCCCTGGTGGGGGTCACTCTGGTTCGGTGTCGAAGACGCGCATTTCTACTGGGAGATCGCTGCAGTGTCATTCGTCTACTTCGTGGCCGTGGCGGTTTATCTGGTTCGGCAGCGCCAGCGAGCAGCAAGACCAACTAAAACCGCGCAATAAGGTTTGCCATGCACAGCCTGCCTAATTCCAACGTTGAACGTCCTCTCCCTTGCCAAGACCGGACTTACCCGTATGACGGTGTGGCTTCCGCTTTGGCCGAAGACCTGCCTCACATGAATAATGCGGCGCTTGGCTGATATCCCCTTTTGTCACTTTGGCCGCTGTATTCGAAAGCCTGGCCCGTCGAAAGCTCATCCATGAACCCCGACGCCCAGAAAACCCAGCCATGAAAACCCTGCGCCTCGACACCACCGAACTCGGCCTCGACTTCAACGCCGCGCTGAAGCTGGCGACAGGCATCGCCCGGCAGCAGCTGGACGAGGACACGATGTTGCTCTCCTGGTACGACCGCGAACGCGATCTCGAATCGCCGGCCGGCGTGAGCGAATGCCACCTGGGCTGGCGCGATCGCCCGGCAGCGCTGGACGAGGACACGATGTTGCTCTCCTGGTACGACCGCGAACGCGATCTATGCCGGCCGGCGTGAAACGAGGGCTGCGCGACCAAGGGGTCGTGGGACTATGCGCTGAATCGCGGCGCGCGGCTGGCGGTGGAACTCGACGCCGGCCGGTTCTACTTCTGCTTTCTCTAGGCCTCGGCCAGAACCTGGATGGTCTGTCCCAGGCAGGCC
Organism: Thiobacillus sp.; assembly: GCA_044227195.1. Taxonomy (GTDB): domain Bacteria; phylum Pseudomonadota; class Gammaproteobacteria; order Burkholderiales; family Thiobacillaceae; genus Thiobacillus. The sequence goes on from JBGAFQ010000015.1 coordinate 50,668, forward strand.
ACCGTCTGGCCGGCGCGGATTTTCGCCGTCTTGCGGCTTTCAGGCCGGCCGTCCACGGTCACGTCGCCGTTGGCGATCATCAGCTTGCCCTGCCCGCCGCTGTCGGCGATGCCCGATAGCTTGAGCAGGTCGCACAGCGCGACGTATTCACCACGCAAGCGGAATTCGAGGCTGTCCATGTCAGGCGCCACGGTGGCGCCACAGGTAGCGATAGACGAAGCCCGGGTAGGCGAACACCACGAACAGCGCGGCATTGATCGCGTAGAACTCCCACCCCTGCCGGTGAATGTCGCCGAGCTTGCCTTCCAGCAGCATGGCGATGCCGCCGACCACGAAGAACAGCGTCACCAGTTCCAGCAGGCGCCAGGCGAAGGGCTTGTTGCCGGACCCGGGACGGACGACGAAGAAAATGCGTTCGACGAGAAACGGCAGGTTGGCAGCGAGAAAGGCCAGGATCAGCAGTAGCGTGGTGGAAAAGTTCACGGGGATACGGAATCAGGAATGACGCCGGAGCAGACCCATGCTGCCCCGGACAAGTTCAGAAAGACACGCCGATGGCGTGCATGCACACCGCCATCAGCGGCTGCGGCAGGATGCCGAGGGCAAGCACGGCCAGACCGTTGGCCGACATGAGCATGCGGGCATCGGGGCTGGCCGTCACCGGCGCGGTGTCGTGCGGTTCGTCGAAATACATGAGCTTGACGATGCGCAGGTAGTAGAAGGCGCCGACCAGCGAGAATACCACCGCAGCCACCGCCAGCCAGACGTAGCCGATCTCGACCACGGCCTGCAGCACCGACAGCTTGGCATAGAAGCCCACGGTGGGCGGAATGCCCGCCATCGAGAACATCAGCAACAGCATCACGAAGGCCAGCCACGGGCTACGGCGGTTGAGGCCCCTGAAATCGTCGAGCTGGTCGGCCTCGAAGCCCGCGCGCGACAGCAGCAGGATCATGCCGAAGCCGCCCAGGCTCATCAGCGCGTACACCAGCACGTAGAACATCGCGCTGCCGTAGCCGTTCTGCGTGCCGGCCAGGATGCCCAGCAGCATGAAGCCCATGTGCGAGATGGTGGAATAGGCGAACATGCGCTTCAGATTGCTTTGCGCGATCGCCGCGAAATTGCCGACCGCCATCGACAGCACGGCGAGGATCACCAGCATGTCGCGCCATTCGGCCACCTGCGATTCCAGCCCCTGCCCCAGGATGCGGATCACGAAGGCGAACGCGGCGATCTTGGGCGCGGAGCCGATGAACAGCGTCATCGCCGTGGGGGCGCCGTGATACACGTCCGGCACCCACATGTGGAAGGGCACGGCGCCGAGCTTGAACGCGAGGCCGGCGACGATGAAGACGATGCCGAACACCAGCGGAATCCGCAGATCGGTGCCGTCGGCCAGATTCTGCGCGATGTCGCCCAGCGCCAGCGAACCGGTCACGCCGTAGACCATGGACATGCCGTAGAGCAGCATGCCGAGGCCAGTGCGCCGAGCACGAAATACTTCATCGCCGCCTCGGTCGCCACACTGGAATCGCGTTGCAGCGCGACCATCGCATAAAGGGACAAGGACAGCAGCTCGAGACCGAGATACAGCGTGAGGAAGTGGCTGGCCGACACCATCACCATCATGCCCAGCAGCGCGAACAGCGCCAGCACGAAGAACTCGCCCTTGTAGAGCCCGCGCAGCTTCAGGTAATCGCGCGCATACACCAGCACCACCGCGGTGGTCAGGTAGAGGAAGAGCTTCAGCACGTCGGCGAGCGGGTCGTCGACGAACAGGCCGCCGAGCGCCAGGTCGGCAGGGTCGAAAAATCGTGCACGGTCAGGAAGGCCGCGCCCGCCAGCGTGAGCAGCGACAGCACGTACGCCAGATAGCGCCGGCTGTCGTCCACGGCGGCGTCGATCACCAGGATCAGCGACACCATGGCCAGCACGAAGATTTCGGGCAGCGCAGGGGCGAAGGACATCAGGCTCATGG
>JBGAFQ010000016.1:0-52035 GCA_044227195.1 Thiobacillus sp.
GCCCACGCGCTCGGCCTGCCGGTCTACCAGGGCTACGGTCTGTCGGAGTGTGCGTCCGTGATTGCCGCGAGCCGGCCGGATGCACAGCGCGCAGGCAGCGTAGGCCGTCCCCTGCCGCATGCCCGCCTCGCTTTCGCCGCCGACGGCGAGATCCTGGTCCAGGGTCTGCGCTGGCGCGGCTATCTCGGCGGGGAAGCTGCGGACACGACGGTCGTCGCCACCGGCGATCTGGGCTATCTCGACGAGGCTGGCTATCTGTTCCTCACCGGCCGCAAGAAAAACCTGTTCATCACTGCGTTCGGCCGCAACGTCGCGCCGGAATGGGTGGAAGGCGAACTGGTGGCGCACCCCGGCGTCGCGCAGGCGGCGCTGTTCGGCGAGGCGCGTCCTTTCAACTGCGCCGTGATCGTGCCCAGCCCGGGCGCCACGCACGCCGACATCGACGCCGCGATCGACGCGGCCAACCAGCGCCTGCCCGACTATGCGCGCGTCCATGTCTGGATCCCCGCGGACGCCCCATTCACCCCAGCAACCGGCCTCTCGACGCCGAACGGCCGGCTGCGGCGGGACGCGATCCTCCGCCATTACGGAGATCGCATCGACGCCCTGTATCAACCCCAGACGGAACACTGAAGATGAGTTTCTACCAGCAACTCCAGCACGCCACCGCGAGCGAACGCGAGACCCTGCTCGCCGCGCCGCTGATCACCGCCGCCTTCGCAGGCGAGGTGACGCGCCGGCACTACCTCGATTTCCTCGGCCGCGCCTACCACCACGTCCGCCATACGGTACCGCTCCTGATGGCCTGCGGGTCGCGCCTGCCCGGCCACCAGGAATGGCTGCGCAGCGCGGTCGCGCATTACATCGAGGAGGAAATCGGCCATCACGAATGGATCCTCGCGGACATCGCGGCGGCCGGCGGCGATGCGGACGCCGTGCGCGACAGCGCGCCCGACTTCGATACCGACCAGATGGTCGCCTATGCCTACGACACGGTGATGCGACGCAATCCGGTCGGCATGTTCGGCATGGTCTACGTGCTCGAAGGCACCAGCGTCAGCCTCGCCTCGGAAGCGGCACGCGCGCTGCAGACGACGCTCGACCTGCCGGCTTCCGCCTTCACCTACCTGAGCAGCCACGGTACGCTCGACCGCGAACACATCGACGACTACGCGCGCCTGGTCAATCGCCTCGAAACGCCCGTGGACCGCGAGGCCGTGGTGTCGAATGCGCGCGTGTTCTTCCGCCTCTACGGCAATGTCCTGCGCGGCATCGACCTGCAGGAGCGGCCATGAACATCTTCGGCAGCAGCATCCTCGTCACCGGCGCCAGCGGCGGCATCGGCGGCGCCATCGCCCGCGAACTCGCCCGGCGCGGCGCCAATCTGATCCTGGTGAACCGGGACCCGGCCCGGCTCGCCGAATTCGCCTCGACGCTGCGCGAAGACGGAACCCAGATCACGGCGCTGGCCGGCGACCTGGCCCTGCCCGGCGAACCCGCCCGGCTGATCGCGGCTGCGCTGGCGCGCACCGGCACCATCGACATCCTGATCAACTGTGCCGGCGTGCAGACCTTCTGCCTGTCCGCCGACGAGGCCGCGCACGACACCGCGCAGCTGTTCCAGGTCAATACCGTGGCGCCGATCGCTCTGACGAACGCGGTCCTGCCGCACATGCTGCAAAGGGGCAACGGGCGGATCGTCAATCTCGGCTCGATCTTCGGTTCGATCGGCTTCCCCTGCTTCGCCTCGTACTCGGCGAGCAAGTTCGCGCTGCGCGGTTACTCGGAAGCGCTGCGACGGGAGCTGGCAGGCAGCGGCGTCGGCGTCACCTACGTCGCGCCACGCTTCACGCGGACCGGCTTCAACCGCAGCGTGGTGAACCGCATGGCGGACGCCCTGAAGATGAACCAGGACGAGCCCGAGCAGGTTGCGGCCAGCGTCGTCGCCGCCATCGAGCAGGACAGACGAGACCGCTATCTCGGCTGGCCCGAGAAGCTCTTCGTGCGCATCAACGCCGTCCTTCCGCGCCTGGTCGATTCGAGCCTGATGAAACAGGCCAGCCTGATGCGCCCCTTCGCCACCGAATCCAGCCGCTAATACATGGAGACCCGCATGTTCCGTCCATCCTTCGCCGCCCTGGCGTTCCTCGCCAGCCTCACCATCACCGTCCAGGCCGCGCCACTCGCGCTGGGCGACGCCATCGCCGACATCAGCCACCGCTGGGCACACGTGTCCTACCAGACGCCCGAATCCGCACGCGAAGCCGCGTTCGCCCCGCTGATCGCCTATACCCGGCAGGTGGCGCAAGCCTTCCCCGACCGGGCCGAACCGATGATCTGGGAAGCCATCGTCCTGTCCAGCGCCGCCAAGGCCGAAGGCGGGCTCGGCGCCCTGGGCAAGGCCAGGGAAGCGCGCGATCTGCTGCTGTCGGCCGAGAAGATCAGTCCCGTGGCGCTGAACGGCTCGATCTACAACTCGCTCGGCAGCCTGTACGCCAAGGTGCCGGGCTGGCCCATCGGCTTCGGCGACAAGAAGAAGGCGCGCGCGTATTTCGAAAAGGCGCTCGCCATCAATCCGGATGGCATCGACCCGAACTATTTCTACGCCGACCTGCTTGCCGACGAGGGTGAATACGCCGCGGCCGCGGCGCACCTGAAGCGGGCCCTGGCCGCGCCGCCTCGACCGGGACGCGAGGATGCCGATGCCGGCCGGCGCCAGGAAGCGCTGCATCTGCTCGAGACCCTGAAGCAGAAGCACGGCGACCAGCTGGCGGGCAGCTGAGCCGCGCGATGAAGCCGCATCACGCGAACTGGCTCGACATTTTCTGGTGTGCCGCCTTTACCCTGGCCAGTGTCGGCTGGTGGCTCTGGCTGTACTGGCAGATGATGCGGACGATCCAGTCCTGAGCGTCGGCCGGGACGCGACACGTGTCCCGGCCGATGCCCTCACACCTGCGGATGCGCGCGTTCGAGCTTGGCGTCGAGCTTGTTCAGGGCATGCAGGTAGGCCTTGGCCGAGGCGACGACGATGTCGGTGTCGGCGCCCTGGCCGTTGACCACGCGGCCGTCCTTGGCCAGCCGCACGGTCACCTCGCCCTGGGCGTCGGTGCCGCTGGTGATGTTGTTCACCGAGTAGAGCAGCAGGTCGGCGCCGCTCGCGACCACGGATTCGAGCGCCTTGAAGGCGGCGTCGACCGGGCCGGAACCGTCGCCCTCGGCGCGCTGCTCGTTGCCCTCGTCGGTGAACACGACGCGGGCGTGCGGCACTTCGCCGGTCTCCGAACAGACCTTCATCGACACCAGCTTGAAGCGCTCGTGCTCGGCGGCATAGCCCTCGTCGGACACCAGCGCCTGCAGGTCCTCGTCGAAGATCTCGCGCTTCTTGTCGGCGAGGTCCTTGAAGCGGGCGAACGCGGTGTTGAGCGCCTCTTCGGTTTCCAGCACGATGCCGAGCTCGGCGAGCTTGCTCTTGAACGCGGCGCGGCCGGAGAGCTTGCCGAGGGTCAGGCGGTTGGCATGCCAGCCCACGTCCTCGGCACGCATGATTTCGTAGGTCTCGCGGTGCTTGAGGACGCCGTCCTGGTGGATGCCGGATTCGTGCGCGAAGGCGTTCGCGCCGACGATGGCCTTGTTCGGCTGCACCGGGTAGCCGGTGATGGTCGAGACCAGCTTGGACGCGGGCACGATCTGCGTCGCGTCGATCCTCGAGTCGCAGTTGAACACGTCCTTGCGGGTGCGCACGGCCATCACGATCTCTTCCAGCGACGCATTGCCGGCGCGCTCGCCGAGACCGTTGATGGTGCACTCGACCTGGCGCGCGCCGTTCATCACCGCGGCGAGCGAATTGGCGACGGCCATGCCGAGGTCGTTGTGGCAGTGCGTGCTCCAGATCACCTTGTCCGAGTTCTTCACGCGCGCGATGAGCTGTTTCATGCGCTCGCCCCACAGCGCGGGGATCGAGTAGCCGACGGTGTCGGGTACGTTGATGGTCTTGGCACCGGCTTCGATCACCGCGTCGAACACGCGCACGAGGAAGTCCATGTCGGAACGCACCGCGTCCTCGGCGGAGAATTCGACGTCCTCGGTGTATTCGCGTGCAAGCTTCACCGCCTTCACCGCGGCGTCGACGACCTGGTCGGGCGTCATGCGCAGCTTCTTCTCCATGTGGATGGGCGAAGTGGCGATGAAGGTGTGGATGCGGCCGCGCTTGGCGGGCTTGATCGCCTCGCCGGCGGCGCGGATGTCGCGCTCGTTGGCGCGCGCAAGCGAACAGACGGTCGAATTCGTGATGACTTCGGCGATGGCCCTGATCGCATCGGCGTCGCCCGGACTGGCGGCGGCGAAACCGGCCTCGATCACGTCGACGCCGAGCTTTTCGAGCTGGCGGGCGATGCGGAGCTTCTCGTCCTTGGTCATCGACGCGCCTGGGCTCTGCTCGCCGTCGCGCAAGGTGGTGTCGAAAATGGTCAAACGGTCGTTCATGGCTGGCTCCATGTGGGGTCGGCGTCGCGCCCTGCGCGATCTTGCCGACGCATTATATAAGTCCGCCGCAAGCGGCTTGCGGCGCGGGGTACTGCTTGGGGGAGGGGGATCAATGTGTGCGCGCGACGCGCAGCAGCAGGCTGCCGAACAGGACGTTCGACAGGCAGAGGACGAAGGAGGGTTGCGACCAATTAGACATGGTCTAAATTGTATGGATTTTTTCGCCGCCTGCAAGAGGCATACGCGTCAGGCCGCTGGTTTGCGACGCAAGCGTTGCATCAGCGCATCGACGTAGCCCGACAGGCCGTACAGCACGAACACGCCGAACAGCACTTCCGGCGGACTGGTCGAGATCAGGATGAAGGCGAGCACGACCAGCAGGATGACGAAGAAAGGCACGCTCTTGCGGAGATTGATTTCCTTGCCGCTGTAATAGCGAAAGTTGCTGACCATGGTCAGGCCGCCGAACAGGGCGACCGCGGCGGCGAGCCAGCGTACGTCCTGTCCTGACACGCCGTATTCGTTCATCACCCAGACGAAGCCGGCGATCAGCGCCGCCGCCGACGGGCTGGGCAGGCCCTGGAAGAAGCGCTTGTCGGTGACCGTGTCGATCTGGGTGTTGAAGCGCGCCAGCCGCAGCGCGGCGCCGGCGCAGTAGACGAAGGCGGCGATCCAGCCGAGCTTGCCCATGCCCTGCAGGGCGAATTCGTAGATCACCAGCGCGGGCGCGACCCCGAACGACACCATGTCGGACAGGCTGTCGTATTCGGCGCCGAAGGCGCTCTGCGTGTGCGTCATGCGCGCGACGCGGCCGTCCAGCCCGTCGAGCACCATGGCGATGAAGATGGCCACCGCTGCGTGCTCGAAGCGCCCGTTCATCGCCTGCACCACGGCGTAGAAACCGGCGAACAGCGCACCCGTGGTGAACAGGTTGGGCAGCAGATAAATGCCGCGGTCGCGCATCCGTGGGCGCATCGCGTCGGTCTTGCGGTGGTTGAAGTCGAGCATGCGGGCTGTCGGCTCTGATTACCAGCGTGCCAGTATGGTACGCCCGCCCGTGACTTTTTGTCCGATCGAGACCTCGGCGCGCGCCGTGGTTGGCAGGTAGACGTCCACCCGCGAGCCGAAGCGGATGAAACCGTAACGCTGGCCGCGCACCAGCCTGTCGCCCGTCCGCACGTAGCACAGGATGCGACGCGCGATCAGGCCGGCGATCTGCACCGAGGTAACGTCGCCGCGCGCGGTCTGGATCCAGATCGCGTTGCGCTCGTTCTCGGTCGAGGCCTTGTCGAGATCGGCGTTGACGAAGCTGCCCGGGGTGTACCAGCGACCCTTCACCTCGCCGTCGACCGGGCTCTTGTTCGAATGCACGTTGAACACGTTCATGAACACGCTGATCTTCAGCGCCTCGCGTTCCAGATACGGATCGGCCACCTTCTCCACCGCGACGATGCGGCCGTCGGCCGGCGAGATCACCGCGTCCGCGTCCATCGGCGGCACGCGCACCGGGTCGCGGAAAAACTGCAGCGCGAACACCGCCCAGATCCAGAGCGGGATCGACCAGATACCGACGAGCCAGGTCGCGACGAGGGCAGCCGCAAATGCGGCCAGCAGCACCAGCCAGCCTTCGCGGGCGATGAGGGGTTGTGTCATGTCAGGGTCCGGATTCAGGGATCAGGATTCAGGGGGCGGAACGCAAGGGGCCGCGCGGCGCAGCCGCACAAAAAAACCTGGCCCCTGAATCCCGACTCCTGGCCCCTTAGTTCTTGGACTGATCGACCAGCTTGTTCTTACTGATCCAGGGCATCATCGCACGCAGCTTGGCGCCGACGACCTCGATCGGATGCTCGGCGTTGAGGCGGCGGCGCGCGGTCATCTCGGGGTAGTTGGTGCGGCCTTCGAGGATGAACTGCTTGGCATAGTTGCCGTTCTGGATGTTGTCCAGGCATTCCTTCATCGCGGCCTTGGACTGCGCATTGATGACCTTGGGACCGGTCACGTATTCGCCGTACTCCGCGTTGTTGGAGATCGAGTAGTTCATGTTGGCGATGCCGCCTTCGTACATCAGGTCGACGATCAGCTTCAGCTCGTGCAGGCACTCGAAGTAGGCCATTTCGGGCGCGTAGCCCGCTTCGGTCAGGGTCTCGAAGCCGGCCTTCACCAGGTCGACGCAGCCGCCGCACAGCACGGCCTGCTCGCCGAACAGGTCGGTCTCGGTTTCCTCGCGGAAGGTGGTCTCGATCACGCCGCCCTTGGTGCCGCCGTTGGCGCAGGCGTAGGACAGGGCGAGGTCGCGCGCCTTGCCGGACTTGTCCTGGTAGACGGCGATCAGGCTGGGCACACCGCCGCCCTGGGTGTAGGTCGAGCGCACCAGATGGCCGGGGCCCTTGGGCGCAACCATCACGACGTCGAGGTCGGCGCGCGGGGTGATCTGGTTGTAGTGGACGTTGAAGCCGTGGGCGAAAGCCAGCGTGGCGCCCTTCTTCAGGTTGGGCTCGATGTCGTTGTAGTAGGTCGCGGCCATCAGTTCGTCGGGAATCAGGATCATCACGAAGTCGGCGGCCTTCACGGCGTCGGCGATTTCCTTGACGTCGAGACCGGCCTTCTTGGCCTTGTCCCACGATGCGCCGCCCTTGCGCAGGCCGACGGTGACCTTCACGCCGGAATCCTTCAGGTTGTTGGCGTGGGCGTGGCCCTGCGAGCCGTAGCCGACGATGGCGACCTTGCGCTTCTTGATGAGGGAGAGATCGGCGTCCTTGTCGTAATAAACTTTCATGGTGAATTCCCGAGGGTAAAAATCAGACTTTGAGACTGCGCTCGCCGCGTCCGATGCCGGACGCGCCCGTGCGCACGGTTTCGATGATGAAGGCGGGATCGATCGCCTCCAGGAAGGCATCCAGCTTGGAGCCGGTGCCGGTAAGTTCGATGGTGTAGGTCGAGTCGGTGACGTCGATGATGCGGCCGCGGAAGATGTCGGCGGTGCGCTTCATCTCCTCGCGGCCGGCGCCCACCGCCTTGACCTTCAGCAGCATCAGCTCGCGCTCGATGTGGCGGCCTTCGGTCAGGTCCATCACCTTGATCACGTCGACCAGCTTGTTCAGCTGCTTGGTGATCTGCTCGATGATGTCTTCCGACCCGGTGGTCACGATGGTCATGCGCGACAGGGTGGCGTCCTCGGTCGGCGCGACGGTCAGCGACTCGATGTTGTAGGCGCGCGCGGAGAACAGGCCGGCGACGCGCGACAGCGCACCCGCCTCGTTTTCCATCAGCAGAGAAATGATGTGGCGGGCGCTCATCACAGTTCCTCCGCCAGGATCATTTCGGACAGGCCCTTGCCGCCTTCGACCATGGGGAAGACGTTCTCGGTCTGGTCGGTCTGGAAGTCCATGAACACCATTCTTTCCTTGAGCGCGGGCGAGAACGCCTCCTTGATCGCAGCCTCGACGTCCTCGGGCTTGTCGATGCGCATGCCGACGTGGCCGTAGGCTTCGGCGAGCTTCACGAAATCCGGCAGCGATTCCATATAGGACTCGGCGTAGCGGCTGCCGTAGAAGAACTCCTGCCACTGCCGCACCATGCCCATGTAGCGGTTGTTGAGCGTGAGCACCTTGACCGGGATGCGGTATTGCTTGCAGGTGGAGAGTTCCTGGATGTTCATCTGGATCGACGACTCACCGGTGATGCACGCGACCTGCGCATCCGGGAAGGCGAGCTGCACGCCCATCGCATACGGCAGGCCGACGCCCATGGTGCCGAGGCCGCCGGAGTTGATCCAGCGGCGCGGCCGGTCGAACTTGTAGTACTGCGCCGCCCACATCTGGTGCTGGCCGACGTCGGAGGTCACGTAGGCGTCGCCCTTCGTCACCTCCCACAGTTTCTCGACCACGTACTGCGGCTTGATGATGGGGCTCTGCTTGTTGTACTTGAGGCAGTTCTTCGAACGCCACAGCTCGATCTGCGTCCACCAGGCAGTGAGCGCGGTTGCATCGGGCTTGTCCTTGGCCTGTTTCAACAGGGCGAGCATGTCGTTCAGCACGTTCTTCACGTCGCCGACGATGGGCACGTCGACCTTCACGCGCTTGGAAATCGACGAGGGGTCGATGTCGATGTGGACGATGCGGCGCTGCTCGCGCGCGAAGTGCGCGGGGTTGCCGATCACCCGGTCGTCGAAGCGCGCGCCCACGGCCAGCAGCACGTCGCAGTGCTGCATCGCCATGTTGGCCTCGTAGGTGCCGTGCATGCCGAGCATGCCGAGGTTTTGCCTGTCGGTGGCGGGATAGCCGCCGAGGCCCATCAGCGTGTTGGTGACCGGGAAACCGAGCAGGCGCGCCACTTCGACCAGCTGGCTCGCGGCATCGCCGAGCACCACGCCGCCGCCGGTGTAGATCATCGGGCGCTTGGCTTCGAGCAGCATCTGCACCGCGCGCTTCAGCTGGCCGCTGTGGCCCTTGACCACCGGGTTGTACGAGCGCATCTCGATGCTGGCCGGATACGCGAAGTCGGTGACGTGGTAGGTCACGTCCTTGGGCACGTCGACCACCACCGGGCCGGGGCGGCCGGTGGCGGCGATGATGAAGGCCTTCTTCATCGTCGCCGCGAGATCCTTCACGTCCTTGACGAGAAAGTTGTGCTTCACGCACGGCCGCGTGATGCCGACGGTATCGACTTCCTGGAAGGCGTCCATGCCGATCGCCGGGGTCGGCACCTGGCCGGTGACGACGACGATGGGGATGGAGTCCATGTAGGCGGTGGCGATCCCCGTCACCGCGTTGGTCACGCCCGGTCCCGAGGTGACCAGCGCCACGCCGACGCGGCCGGTGGCGCGCGCGTAGGCGTCGGCGGCGTGCACGGCGGCCTGCTCGTGGCGCACGAGCACATGCTTGAACTTGTTCTGCTTGAAGATTTCGTCGTAGATGTTGAGCACGGCCCCGCCGGGATAGCCGAACACGAACTCGACCCCCTCTTCGGCCAGACAACGTACGACGATCTCGGCGCCCGTGGCTTCCATAAACTGGCAGTACGATCGGCGGGCCCGGGCAACAAAAAGCCCCTCGATGCGAGGGGCCGGAACGGGTTCGAGCGGCGGGAACCGCCTTATTCGTGCGCCGCCTCGGCCAGCGCCTGCATGATTTCGTTGAGCGAAGCCTGCGCATTGTCGACCAGGCAGACCGTGTTGCCCATGCTGCAGACGGTGGTCGACGCGCCATGCACCACCCAGCCCTGCGAAGGCGACCAGCCGCGCATCTGCGAGAACAGCGACAGCAGATCGGTATTGCCCGACACCATGCGGCGATACCACTGCGCGAACTTCGCCAGCCGCTCCATCAATTCGGGCGGCAGCATGCCCTGCGCCTCCATGATCACGCCGTCGTCGCGAAAGCGGCAGACGGCGGTCACGCCGTCGAGCACCAGAATTTTTCTCAGCGTCATGGGGCGTGCCTCAAGCGGTTTTCAGGGCGTTGAACGTGGCTTCGTAGTCGGCGTCGCGGTTCTTGACGATCACGCCGCAATTGCCGTTGACGACGACCGACCATTCCAGTCCCACCACCGAAAAACCCTGCAGGGGCTGGAATCCGCTCTGCCCGGTGACGGCTTCCCAGCCGCGCGCCTCCATGCTCGCAATGGCCAGGTTGGCCACGCACGAACGCGTGAGCAGGTCCAGCACCTGCGGCGTCAACTCGGTGCCTTCGCGCAGCACGTGGCTTTGCAGGTCGCCCTTGTCCGTGTAGGTGAAGGCCGCCATGGCACCCGGCAAGTCCATCATTTTTTCAAGATTCATATCGCTCCCCCGGTTGATTGTCAGTTTCTGTGTTGCGTTTCAGTACAAGGCTTCCTTGGTGTCGCCGCCGAGCTTGGCATACAGGTTGACCAGCAGGTCGTCCTGGATGTCGCCGACCTTTGCGCGCATGATGGTCATGACGTCGTTCAGCAGTTCCTCGCGGTTCTCGATGAAGGAGAAATAGTTGCCGACCGCGCAGACGGTGACGTTGGCACCGCGCACGATCCAGCCCTGCACGGGGCGGCAGCCGCAGTTCTCGGCGAAGGAATCGAATATCTCGGACTGCATGTTGACCGAGAGCGTGTTGGCGCGGCACAGAATGGACGCCATGCGCGCGAACTCGTCGGTGAGCGCGCCCTGGAACGAGAAACGGTCGCCACGGTAGGCATACTCCCCGGCGGCGATCACGCCGGGAATTGCCATCAATTGCTTTACGATATGCATCGAGCCCCCCTCCTGTTTCGTGTTGTGACCGGTCTGGCCGGCGTTTATGGGCAGCGCGGTGTGGCAAATTGCCGCGCCTGACGCCAATATAGAACTATCATGCAAACCAACGCAATAGCCCCCACCACCGCCCCGTTTCCGGTGCGTCTCGCCGTCATGCTCTACGAATTGCTGCTGGTCGTCGCGGTGGTGTTCGTCGCCTCGTTCGCCGTGCTGCCGATCGTTGGCGACCTGCACGCGCCCTGGCAGAAGCATCTCTTCCAGGCATTCCTGTTCGGCGTGCTGTTCGCCTATTTCGCCGCCTTCTGGCTGCGCAGCGGACAGACGCTGGCCATGAAGACCTGGCGCGTGCGCCTGGTGCGCGCCGACGGCCGGCCGCTGACGCTGAAACTGGCTGCGCAGCGCTTCTGCCTCGCCTTCCTCGGACTTGCGCTGGGCGGGCTGGGATTCTGGTGGGCGCTCCTCGATCGCGACCGGCAGTTCCTGCATGACCGCCTGCTCGGCACCCGGCTGGTCCGCGTGCCGCGCCCGGATTGAATGGACTGGCGCAGCCAGCTCGATGCGCGCCTGTCGGCCTTGCAGCCGGCCAGCCTGTGCGCGCTCGACGAAACGGCGCGCGCATTCGTCGCCGCGCGCATGCCGGCCACGCCGATCAGACCGTTCGATTTCCCGCTCGACGCGCCCTGCACGCTGGCGCTTGGCATCGCCGCGCTCGACGGCCTCGACGCAGCCGCGGCGCGCCACCTGATCCACCGCGTTCAGCTGTATGCAGCACCCCGCATTCTGCTGGTGGCGCGCGCGGAATGCGCGCTGGACGACGACGCCTTCCGCGCGCTGGGCTTCGTGCGCGAACTGCTCGATCCGGCGGACGGCACGCGTATCCAGACGTACGACCTGGCCACCTACAAGCCCGTGCCGGACTGGCTCAACGCGCGCTTCTGGGCCCACCCGGAACGCTGGGAGCCCTGAAGCCGCGCCGCTTCACTGGCCTGTCGCATCCTGCAGGCGCACGTAGGCCAGACGCAATGCAGCGTAGGCGGCCAGCACGTGCGCATGTTCGACGACGCAGGGCAGGGCCGATACGTAGCCGTGTTCCTTGACGATGTAGTCAACCGCCCCCAGGCGCATCGCTTCTGCGGCAGCCGATTCGTCGCCGCGCCCGGTGATGAGGATGCTGGGCAACTTGTAGCGCGTGTGCAGCGCTTCCAGCAGTTCCAGTCCCGACATGCCGGGCAGGCGCAGGTCGAGCAGCGCGACGTCGGCCTGGTTGCCGGGCGTGTCCAGCCAGGCCAGCGCGGTCTCGCCGTCGGCGTGCACCACCAGTTCGAGATGCGGGGCGCGGCGTTCGAAATGCCGGCGCGTCAGGTCGACGTCGTCCTGAGTCGATTCCACGTACAGCACCGTCAGCAGCGTGGTCGGATACGGCGTATCGCGCAGCCGTTCGCGCGCCTGCTGCAGGCGTTCGCCCAGCCTGTCGAGATACAGGCCGCGCTTGGGCACGTAGTCCTGCGCACCGGCCTTCAGGAACTGTACCACGCTGGCTTCGTCCCCCGCGCCGGCGACGGCGACGACGGCAACGTCCAGGCCGCGGCGGCGCGCATACAACAGCACCTCCAGGCCGCAGCCGTCCTGTAGCCACATGTCGAGCAGCAGCACGTCGTATTGCCGCGCGTCGAGGCGGGCGATGGCATCGTGCACGCCACCGACGGCGTCCCACTCCAGGTCCGGCAGCTGCTTGAGCAGCGCACGCCGCGTGAGATCGCGATCGAAAGGGTTGTCCTCGACGTAGAGCAATTTCATGATCGTAGCCCTGTCTGCTGTTCGAAATAGAAGGTCGCGCCCTGCCCTGGCGCGCTCTCGGCCCACACCCTGCCGCCCAGCCGCTCGGCGGCGCGCGCCGCGAGCGCCAGCCCGATGCCGGTACCGCCTGCCTCCTCGCCGTTCGGCAGGCGATGGAATATCTCGAAGATGCGGTCGTGATAGCGCATGTCGAAACCGATGCCGTTGTCCGCCACCGCGAAACGATAGCCCTGTCCCTGCCGCCGCCCCTCGATGCGCAGCCGCGGCGGTCCCGCGTGGCGCGAGAATTTCAGCGCATTGGCGAGAAAATTCCGCAGGATCTGCGTCAGCCCTTCGCGGTCGGTTTCCAGTATCGCCGCTTCGACGTCCTGCGTGAACTCGACCCCTTCCCGCAACTGCGGCTCGAATTCGTTGAGCAGTTGCCGCAGCAGTTCGCGCACATCGGTCGGCGCCGATTTCAGCTGCCGCATCTGCACCCGCGAGTAGGCCAGAATATCCTCGATCATGCGGTCCATGCGCGCGCTGGCGGCACCGATGAGATCGACGTATTCGCGCGCCTCCTCCGGCAAGGCGTCGCGGTATTCGTCGGCCAGCAGTCGGCTGTAGCCTTCGATGCCCCGCAACGGCGCCTTGAGGTCGTGCGACACCGAATAGGCGAACGATTCCAGGTTGCGGTTGGCGGTTTCCAGTTCCTGCGTGCGCATCCGCACCCGCGCCTCGAGTTCGTCGTTCAGCGTTTCGATCTCGCGCTGGATCGCCTTCTGCGCGGTGAGATCGCGCAGCACCACCGAGAAATATTCCAGTCGGCCCTGCGTGTCGCGGTGCGCCAGCGCCACCACCGATACCGGCAGCGCGTGGGGCGTGTCCTCGCGCAGCAGGGCCTCGCCGGTCCAGCGGCCGGCGTTGAGCAGCGCCGGGCGGATTTCGGTTTCCAGCAGGTAGGTCGTCTGCTCGCCGAGGAAGTCGCGGCTGCGGTAACAGCCGATGTCGGCCTGCGCGGACAGGCCGAGCAGCCTGCGGCCGGCCGGGTTCATCTGGAGGAGGTGGCCGTCCGGCGCCATGATCGCGACCATGTCGGGGGTGGCCTCGATGATGCGTTCCAGCCGCTCGCGCGCCGCCTCCACCCGCTGATAGCGCGCCTGCGACATCGCCATCGCGGCGAAATCGCCCATCGAACCGGCAAATGCCACGTCCTCGTCGCGCCAACTCCGCGGGTCGCCGATGTGCTCGTGGCACACCACGCCGGCCATCCTGCCGTCGAACCAGATCGGCGCATCGAGCAGCGAGGTGATGCGCATCGGAACCAGATAGGAATCGGCCAGTTCGGCCGTGCACGGATCTATTACGGCATCGCTCACCGCCAGGGCGCGGTTGTTCGACAGGGCTGCGAAATAGGCCGGGTACCGGGTCGCATCCAGCGACTGCCCGGCCTCGACCAGGCCGTGCCGGCTGTCGTACTGGCAGATGCAGTCGAGCGCGCCGCCGTCCGCGCGCAGGCGCCAGACGCCGACGCGGCCGACGCCGATGAAGCGAGCGGCCACCTCGACCACGCATCCCATCTGCCGCGCAAGCTGGCCGGATTGCCAATCCACGCTGGCCGCGATGTCGCGGATCGCGCGGTTGTAGTCGTGCAGTCCCGCATAACCCGTCCTGCGTCCCATCGCATCGCTCCCTGATGCGTTCTATGGAACAATTTAAGCATATCCCATGTTGCGCATCCCATCGCGTCCGCCTTGGAGCGCGTGGAGTACACTGCCCGTTCGTTCAGGAATCCGTTGCCATGGCCTTCATTCCCCACAATCCGCTCGAGGAGCAGCTGGCCGCCGTGCACGCCGGCACGCTCGATCCCGAGACCTTCGTCCTGCAGCTGATCGACCAGCAGGTGTTCATGCCGGTACGCGACGAGAAGAACGCCATCCAGGGCTTCCAGCGTTCCACCCAGGCCGAGCCGCTGATCGTCGAGGACGAGGACGGCGAGCGCGTGCTGGTGCTGTTCACCAGTCCCGAACGCGCCAAGCCCATGGCCGAGCATTTCCCCGATTTTTCCGGCGGGCTGCTCACCGATTTCGCCTGGCTGCTGCGTCGCGTCGGCGGTGGCGTGCCCATCTCGCTCAATCCGGGCTGGGATGTCGGCATGGACTTCGACGCCGACATGATCGGCCAGCTGATCGCGCAGCTGCCGCCCGAACGGCCCGCCTGAGCCGCAGCATGCTGACCGACCGTGCGCGCGACGCTTTCCGCTCCGCCCTGGGCGACGCGCGCGTCTTCGACGACGACGCCACGCGCGCACTGTACGCGAGCGACGAAACGCCGCGCAGGATCATGCCCGACGCCGTACTGTTCCCCGCATCACACGACGACGTGGCCGCGCTCGTCCGCGTCGCGCACGCGCACGCGGTCGCGCTCGTGCCGCGCGGTGCCGGCTCCGGCAACGTCGGCGGTGCGCTGCCCGCGCCCGGCAGCGTCGTCGTCAGTTTCGAATGCATGCGCAGCGTGCTCGAATTCGACCCCGTCAACCGCCTCGTCGTGGTGGAACCCGGCGTCGTCACCGAGGAAATCGACCATCTCGCGCGCAGCGCCGGATTGTTCTACCCGCCTGATCCAGGCAGCGGCGCCTACAGCCGCATCGGCGGCAATCTCGCCATGAACGCCGCCGGCCCGCGTGCGGTCAAGTACGGCGTCACACGCGACTACGTGCTCGGCCTGCGCGCCGTCACCGGCGCCGGCGACGAAATCCGCACCGGCTGCCGCACCACCAAGGGCGTCACCGGCTTCGATCTCACCCGCCTGCTGGTCGGCTCCGAGGGGACGCTCGCGCTCATCACCGAGGCCACGCTCAAGCTCCTGCCCGCGCCCGACACCGTCGCCACCCTGCGGCTCTGCTTCGCCAGCCCGCACGCCGCGCTCGACGCAGTCGGCCGCGTGATGCGCCAGTCCGTCGTGCCGTCCGCGCTCGAATTCATGGACCCGCGCGCCATCGACGCCATCCGTCCCACCGGCGCGGCGGACGATCTCGCGCCCGGAACACGCGCGCTGCTGATGGTCGAGGCCGACGGCGCAACGGAGGACGTCCCGCGCCAGATCGCCGCACTGCAAGCCGCACTGCAAGGCGACGGCCTGCTGGAAATGAAAAGCGGCTTCGCGCGCGAGGACATCGTGCGCCTGTGGGCCGCGCGCAAGTCGCTGTCGCACGCGGTCAAACGCATCGCCCCGCTCAAGATCAACGAGGACGTCGTCGTGCCCGTCTCGCGGCTCGCCGACTTCGTCGACTTCATCGACGCCGCTGCCGAAGCGCAGCGCCTGCCCATCGTCTCCTTCGGCCACGCCGGCAACGGCAACCTGCACGTCAATCTCATGGTGCACCCCGACGATGCCGGCGAAATGGCGCGTGCCCGCGCCGCGCTCGACGCCATCATGGCGCGCGTTCTCGCACTGGGCGGCACCCTGTCCGGCGAGCACGGCATCGGCACCGAGAAGCGCCGTTTCATCCCGCAGGAAATCGATGCCCCCACGCTCGCCCTCATGCGTGCGATCAAGCGCCAGTTCGACCCGCTCGACCTGCTCAATCCGGGCAAGCTGTTTCCAGATTGATTTGTCCCGTCACGCGGCCCGGTTTTTTGCCGTGCCCCGCTTTACAAGCGTGCGGGGCATGTATAGAATGCGCGGCTTCGTTGGGGGTATAGCTCAGCTGGGAGAGCGCTTGCATGGCATGCAAGAGGTCAGCGGTTCGATCCCGCTTACCTCCACCAACTCACAGGAAGTACGATGCACAAGCTTGGCGTCATCACCACCTTGCTGGGGCTGATACTGAGCATCGTCGGACTGATTGTCGGGTTCTGGAAAATGCTGCATGGCACCGCGCAGGCTGAATTCTGGCTTGGCTTGGTACCCTTGGGCTTCGTCGGTTTGCTGCTCGGCGTCACCCTCACGCAGTTGTCCAGAAAGCAGTAAAGCAGCTTTGACGGTTTACCGTCGTCCGGGTCCCCATCGTCTAGAGGCCTAGGACACCGCCCTTTCACGGCGATAACCGGGGTTCGAATCCCCGTGGGGACGCCACCTTACTTCCGTAGGGTGACAACAATCGAAGCAGGAACGAAGCAATAAAATGAAAAAAGCGGCCCGGGCCGCTTTTTTGCTTTGCGCTGTGTCCATTGGCGCCCCCGACACGAATCGAACGTGTGACCCTCCCCTTAGGAGGGGGATGCTCTATCCACTGAGCTACGGGGGCGTGGCGCGCATTCTACCGAATCGGCCGCGCTTGCGGCCGCTGGCCGGCTATCATGCGGCCAGGAGACCCTATGAAACTCATCCTCGGAAGCGTGGCCGTGCTGCTGGTGCTGGCAAGTGCAGCCTTGTGGATGCTGCGTCCTTCGGCGCGGCCGGCCGAAGGCAGCGCCGCACCGGGTTTCGCCTTGCGGGACCAGGACGGCGCCCTCCACCGGCTCGGCGATTACGCGGGACGCTGGCTGGTGCTGTATTTCTACCCCAGGGACGACACGCCCATCTGCACACAGGAGGCCTGCCGCTTCCGCGACGACATAGGCGTGTTCGGCGATCTCGGCGCGGCGGTGGTGGGGGTGAGCATCGACGGCGTCGGCTCGCACGCGGAATTCGCCCGCAAGCACCGGCTGCCGTTTCCGCTGCTGTCCGATCCCGACGGCCACACTGCCGCGGCCTACGGCAGCCTGCTGAATCTCGGCGTGGCGAAGTTCGCGCGCCGCCATACCTTCATCATTGGGCCGGACGGGCGCATCGCCGCGCGCTTCGACCAGGTCGACCCGGCCAGGCACGCCGGGGAGGTGGCCGCCCGCCTGCGCGCCCTGCGCGGCTGAGCGCCGGGACTGTCTTTCGGCCGAATTTAGGCTAAACCACAGTGTCGTGTCCCCTGTTCGCGCCATGCCCAGAAACCGCGCGTTTGCCCTCTCGACCGGCACTGCCTTCGTTGCGCTGATCGTCCTGATCTTCGCGCAGGCGCTGAACAGCCTCTGGCAACTGCACACGCTGGGCGAACAGATCCGTACGGTGGTCGAGCACCACAACCGCAAGATCGACGTCATCACGCAGACGCAGGTCGCCGCGCACATCCGGACCGACAGCCTGTTCCGCATGACGCTCGCCGACGAGCCTTTCGAGCGCGATACGCATTTCATGCAGTTCAACCGCGCCGGCTTCCTCGTGGGAAGCGGCCGCAAGGCCCTGCGCGACATGGGGCTCAGCCCGGCCGAGCGGCAGGCATTCGATGCGCAGACCCGTCTGGTCAACACGATCCAGGCGACACAGGAGGCAGTGATCGACCTGCTCAACGCCAATCGCGCCGCCGAGGCGCGCCGGCTCCTGGTCGAGAAGGCGATCCCCCTGCAGGAAAGCTTCAACCGCCAGCTCGCCGAGATGCGCGCGCGCTACCAGGCCGCCAACCTGGACGCGCAGCGCCGGGCGCAGCGCACCTACCGGCAGACGCTGCTGCTGACGCTGGCGCTCGGCATCGGCGCCGTGATCCTGGCCCTGCTGATCGCCTGGCATACGCTGCGCAAGGCCAGGCTGCGGTCGCAGCAGATTCGCGCGCAACTGGTCGAACTGGAACAGTCCCGCGCGGCCCTGCACGAGGAGGCCACCCACGACCCGCTCACCGCGCTGGCCAACCGCCGCCTGTTCTACGACCGCCTGCAGCAGGCGATCCGGCACGCGCACCGCTACGGCGGCCGGCTCGGCATCCTGTATGTGGACCTGGACCGTTTCAAGGCCATCAACGACCATCACGGCCATCACGTCGGCGACGCGGTGCTGAGCGAGGTCGCGCGCCAGTTGCAGGCCTGCGTGCGCGAATCCGACACCGTCGCACGGCTGGGCGGCGACGAATTCGTGGTGCTGCTCGAAGGCGTGCAGGGCCGGCAGGATTGCATCGCCGCCGCGTTCAAGATCGAGCAGGCGCTGGCGAAGAACCCGTTTTTCGGTTCATTGGGGCTCGACGTCGAAGCCAGCATCGGCCAATCGATCTTCCCGGACGACGGCCAGGACGAGGATGCACTGATCCGCGCTGCCGACGCGGCGATGTACCGGGTCAAGTCGGGCTGCGAATCGCAGCGCCAGGTGCTGCTGCCGTTCTAGGCGGCCCTAGAGCACGCGCTCACGGCGCGCCTTGGCGCCCCAGATCCAGACGTATTGCACGCCGGACGCCGCAGCAATGGCGAACACGCCGGCGAACAGCCAATCCAGCCAGACGCCGGACCGGACCATGCCGGCCAGGGTGCCGAGCACCAGCGCCAGCAGCGCGAACTCGGCGAACGTATGCGTCTTGCCGAGCCAGGTGGGGTGGATCTCGAGATGGCCGGCCAGCCCGCGGTAGCTCAGCGCGCCGAGCACGATCACGCCGTCGCGCAGCAGGATCGCCAGCGTCACCCACAGCGGGATCGCGGCTTCCAGCGTCAGCATCACCAGCGTCGCGACGCCCAGCGCCTTGTCGGCGACGGTGTCGAGCGCCGCGCCGAGCTGCGTCATCTGCCTGAGCGCGCGCGCCAGAAGGCCGTCGATTCCGTCCGACAGCGCCGCGGCGAGAAACAGCCAGCACGCCGGCTCCCACTGGTGCCGGTGAATCAGCCAGGCAACCACGGGCACCGCCGCGAGCCGCAGCATCGTGATGACGTTGGGCAGGGTGAACACGCGTTCGCTCATGGCTGCAGACTACTCAATCCAGCGGCTGCCTGGCAAGCTCGTCCCAGCGCTTTTCCAGCCGCTTGACCGATACCGGATACGGGGTTTTCAGCTCCTGCGCGAACAGCGAAATGCGCAGTTCCTCCAGCTGCCAGCGGAATTCGTCCAGTGCGGGAGCTGCATTTTTTGCCTGCGCGCGGCGCGCCAGATACTTGTTCTGCAAGGTCAGCACGCCGGCCATGCCGCGCGCATCGCGCTGTTCGGCGGCGGGCAGTTTTTCCAGCCGCTTCAGGATGCCCCGCAGATAACGCGGCAGGTCCTTCAGGTGCGCCCACGGCGTAGCGACGATGAAATCCGCCGGCACCAGCGCAGCCAGATGTGCGGTCTCGTCGCGCATGGCAGCGACGAAAGCCGGCTTGGCCGCAAGGCGCGCGGCCACCTGGGCATGCAGGTCGAGAATCTCCGCTACGTCGCGCAGCAGCGCCTGCTTCACCACGGCGACGCGCGGCTTGGCGCGCTCCTTCTGCTTGTCGAACGCCTTCGCGCTGCGCGGCATCTCGTCGTCGCCGAGCAGCGCGCGCACGGCAATCGCGTCGAGCAATTCGGCACGCAGCCTGTCGGCATTGCCGAAGCCGCGGTATTTCAGCGCCAGCGCGGTCTCGCGCGCCAGTTCCTTGTCGAGCTGCTTGAACTGCGCGGCCAGCGCAAGGCGCAACAGGCGCACCGCACCGCGCCGGGTTTCCTCGTCCGCCGCGGCGGCGGTATCGAGCAGACGCAGGTCGACCGTCTCGCCGTTGTCGACCAGCGCCGGATGGCCGATCAGCTCGCGGCCGCCGCGCCTGAATTTCACCTGCGCGGGCAGGTCGCCGAAATTCCATTCGGTGAGCCCGCTGCGCTCGAAGGCGTTGTCCTCCGCTCCCCCGCCGTAGGTGATGCGCGCCGCACCACCCAATTGCTGGCGCAGCGCGGCGAGGTCGCGGCCGCTGGCGAGCTCCTGCCCGCTGTCGTCGATCACGCTCAGGTTCATTTTCAGGTGCGCCGGCAGTTCGCCCTTCCAGTCGTCCGGGTGAATGTCGGCGCCGGTTTTCTTGCGGATGGCGGCTGCGAGTGCGTCGGTCAGCGTCGCCTCGCCGGGCTTCGCCGCCGAGAGGAAGGCCGTGACCGTGTCGGGCAGCGGGATCAGCGGGCGGCGCTTGTCCTTGGGCAGGAACTTGAGCAGCGCGGTGAGCTTTTCGCGGATGAGGCCGGGCACCAGCCAGTCGACCTGCGCCGGCTCGACCTTGTTGAGCAGATACAGCGGCAGGCGCAGCGTCACGCCGTCGAGCGCATGGCCGGGTTCGAAGCGGTATTTCAGCGTGCACGCCACGCCGTCGATCGCCATCGTCTCCGGGAACAAGGTGTGATCCGCGCCCAACCCTTCGCCGAGAATGTCCTCGCGCTGCAGGAACAGGACCTGCGGGTCGGCCGCTTCCGCTTCCTTGCGCCACTGTTCGAAGGCCGCGCCGTTGTGGAGTCCGGCAGGAATGCGCGCGTCGAACACGCGGAAGATGCGTTCCTCGTCCAGCCACACGCCGGACTTGCGCGCCTTGTGTTCGAGCGTTTCGATTTCCTTGATGAGCGCACGATTGTGCGCGTGCCACTTTGCCCGCGTGTCGTACTCGCCCGCCACCAGCGCACCGCGGATGAACAGCTCGCGCGACAGTTCCGGATCGATGGGCCCGTAATGGATGCGCCGGCGCGGCGCCAGCGTGATGCCGTACAGGCTCACCCGCTCGAAGGCCATCACGCGGGCGCCGTCCTTCTCCCAGTGCGGCTCGATGGTCATGCGCGTGAGCAGATGGCGGCCCGCCGCCTCGATCCATTCCGGCCGGACTTCGGCGACGGTGCGTGCAAGCAGGCGGCCGGTGTCGGTCAGCTCGGCCGCGACGATCCACTTGGGTTGCTTCTTCGCCAGCGCCGAACCGGGGTGCACGGCAAGCTTGATGCCGCGCGCACCCTGATAGTTGCCCTCGACCGGCCTGGCGCGACCCGGACCCTCGCCTGATCTGGGCCGCGCCTTGGCATCATCGGACTTGAAGCCGATGTTGCCCAGCAGCCCGGTCAACAATGCCTGGTGGATCGCGTCGTAGCCGGCGTCCTTCTCGTTTTCGCGCAGCCCGAGTTCGGCCACCTGGGAATGGAGCTGCCCGTGGATGTCGCGCCATTCGCGCATCCGCCGCGGCGACAGGAAATGGTCCTGCAAGAGCGTCTGCAGCTGGCGGTTGGTCTTCTTGTGCGCGACCTGTTCTTCGTACCACTTCCAGAGTTTCAGCCAGCCCATGAAGTCGGAGCGTTCGTCGGCGAAGAGCTTGTGCTTCTCGTCCGCCGCCTGCGCGCGCTCCATCGGCCGGTCGCGCGGGTCCTGTACCGACAGCGCGCTGGCGATGATCAGCATTTCGCGCACGCAGCGCTGCTGCTCCGCTGCCAGCAGCATCCGAGCAATGCGTGGATCGAGCGGCAGCTTCGCCAGCTTCCTGCCGATGGCCGTGAGCTGTCCCGCTTCGTCCAGCGCGTGCAGTTCGGCCAGCAACTGATAACCATCGCTGACCAGTCGCGAACTCGGCGGATCGATGAAGGGAAAACCGACCACGTCGCCGAGATGCAGCGACTTCATGCGCAGGATCACCCCGGCCAGAGACGAACGCAGCAGCTCGGGATCGGTAAAGCGCGGCCGGTTGGCGAAATCGGCTTCGTCATAGAGCCGGATGCAGATGCCATCCGCCACGCGGCCGCAGCGGCCGGCGCGCTGGTTCGCCGACGCCTGGCTCACCTTCTCCACATAGCGGATGCCCGGCACGGTGAGCGAAGTCTCGGCCACGTTGGTGGCGAGCACGATGCGCCGCAGCGCCGAGGTCGGCCTGAAGATCGCGTCCTGTTCGGCGACCGACAGGCGGGAGAACAGCGGCAGGATCTCAGTGCCCGGCGGATGGTGCTTGCGCAGCGCCTCGGCGGTGTCGCGGATCTCGCGCTCGCCCGGCAGGAACACCAGGATGTCGCCCGGGCCTTCGCGCGCCAGTTCGTCGGTGGCGTCGAGGATGGCGGCAGTCAAATCGCCTTGGGCATCGCGTTTGCTCCCTCCCCCTTTGGGGGAGGGTTGGGGTGAGGGCTGCGTGCGCTTCGGCGATGTGGACTGAAGGCGATCACCCTCACCCCCAGCCCCACTGCCGCTTGCGCGCGCGACGGTGTCGCGCCCCTCTCCCTCAACCCCTCTCCCGCTTGCGCGCGCGACGGTGTCGCGCCCCTCTCCCCCAGCCCCTCTCCCGCTTGCGGGAGAGGGGAGTTCTTCGCGTTCGATCGGCCGCCAGCGCACTTCCACCGGATAGGTGCGGCCCGATACCTCAATGACCGGTGCGTCGTTGAAATGCTTCGAAAAGCGCTCGGCGTCGATGGTGGCCGAGGTGATGACCACGCGCAGGTCGCTGCGCTTCTCCACCAGCGTTTTCAGGTAGCCCAGCAGGAAATCGATGTTAAGGCTGCGCTCGTGCGCCTCGTCGATGAGGAGGGTGTCGTAACGCGAGAGCAGCGGGTCGCCCTGGCTTTCGGCCAGCAGGATGCCGTCGGTCATCACCTTGATCGCGGTGTCTGCGCGCACCTTGTCGGTGAAGCGCACCTTGTAGCCCACGATGCCGCCCAGTTCGCCGCCCAGCTCCTGCGCGATGCGCGCCGCCACCGAACGCGCGGCGATGCGGCGCGGCTGGGTGCAGCCGATCAGCTTGCCCGGGCGCACACCCGCTTCCAGACACATCTTCGGAATCTGCGTGGTCTTGCCGGAGCCGGTCTCGCCGCACAGGATCAGCACGCGATGCGCACGCAGCGCCGCGAGGATGTCGTCGCGCCGTGCGGAAACGGGCAGGTCGGGGTAGTGGATATTCAGGGGATTCAAAATTCGATTGACGGGGAGGTAAAGGAGACAAAGGAGTGAAGCGATATGAATTCCTCCCTTCCTCTCCTGCCTCCCTGTTACAGATTGGGTTTACTTGTTCTGGATATACCGCGCGTCGTCGAAAGTCTCCAGCCAGTGCGGCTTGTACACCGCCATCACCGTCACTGCCATGCCGCTCATGAAGGCCTCGCCCCAGCTGATGAGCAGCGTGGCGTAGGGCGTGTAGTGCGTGAACAGGTATTCCGTGGTGTAGGCGCCGCTCGCCGCCATCACGAAAGTGGTAACCAGCCCGATGGCGGCCGCCGACAGCCAGCCGCCGAGAAAGCCGTTGCCCAGCACGTAGATGAAGAAGTGGTTGGGCAGCCGGCGGTCAAACAGGCGGTAGAGGTTCCAACTCACCATCGCCGGCAGCGCCACCGTGACCAGCGCATCGTAGCCCAGCGTGGTCCAGCTGCCCTTGCCGAACGCGGCGTTGGCCACCAGCACCAGGACGCCGGCAAAGGTGGCGCGCCATACGCCAAACATCATCGTCAGCACGGCGAGGCCGTGGAGATGGAAAGCCAGTCCCGGCTTCACCCCGGTCTTGATCTGCCACAGCGCGAGGATCGCCACCGTCGCGGCGAGGAACAGGTTCAGCTTCGCCGGTTCGGCGAGCCGCCGCCAGTCGCCCGACATCAGCCAGCGCCAGGCGAAAAACGCCAGCCCCGCCCAGCCCGCGAGGAGCAGTACTTCGGGCAGGGCCAGTGCGGTGGGGTTGAGCACGGTAGAATTCATGGGCGAATTTTACGCGATGCCTCCCGTCCCCATGTCCGCCCACGCCAACCGCCCGCTCACCGACGACGAACTCGCCGCCTACGACGACCTGCTCCAGACTGCGGGCGAGCGCGCCGACCTGGCGTTGTCCGTGGAAAGTTTCGACGGCTTCACCGCCGCGCTGATCGTGGCGCCCCGCCAGCCCGCGCCGGAAGAATACCTGCCGGTGCTGCTTGGCGACGCCAGCCTCGGCGTGTTCGTCGACGAGGCCGAGCGCAGCCTGTTTCAGACCAGTTTCGACCGCCGCCGCCAGGAAATCGAACGCGCGCTCGCCGCGCCGGTGGAAAACCTGGCCGACCCCAAGGCCTATGCGCCGCTGATCCTGGACTGGAACGCCATCCTCAAGGACATGCCCGCGGACGAAGCGGCCGCGCTGAAAGCCGAAGGCGTGCCCGCCTACGCCGAAACCTGGGCCGCCGGCTTCCTGCTCGCGGTGGAGCACTGGGAGGACGACTGGGCGCTGCCTGCAGACAGCAAGGACGAAGCCTACGTCGACGCCTGCCTCGATCCCTTCTACACCCTGATCACCCCGCGCGCCGAGTGGACGCCGGAAGAAAAGAAGCTCAGCCGCGAATCCCACGTCGCCAACGCCATCTGGGCCGTGTACGACCTGCGCGAATTCTGGCTCGACCGCGGCCTCGGTCCGCGCGAGCCCCTCCGCAAGGCGCCCGAACCCGGCCGCAACGACCCCTGCCCCTGCGGCAGCGGAAAGAAATACAAGAAATGCTGCGGATCGGAGCAGAACTGATCGCGCCGCCCAGAATCCTGAATCTTGTAACTTGAACCCTGTAACTTTCCCCTGATGAAACTCGTCCTCTTCGACCTCGACAACACCCTGCTCGCCGGCGACTCCGACTACGAGTGGGGCCAGTTCCTCATCGCCCGGGGCGTGGTGGACCGCGAACACTACGAAGCGAAGAACCGCGCCTTCTACGAGGACTACAAGGCCGGCCGGCTCGACATCTACGCCTTTCTCGCCTTCGCCCTGCGCCCGCTCGCCACGCATTCCCGCGCCCAGCTCGACGCCTGGCGCGCCGAGTACGTCGAGACGCGCATCAGGCCGATGATCACCCAGGCCGCGCGCGACCTCGTGAACCGGCACATGGACGAAGCCGATCTGGTCGCCGTGATCACCGCCACCAACAGCTTCGTCACCGCGCCCATCGCGCGCGAATTCGGCATCCCCAACCTGATCGCCACCGACCCCGAGGAAATCGACGGCCGCTTCACCGGCGAAGTCGCCGGCACGCCCTGCTTCCGCGAAGGCAAGATCGTGCGCCTCGAACACTTTCTCGAAGCGCGCGGCAGCCGCATCGACTGCCTCGACAACAGCCGCTTCTACAGCGATTCGCACAACGACCTGCCGCTCATGCAAAAGGTCCATCACCCGGTCGCCGTCGATCCCGACCCCATCCTGCGCGCGCACGCCGAGGCGCACGGCTGGCCGGTGATCTCGCTGCGAGGCGCCTGAACGTGTCGCAGTCCGACCTGGCCACCAGCGTCGCCCGCCAGCGCGAGGTGCTCGCCAACCTGCTGCGCGAACCGCTCGCGCTCGCCGCCGAGGCCTGCAGCCACGTCTGGCCCAATCGCGCCGCGCTTAACGGCGTGCTCGCCGACGCGCTCGCCCACCTGTCGGCCTGCAAATACATGTACGCGCTCGACACCCGCGCCGTGCAGGTCAGCGACAACATCAGCCGCGAAGGCCTGATCGAAACCGACTACGGACGCGACCGCTCCGACCGCCCCTACATGAACGAAGCCGTGCCCAGCCAGGGTTTCCTGCTGTCCGAGGCCTACATCAGCCTGCGCGCCAAGCGGCCCTCGCTCACCGCCATCCAGATCGTGCGCGATGCCGACGGCCGCGTGCTCGGCTTCGTCGGTGCCGATTTCGACCTGCGCAACCTGCCGCTCACCGGCAAGCTCTACGACGAGCCCACCGTCTGGCGACAGATCAAGGGCGACCCTGCCATCCGCGGCGCCGTGTTCCAGCAGACCCGCAGCGAATCCGCGCTCGACCGCGCGCTCGACATCGTGCTCGGCGTGATGGAAGAGCTGATGACCGACCGCGGCGTCTTCCACGGCAAGCTGCATTTCTCCAGCAGCCGCGCCACCGTGTGGCTCTACGACGACCCCTACCGCTACCGCCTGCTCGACATCGACGCGCTGACCGACCCCGACACCTGCCTGATCTACCCCGTGCACGCCTACCCCACCGACGCCGTCGTCCCGCGCGACCGCATCCGCCCCGTGCTCGACGCCATCGCCGCGCTCCGCTTCATCGACGAAACCTTCTATCTGCGCGCCGGCTCCCTCAACATCATGAACGGCATGGTCGGCCTCACCTTCTCGTGCGACGGCTCGCACTACCTGCCGTGGGACGAATTCCTCACCAAAGGCCCGGAATTCTGGGCCACCGGGGTGGGCACGAGCTGAAGTCCCGCCAGCCCCGGCGGCTTGTCTCCCCCCGCCCCCTCGGCGGATAATGCGCCATTCCCCAGGGCACGCTGTTTTGGAAACCTACCTCCTCATCCTGATTTCGACGGTGTTCGTGAACAACATCGTCATGGCCAAGATTCTTGGCCTGTGTCCTTTCATGGGCGTGTCGAAAAAGCTGGAGACGGCGATCGGGATGGGGCTGGCGACGACCTTCGTGCTGACGCTGGCATCCGGCGCCAGTTATCTCGTCAATGAATACCTGCTCGGCCCCGAGCTGTTCTACCTGCGCACGCTGTCGTTCATCGTGGTGATCGCCGGCATCGTGCAGTTCACCGAGATGTTCATCCATAAATCCAGCCCGGTGCTGTACCAGGTGCTGGGCATCTATCTGCCGCTCATCACCACCAACTGCGCCGTGCTGGGGATTCCCCTGCTGAACGCGCAGGAAAAGCATGGTTTCGTCGAATCGCTGTTCTTCGGCGCCGGCGGCGCCATCGGCTTCACGCTGGTGCTGATCCTGTTCGCCGGTGTGCGCGAACGCATCGAGACCTGCGACGTGCCGGCGCCGTTCAAGGGCACCAGCATCGCCATGGTGACGGCAGGGCTGATGTCGCTGGCGTTCATGGGTTTTTCCGGTCTGGTCAGGTAATGCTCGCTGCCATCCTGGTCATGATCGGCATCGCCCTGGTCACCGGGGTCGTGCTCGGCTGGTCGGCGATCCGCTTCAAGGTGGAAGGCAATCCGCTGGCGGAGAAGGTCGACGCGATCCTGCCGCAGACGCAGTGCGGCCAGTGCGGATTCCCCGGCTGCAAACCCTACGCCGAGGCCATCGCCAAGGGCGAGGCGGACATCAACCTGTGTCCGCCGGGCGGCGAGGAAGGGGTGAAGAAGCTGGCCGAGCTGCTGGGCGTGGAAGCCAAGCCGCTGGACGAGTCGCATGGCACGCCCAAGCCGAAGTCGGTAGCCTTCATCGACGAGAACACCTGCATCGGCTGCACGCTGTGCATCCAGGCGTGCCCGGTGGATGCGATCGCCGGCGCGGCCAAGCAGATGCACACCATCATCGCGGCGGAATGCACGGGCTGCGAACTGTGCCTGCCGCCCTGCCCGGTGGACTGCATTTCCATGGTGCCCATTGCGGAAGACCTGCCGCACTGGAAGTGGAAGCACCCGGTGGTCCAGCTGAAGCAGGTGGCATAAGCGACATGAGCCGCGAACTGTTCCGCTTCAAGGGCGGCGTGCATCCGCCCGAGCACAAGGCCGAATCGAACGGCCGGCCGATCCACCCTGCGCCCCTGCCGCACCGGCTGGTGATCCCCCTGCGCCAGCACATCGGCAACCCGGCCAAGCCGGTGGTGAACGTGGGCGATCGGGTGCTCAAGGGCCAGCTGATCGGCGAGGCCGACGGCACGATCTCGGCGGCCGTGCACGCCTCCAGTTCCGGCACGGTGGTCGCCATCGAGCCGCGCACGATGCCGCACGCCTCCGGCCTGCCGGACACCTGCATCGTGATCGACACCGACGGCCGCGACGAATGGATCGCCCACGCGCCGCTCGATTACCGCAGCCTGGCGCCCGCCGATCTGCGCATGCAGCTGCGCGACATGGGGCTGGCCGGCCTCGGCGGCGCGGTATTCCCCAGCGCGGTGAAGCTCGATCCGGGGCCGGTCCACCCTTGCCCCACGCTGATCCTCAACGGCGGCGAATGCGAGCCCTGGATCACCTGCGACGACGTGCTGATGCGCCACCGTGCGGACGAGATCCTGCAGGGGGCGGCGATCATGCGGCACCTGCTCGGCAGCACGGAAGTGCTGGTCGGCATCGAGGCCAACAAGCCGGAAGCGCTGAACGCCATGCGCACAGCGGCAGCGAAGCTGGATTTCGCCGTGGAGGTGGTGGCCGTGCCTTCGATCTACCCGGGCGGCGGCGCCAAGCAGATGATCGAGGTGCTCACCGGCAGGCAGGTGCCTTCGGGCAGGCTCTCCACCGAAATCGGCATCCAGGTGTTCAACGTGGGCACGGCCTACGCGCTCGCCAGGGCGGTGCTGAACGGCGAACCCATGATCTCGCGGCTGGTCACCGTCACCGGCCACGTGCTGCGTCCGCAGAATTTCGAGGTGCTGATCGGTACGCCGCTGCAGGTGCTGATCGAGCTCGCGGGCGACCGCGACGGCGCCACCGGAGTGCTGATGGGCGGCCCGATGATGGGGGTGCCGATGCCGGACGCCGGCGTGCCGGTGGTCAAGGCGACCAACTGCATCCTGGTGCAGTCGCGCGAACTGTTCCCGCCGCTGCCTGCGGCACTGCCCTGCATCCGCTGCACCCGCTGCGCCGAGGCCTGCCCGGCGGAACTGCAGCCGCAGGACTTGTACCGGTTCGCCAGGGCGGGCGATTTCGGCCGCGCCCAGGAATACCACCTGTTCGACTGCATCGAGTGCGGCTGCTGCAGCTACGTCTGCCCCAGCCACATTCCGCTGGTGGACTACTACCGCTACGCCAAGAGCGAGATCTGGGCGCGCGAACGCGACAAGCGCGCCTCGGACCAGGCACGCGAACGGCACGAGTTCCGGCAGTTCCGGCTCGAACGCGAAAAGCAGGAGAAGGCCGAGAAACTGGCGGCCAAGGCCGCCGCCAAGCGCGCCGAGCTCGCGGCCGAAACGCCGGCCAGCGCCGCCCCCGCGGATGGCGACGCGAAAAAGGCGCTGATCGCCGCCGCACTGGCGCGCGCGCAGGCGAAGAAGGCCGAGGCCGCGCCGAAGAACATCGACCATCTCACGCCCGAACAGCTGCACGAGATCGAGGCAATCGAAGCGCGCCGGGCTAAAATCCGCGAACTGGCGCGCAAGCCGCTGGAATCCGAAGAAGACGCCTGAAGCCCCCGACATGAGCTCCCCTACCCTGCACGGCAACGACAGCGTCACCCGGATCATGGCCTGGGTGCTGGGCGCGCTCGTGCCCGGCGTTCTCGCGTATGTATGGCTGTTCGGCCCCGGCATCCTGGTCACGCTCGCGCTCGCCAGCGTCACCGCGGTCGCGGCCGAAGCGGCGATGCTGAAGGCGCGCGGCTATCCGGTGCAACCGTTTCTGCTCGACTTGTCCGCCATCGTCACCGCCTGGCTGCTCGCGCTGTCGCTGCCGGCGCTGGCGCCCTGGTGGCTGATCGTCACCGGCACGCTGTTCGCCATCGTGGTCGCCAAGCATCTCTACGGCGGGCTGGGGCAGAACATCTTCAATCCGGCGATGGTCGGCTATGCGGTGCTGATCGTGTCGTTTCCCGCCCAGATGACCCACTGGCCGGGTCCGCTCGAACTCACCCATGCGCATCTCACGCTGGGACAGAGCGCGGCGATGATCTTCGGCGGCGACGTCCCGCGCGCCACGCTCGATGCGGTGACGATGGCGACCCCGCTCGACACCCTGCGCACCGGCCTGCTGCAGCAGTTCACCGTGGACGAGGTGATGCGGCAGCCGATCTTCGGCCGCTTCGGCGGCACCGGCTTCGAATGGCTGGCGTTTTCGTTCTGGCTGGGCGGACTGATCCTGTGGGCGCGCCGCATCATCGGCTGGCACGTGCCCATGGCCTTCCTGTTCGGCATCTGGCTGACCGCAGGTCTGCTGCATTTCTTCGACGCCGGCCGCTTCGGCTCGCCGTGGTTCCATTTCTTCGCGCCTTCGGTGGCGCTGGGCGCCTTCTTCATCGCCA
The DNA here is from genome assembly GCA_044227195.1 of Thiobacillus sp. Taxonomy (GTDB): domain Bacteria; phylum Pseudomonadota; class Gammaproteobacteria; order Burkholderiales; family Thiobacillaceae; genus Thiobacillus. The sequence continues at coordinate 30,028 of JBGAFQ010000016.1, forward strand.
CCGACCCGGTGTCCGGCGCCACCACGCCGCGCGGCAAGCTGGTCTTCGGCTTCGGCGCCGGCGCGCTCACCATCGTGATCCGTACCTGGGGCGGCTATCCGGACGGGGTGGCCTTCGCCATCCTGCTGATGAACGTGTGCGCGCCGCTGATCGACCAGTACACGCAACCCCGCGTCTACGGCGAGGTCCGCACCGGCAAGGAGACGCGGCCGTGACGCTTTCGGGGGCCGGCCGCAATGCGGCGCGCACGGGCGCGATCCTGTTCGTGTTCGCGTTCGTCGGCACCGCGCTGTTGGCCTACACCCACGACCACACCGAGCCGGTCATCGAGACGAGCCGGCAGGCGGAAAAGCTTGCCCTGATCAACCAGGTGCTGCCGCCCGCGCGCTACGACAACAATCTGCTCGCCAGCCAGCAGAGCGTGCCGCCGGACGATCTGCTCGGCACGCGGCAACCGTCGGCGCTGTGGGTCGCGCGGCGCGGCGGCGCGTTCGCCGGTGCGGTGCTGGAGGCCGTGGCGCCGGACGGCTACAGCGGCGACATTGCGCTGCTGATCGGCATCGATGCGGAAGGCACGGTCACCGGCGTGCGCGTTACCGCGCATCGCGAGACGCCCGGCCTGGGCGATTACATCGACCGCGCCAAGAGCCCCTGGATCGACCAGTTCATGGGCAAGTCGCTGCTCACGCCCGAGCCCAAGCACTGGAAGGTGAAGAAGGACGGCGGCACGTTCGATGCACGCGCCGGCGCCACCATTTCGCCGCGCGCCGTGGTCAAGGCCGTGAAGAACGCCCTGGAATACTACGCCCGCCACCGCGCCGCGCTGGCCGCCACGCAGGAGACCCAACCATGATCACGCTGAGCGAAATCCGCACGCTGTTCCACAACGGCGTCGTCAAGCAGAACACCGGTCTGGTGCAGCTGCTGGGCCTGTGCCCGCTGCTGGCGATCAGCAGCAACGTGATCAACGCGCTGTCGCTCGGACTGGCGACCATGCTGGTGATGGCCGCTTCCAGCGGCGCGGTGTCGGGCGTGCGCCATTTCGTGCCGCACGAAATCCGCATCCCGGTGTTTGTGCTGATCATCGCCGCGCTGGTGACCGTGATCGACCTGGCGATGAACGCCTTCGTCCATCCACTGTACCTGGTGCTCGGCATCTTCATCCCGCTCATCACCACCAACTGCATCGTGCTCGCGCGCGCCGACGCCTTCGCGTCCAAGAACCGGCCGCTGCACAGCGTGATCGACGCCGTCGCGATGGGCCTGGGGCTGACCCTGGTCCTGGTGGTGCTCGGCGCGATCCGCGAACTCGCCGGGCAGGGCACGCTGTTCTCGGGCATCGATCTCGTCCTCGGCCCTGACGCGAAAAGCCTGGTGCTGCACGTGCTGCCCGACTACCGGGGCTTCCTGCTCGCCATCCTCCCGCCCGGCGCCTTCATCGCGCTCGGACTCCTGATTGCGGCCAACAACTGGGCCAAGGCACGTGCGGAGCATCGTGCCCACGCAGCGGTGCCCGCCGCCGCATGAAGCCGCCGCTGAAGAAGCGCGTGCCCAAGCCGCGCAATCCCTTCGTCGCGCCGGCGATGCAGCGCAGCGCGGGCGCGCACGACCAATCCGCCGGTGCGAAGCGCCAGGCCGAGAAGCGCGGTCTGCAGAAGCGCCTGGCCGAGCAGTGAAGCGGCCATGCGCGCCGCCGAACCATGAACCCAGCCAAGCGCCACGAAATCTTCCGGCGGTTCGCCGCGGCCAACCCCCACCCCACCACCGAACTGGAATATTCGACCCCGTTCGAGCTGCTGGTGGCGGTGACGCTGTCGGCGCAATCCACCGACAAGGGCGTGAACCTCGCCACGCGACGCCTGTTCCCGGTCGCCAACACGCCCGAGGCGATCGTCGCGCTGGGCGAGGCCGGGCTGAGCGATTACATCCGGACGATCGGCCTCTACAAAAGCAAGGCCAGGCACATCATCGCCGCGTGCCGGATGCTGATCGACCTGCACGGCAGCCAGGTGCCGCACGACCGCGCCGCGCTCGAAGCCCTGCCCGGCGTCGGCCGCAAGACGGCCAACGTGATCCTCAACACCGCCTTCGGCGAACCGACGATGGCCGTCGATACCCATATTTTCCGCGTGGCCAACCGCATCGGCCTGGCCCCGGGCAAGACCGTGCTGGAGGTGGAGAAGAAGCTGCTGAAGCATGTGCCCGCGGCCTATCTGGTCGACGCGCACCACTGGCTGATCCTGCACGGCCGCTACGTCTGCCAGGCGCGCAAGCCGAAGTGCGCCGAATGCATCATCGCCGACCTCTGCGAGTACAAGGACAAGACCTGGCCCGTCTCGGCGACGGCCGCCGCGGCGCCGCGCAGGGCCCAGGCTACCGGCAGGCGCCCGGATACGGCGCCCTCCCGGGCCAGATCCAAGACCCGGGCTGGCTGATGTTCAATCCCAGCCGCGAGCAGGTCCGCCGCTTCTTCTTCGACGTCTGGGCCAAGTACCGCGCCGGCCAGCCGCTGGCCGGCGCGGAGCAGCCGGCGCTGGAGGCGGTGCTGGCCCATCCCGAGTACCAGGCCCTGCTGGAAGACCCGGAACGCTATCTGGACCGCGATTACCCGCCCGAGGCGGGCGAAACCAACCCCTTCCTGCATCTTTCCATGCACCTGGCGCTGGCCGAGCAGCTCGCCATCGACCAGCCGCCGGGCCTGCGCGCCCGCTACCAGCGCCTCCTGGCGCGCCACGGCGAGCCCATGCGCGCCCAACACGCGGCCATCGACTGCCTGGGCGAGACGATCTGGCGCGCCCAGCGCGACCACGCGCCCTTCGACGCGGCGGTCTATCTGGATTGCCTGGACGGGCTGCTCGGCGACGCCTGACCCAAAATTGCGCCGTGCGGCCTTTACTTTGCCGCAAACCTGTCGATAAACCTGTTGAAACCCCGGCAGACGCGCCGATTTTCCGGCGCCTGCCTTTGCCCCTTCTGCAGGTTGCCCGATGTCCCAGATGGAACAGCTCAAATTCAGCGACCAGTTGCCCAGCCCGCGCGGCGTGGCCCTGGCCGTGCTCGAGCTGTCGCGGCGCGAGAACGTCACCCTCGGCGAGATCGCGCGGGTGGTGCAGACCGATCCCGCTCTGTCCTCGCGCCTGATCAAGCTCGCCAACACCGGCTCGATGATCTCGCGGCCGGTGGTGTCGCTGCAGGAAGCCGTGGTCCGCATGGGCATGGCCTCGGTGCGCCAGCTCGCACTCGGTTTTTCCCTGCTCGACCAATTCCGCGCCGGCGCCTGCCAGGCCTTCGATTACCAGAACTACTGGTCGCATTCGCTGCTGATGGGGCTGTCCATGCAGGCCCTGGCCGACCGGGTGCGCGTCGCCGCCCCCGACGAGATGTTCATCTGCGGCCTGCTGGCGCAGATCGGCCGGCTGGCGCTCGCCACCGCCTACCCTGCCGAATACGATGCCGTGCTCAAGGCGCATGAGGACGATCCCGCGCAAGCCCTGATCGCGCGCGAACGCGCCGCACTGGAAACCGACCACAACGAACTCGGCACGGTCATGCTGTCGGAATGGGGCATCCCCAAGGTCTTCACCGAACCGCTCGCCCACTACGAGGACGCCGAGCCGCCCAGCTACCCGCACGATTCCCGCAGCAACAGCATGGTCCTGATGCTGCGCCTGTCGCACGGCCTGGCGGACCTCGGCCTGGCAAGCGAAGACCGGCGGCCGGAACTGGCCCGCGAATGGGTGAAGCAGGCGGCTTCGCTGGACGTGAAGCCCGACCTGGCAGGCCCCTTCATCGACGAGGTCATCGCCAGCTGGCGCGAATGGGGTGCCCTGCTGAAGATTCCCACTGCGGTCCTGCCGCCGTTCGAGGAAATCACGCAAGGGCAGGAGGCGCTCCAGCAGGACGAGGCGCCATTGCGCATCGTGGTGGCCGACGGCAATGCCTTCAGCCGCCGCAAGACCATGGCGCTGCTGGTCGAGAACAGCGCCCACATCGTCTACCCGGCCGACAACGGCAACGCCGCGCTGGCGCTGGCGATGGAGGTGCTGCCGCACGTGATCATCGCGCATTACAACCTGCCGGGCCTGGACGGCGCGGAACTGTGCCACGCGCTGCGCGAGACCGAGGAAGGCCGGCGCATGCACATCCTGCTGATGTCGGACGAGCACGGCGAGGAACAGCTGACGCGCGCCTACGAGGTCGGGGCCGACGGCTACGCACCCAGCACCATCAGCGCCAAGGCCCTGCGTACCCGCCTGTTCGCCGCCCAGCGCCTGGTGCAGCTGCAGAATGCCTGGGAAAAGGACCGCGCGCAGCTGCGCCAGATCGCCGCCGAACTGGCCGTCGCCAACCGCCGGCTGGCGAACGCGGCGCTCACCGACCTGCTGACCGGCCTGCCCAACCGCCGTTCGGCGATGGACCAGTTGCAGCAGGCCTGGAGTGCGGCATCGCGGTCCGAACAGCCGCTGTCGGTGATGGTGATCGACGTCGATCATTTCAAGCACATCAACGACACCTACGGTCACGCCACCGGCGACATCGTGCTGCGCGAGGCCGCCGAGGTGCTGCGCCAGTCCGCCCGCCGCGGCGACAGCGTGTGCCGGATCGGCGGCGAGGAATTCCTGGTCATCTGCCCGAACACCGACCTCAAGGCCGCCGTGCTGTCCGCCGAGCGCCTGCGCGCCACCCTGGCCGCACGGAACATCGCCATCGGCGACACCACCCGCAACATCACCATCAGCATCGGCGTGGCCAGCCGCCAGGAAAAAACCGCCGACATCGACGCGCTGGTCAGCCACGCCGACCAGGCGCTCTACGCAGCCAAGCAGGGCGGACGCAACCGCATCTGCGCGCGCTGAGACTTCGCAAAAAGATACGGGGCGGCCAAGGCCGCCCCGTTTTCGTTTCGGTCGTCCCTCAGTATTTCAGATACAGGCCATGCTGCTGCGAGAAATACTGCGCAAGGTCGAGCATGTCCTGATTCGAGAGGTTCTTCGCCTGCTCCGCCATGATCGGATTCTTGCGTTCGCCGCTCTTGTATGCACCCAGCGCGTGCACGAGGTAATCCCGGTTCTGTCCGGCCAGCCGGGGGAACGAGGGCACGGTGCTGTTGCCGTCGGTGCCGTGGCAGGCGGCGCAGACCGTCGATTTGGCCTTGCCGGCCTCGGCGTTGCCGCCGGCGTGCGCGGAAAGCGCGAAGCTCAGCGCAGCGGCGAGGATGAGTTGGAGTGTGTTCATGCCCGTCTCCTCGATCAGTTGGCCGGGCCGCTGTACGACGACTCGTAATACGCGGCGAGATCTTCCATGTCCTGTTCGGACAGACTGCCGGCGATGCCCTTCATGCTGGGATGGCTGCGCTCCCCACTTTTATATTCCTTCAGGGCCGCCACGATATAATCCGCATGCTGTCCACCCAGCCTGGGCACGCTGTACACGCTGGGATAGGCGGTACGCCAGCCGGGAATGCCATGGCAACCGGCGCACATCGAGGTTTTGAGTTGTCCGGCCTTGGGGTCGCCCGCTGCCTGAACCGGCAGGGCCAACGCCACCAGTACGGACGCGCACAGCGTCGTCGTGATGTGTTTCATCTTCCTCGCTCTCTCTGGTTGGTTGTCGCCAGGCCCTGTCTGACGCAGGACTCGGGATCGATTATAAAACCCAGAAGACGCCGGATAGCATGTTGCGCGCCTAAAAATCCTTTCAAGACAATAAGTTATAGGTTATTCACTAATATGCTACTGGAGTCCGCGTGATCAACCTGCAAGCCTGTCCGCTCTGGCTGTACCGTCTGCTGCCCTTTCTGCGCTGGTGGCCAGCCGTCACGCCCCAGAGCTTCAAATCCGACGCGATCGCCGCGCTGACCGGCGCGCTGATCGTGCTGCCGCAGGCGGTGGCCTTCGCCACCATCGCCGGCCTGCCGCCAGAGTACGGTCTCTACGCGGCCATGGTGCCTGCCGTCGTCGCCGCGCTGTGGGGATCGAGCTGGCACCTGGTGTCCGGGCCGACGACGGCGATCTCGATCGTGGTGTTCGCCTCGATCAGCCCGCTGGCGGAACCCGGCAGCCCGCAGTTCATCGGCCTGGTGCTCACGCTGACCTTCCTGACCGGGCTGATCCAGCTGGTGATGGGCCTGGCCCGCCTGGGCATGCTGGTCAATTTCATTTCCCACACGGTCATCATCGGCTTCACCGCCGGCGCGGCGATCCTGATCGCGAGCAGCCAGATCAAGAACTTCTTCGGCCTCGATATCCCGCGCGGCGCGCATTTCCACGAAGTGCTGATCCACTTCGGCACGCACCTCCTCGAAATCCAGCCGTGGGTACTGACGGTCAGCCTGGTCACCCTGGCGTCGGGCATGCTCGCCAAGCGCTACACACCCAAGCTGCCCTACATGATCGTCGCAATGGTGGTGGGCAGCGTCGCGGCCATCCTGATCGAACAACGCTACGGCGCCGAAGCCACCGGCATCCGGACGGTGGGTGCGCTGGTCGCTTCGTTCCCGCCGCTATCGCTGCCCGATTTCTCGCTTGCCGCGATCAAGCAGACCCTGTTCCCCGCCACCATCATCGCCGTGCTCGCGCTGACCGAGGCCGTCGCCATCGCGCGCTCGGTGGCGATCAAATCCGACCAGCGCATCGACAGCAACCAGGAATTCATCGGCCAGGGCCTGTCCAACCTCGCCGGCAGTTTCTTCTCCAGCTACGCGTCGAGCGGTTCATTCAACCGCAGCGGAGTGAACTACGCCTCGGGGGCGAAAACGCCGCTCGCCGCCGCCCTGTCGGCGGTGTTCCTGCTGCTGATCGTGCTGCTGGTGGCGCCGCTCGCCGCCTACCTGCCGGTGCCGTCGATGGCGGCAATCCTGTTCATCGTGGCCTGGAGCCTGATCGACTTCCACCATATCGCCGAAATCGTGAAACGCCACCCGCGCGAACGCATCGTGCTCGCACTCACCTTCGTCGGCACGCTGGTCGATCTGGAGAAAGGTATCTTCCTCGGCATCCTGGTGTCGCTGATGTTCTATCTCTACCGCACCTCGCGCCCGTCGATCCGCGAACTGGTTCCGCTCGCGGACGAACCGGACAATCCGCGCCGCAAGTTCGAACCTGCGGAGATCGGCGCCCCGACCTGCCCGCAGATGACCATGCTGCGCGTGGAAGGCTCGATCTTCTTCGGCGCGGTGGAATACGTGCAGCAGCATTTCCGCAACGTCGACGAAGCCGACCCGCAGAAGAAACACCTGATCCTGACCTCGCGCGCGATCGGCTTCATCGACCTCGCCGGCGCCGAACTGCTGGCGAAAGAAGCCGCGCGCCGGCGCAGGCTCGGCGGCGGCCTGTATCTGGTCGGCATACAGCCTGACCTGTGCGCCATGCTGCAACGCAGCGGCCAGGTGGAAACCGTCGGCGAGGAACAGATCTTCCGTCACAAGGGCGACGCCATCCGCGCGATCTATCCGCGTCTCGACAACGAAATCTGCCGCACCTGCACGGCGCGCATTTTCCACGAATGCCGCGTGGCGCTGCCGGACGGCACGCCGCGTTAAAGCCTGTTCGCGCCAATCAGCGCCGCGTGTGCCGCCAGGTCCAGGGCGGCAACGGATCGGCGTCCCGCCACAGGCCGCGATGCGCCTGTCGCGCAGCGGCCTGCTGGGCGTGCAGGGCATCGTCCGTGCGGCGCGACGACACCCACGCATCCCCGCGCCGCACCAGTTCCTCGTTTACCGATACGCCGTCCACCTCGAGCAGGCCGATCTTGCGCCCGTACACGTCGATGGCGACGACGTCGAGCCGCCCCCGCCGCTTGAGCGCCAGCGCCTTCAGCGCGCGTGTCGCCGCATCGCCGTGGGGCTGGCCGGTTTCCGGCGCGTCGATGCCGGCCAGACGCACCTTGAGGAAGGCGCGCGAGGCCGGCGAATACTGGTCGGGTTTGAACAGGAGCGTGTCGCCGTCGATCACGACGATGATCGTGCCGTCGAGCGTTTCCGCGCGCGCCGCGCCGGCCACCAGCAGGAGCAGCAACGCAAGCAGGATTCTCAACTGGCGAGCATTTCGGCAGCGTGCTGCCGCGTGGTGGCGGTGATCTTCATGCCGCCCAGCATGCGCGCGATTTCCTCGATGCGCGCCGCCGCGTCCAGCGGCTCGATGCTGGACGAGACGAAGCCGCCGCTGGCTTGCCTGGCGACGCGCAGATGCTGGGTGCCGCGCGCGGCGACCTGCGGCAGATGCGTGATCACCAGCACCTGGCGCGACTCGCCCAGTTTCGCCAGCCGTCGCCCCACTGCCTCGGCAACGCTGCCGCCAATGCCGACGTCGACCTCGTCGAAGATCAGCGTCGGCACCCCAGCCACGCCCGACAGCGCGGTCTGGATCGCGAGGCTGATGCGCGACAGCTCGCCGCCCGATGCGACCTTCGCCAGGGGGCCTGGCGGCAGTCCGGGATGGCTCGCAACCAGGAAGCCGACCTCCTCCAGCCCGTGGGCGCGCGGTTCGGACACGGGCTGCAGCTGCACCTCGAGATGGCCGCCGGCGAGCGCAAGTTCGTGCATCGCCGCCGTCACCTGTTTCGCCAGCGCGGCCGCTCCTTTCTTCCGCAATGCGGTCAGCGCCCCGGCCTCGGTCTGGTAGCGCGCCAACGCGGCTGTCTCGTCCGCCGCCAGCGTATCGAGGTCGTCGCTCGCCGCGAGTTCGGCCAGCCGTGCTTCGAACTGGCCGAGCAGCGCACCCAGCGTATTCGGCTGCACGCGGTGCTTGCGTGCGAGGCGATGCATGTCGCCCAGCACCCGGTCGAGTCCGGCCAGCCGCTCGGGATCGGAATTGAGATGGTCGGAATAGCGGCGCAGCGCATGCACCGCTTCGGCAATGTCGGCGCGCGCCGCATCGATCAGCGCGACGATGTCCTTCAGGCTGTCGTCGACCGCCTGCATGCCCTGGAGGCGCGCGCGCAGTTCGCCGAGCCGGCCGGATACCGCCACCTCGCCTTCGTCGAGTCCGTCGATCAGCGCGTGGCTGCCTTCGAGCAGGGTGGTGACGTGCGCCAGCCGCGCATGCTCGGTCTGGATCTCGTCCCAGTTCGCGAGGTCGTCGCCAAGCGCGCGCAGCTCTTCCACGGCCAGGCTCAGGCCCTCGCGCTCGATCTGCCGCGCCTGACCGTGGGTTTCGGCATCGAGCCTGCGCTGCCGCGCGGCCTGCCAGGCCTGCCAGGCCGCGCGCGTGGCCGCGGCTGCGGGCGTGGCGCCCGCGTAGGCATCGAGCACCTCGCGCTGGGTCTCGGCGCGCAGCAGCGCGTGGTGCGCGTGCTGGCCGTGGATGTCGAGCAGGGTTTCGGCCGCTTCCTTCAACTGCGCAAGCGTCGCCGCGCTGCCGTTGACGAAGGCGCGCGAGCGGCCGCCGGCATCGATCACGCGGCGCAGGATGAGCGCATCGTCGTCCGCCGCGAAGCCGCCCGCATCAAGCCACGCAGCCAGCTGCGGCAGGCCGGCGATGGAGAATTCGGCGGCGATTTCCGCGCGCGGCGCACCCTGCCTGACGACGCCGCCTTCGGCGCGGTCGCCCAGCGCCAGTGCCAGTGCGTCGATGAGGATGGATTTGCCTGCGCCGGTTTCGCCGGTGAGCACCGTCAGTCCCGGCGCGAAATCGAGCTCGACCGATTCGACCAGCAGATAGTTGCGGATGGACAGGTGCGACAGCATGGAGACGCTGTACGTTACAGTTTCTTGCCCCAGTGCAGCTTCTGCCGCAGGGTATCGTAATAGCTGTAGGAATGCGGATGCAGCAGGGTGACCGGGCGGTTGGCCCGAGTGATCCACACGTGGTCGCCGCTCATCAGGTCGAAGTGGTGTTGCCCGTCGAAATGCACGCGCGCGTCGTCGGCGTAGGTGAGGTGCAGTTCGATGCGCGAATGGCTGCTCACCACGATGGGACGCGCCGACAGCGTGTGCGGGCAGATCGGCACCAGCGCGACGGCTTCGAGGGTGGGATGCACGATGGGCCCGCCGGCCGACAGCGCATAGGCGGTGGTGCCGGTCGGGCTGGTGACGACCAGGCCGTCGGCACGCTGGCTGTAGACGAACTCGCTGTTGATGGCGATTTCCAAGTCGATCAGCCGACCCGAGCCGCCCTTGCCGACGACCACGTCGTTGAACGCGGTGGTCTCGAACACGCGCTCGCCGTTGCGGCGAATCTGGCCGTTCAGCAGGATGCGTTCTTCCGCCACGTACTGGCCGCTGAGGATCTCGGCGATCGCGTCGTACATGTCGTCCACGGTGATGTCGGTGAGGAAGCCCAGGCGGCCCTGGTTGACGCCGATCAGCGGGGCGCTGTGCGCGGCGAGTTCGCGCGCGATCGACAGCATGGTGCCGTCGCCGCCCAGCACCACCACGACGTCGCTTTCCGCGGCCAGATCGTGCAGGTTGCGATGCGGACAGTCCCGGATGTTCAGCCGCTCCGCCGTCTGGCTCGCCAGCATCACCTCGTGTCCCCGCCCGCGCAGGAATTCGCCCAGCTTGCAGACGGAATCGTGCATCCCGGGGTTGTCGTATTTGCCGACCAGGCCGACGGTGTGGAATGGAGTTTGCATGAAGCGCGATTATAGAGGCAGATGCCAGATGCAAGGCCCAAGACGCGAGATTCGGGGCGGTCTGGCCGCAAAGCCGCTCTGTCTTGCAACTTGCATCCCGGATCTTGAGTCTTGCTTCTCATGTCTGCCTCTATAATCCGCCCATGCTCACCGACCGCGCCTGCATCCTGCTGAAGACCCTGGTGGAACGGTATATCGCCGAAGGCGAGCCCGTGGGTTCGCGCACGCTGTCCAAGCATTCCGGGCTGGACCTGTCGCCCGCGAGCATACGCAACGTGATGGCCGACCTCGAAGAGATGGGTTTCGTCGCCAGCCCGCACACCTCGGCCGGTCGCGTGCCGACGCCGCGCGGTTACCGCTTCTTCGTCGACACCCTGCTCACCGTGCGCCCGCTGGCGCAGGTCGAGGTCAGCCAGCTCGAAACCCATCTCGCCCCATCCGATCCGCAACGCCTGATCGCATCGGCTTCCACCCTGCTGTCCGATCTCAGCCAGTTCGCCGGGCTGGTGATGACGCCGCGCCGCAATCCCGCGTTCCGCCAGATCGAATTCCTCAGCCTGTCGGAAAAGCGCATCCTGCTCATCATCGTGACGCTGGAGGGCGAGGTGGAAAACCGCGTCATCGTCACCGACCAGTCCTACTCCGCGTCGGCGCTGATCGAGGCGGCCAATTTCTTCAACCAGCATTTCGCCGGTTCTACCTTCGATCAGGTTCGCGCCAAGCTGCGCGACGAGTTGGGCCGCATGCGCGACGACATCACGCAGCTGATGAACGCCGCGGTGGACGCCGGCAGCCAGGCGCTCGACGCCAGCCAGGAGAACGTCGTCGTGTCCGGCAGCCGCAAGCTGCTCGACGTCGAGGAACTCTCCAGCAACGTGGGCAGCCTGCGCCGCCTGTTCGACGCCTTCGAGCAGAAGACCGGCCTGCTGCAACTGCTCGACCAGTCGCGCAGCGCCGCAGGCGTGCAGATTTTCATCGGCGGCGAATCCAGCCTGCTGCCGCTCGACGAATGCAGCCTCGTCACCGCCCCCTACTCGGTCGACGGCCAGGTTGTCGGCACGCTCGGCGTCGTCGGCCCCACCCGCATGGCCTACGAGCGCGTCGTGCCCATTGTCGACATCACCGCCAAACTCTTATCGAGCGCCTTGTCGCATCACTGATGCCCTACCTGAAAGAACCCGAATTCGCGCACGGCCAGCCGGCCAAAACCGGCATCCTGCTGGTCAATCTCGGCACGCCCGCAGCGCCCACTCCACCGGCACTGCGGACCTACCTCAAGGAATTCCTGTCCGACCCGCGCGTGGTTGAAATTCCGCGCGCCGTCTGGTGGTTCATTCTCAACGTCATCGTCCTCAACACGCGGCCGAACAAGTCCGCCGCCAAATACGCCGCGATCTGGACTCCCGACGGTTCGCCGCTGAAAGTGCACACCGAGAAGCAGGCCAAGCTGCTGAAGGGTTGGCTGGGCGAACGCATCGCCACGCCCTTCCAGGTCGAGTACGCGATGCGCTACGGCCAGCCCGCGATCCCCGACACGCTGGCGCGCATGAAAGCCGAGGGCTGCGACCGCATTCTCGTGCTGCCCGCCTATCCGCAGTACGCCGCGTCCTCGACCGCCACCGCATTCGACATGGCGTTCGACTGGCTGAGAAAGACGCGCAACCAGCCCGCGCTGCGCACGCTCAAGCACTATCACGATCACCCTGCCTACATCCACGCGCTCGCCGCCAACATCCGCGATTACTGGCAGATGCACGGTCGCCCCGACGTGCTGGTGATGAGCTTCCACGGCGTGCCGCGCTACACGCTCGACAAGGGCGACCCCTACCACTGCGAATGCCGGAAGACCGGCCGCCTGCTCGCCGAGGCACTCGGCCTCGACGCGAAACAGTTCCGCCTCACCTTCCAGTCGCGCTTCGGCAAGGCGGAATGGGTGCAGCCCTACACCGACAGAACGCTGGAAGCGCTCGGCCGCGAAGGCGCCGGGCGTGTCGACGTGGTCGCCCCCGGCTTCACCGCCGACTGTCTGGAAACCCTGGAGGAACTTGCGATGGAAGGTAGGGCGACCTTCCTTTCTGCCGGCGGCAAGGCATTCCACTACATCCCCGCGCTCAACGAACATCCGCAATGGATAGACGCGCTCGGCCGCATCGCGCTCGAAAATCTGGGCGGCTGGACGAGCGCATCGTGGGATCGCGACGCCGACCGCCAGGCGCACGACGCGAGCAAAACGCGCGCGCTGCAGCTCGGCGCGCGCGCCTGATCCCGCCTCCCCAAAAAATACCCGCTCCACACGCCCGAAAACAGCGCTATATAAGCGACCGCTTGTTGACAGTATTTTTATGCTACTGAATTATGGTCAAAGAAGCGGGAAACCAAGAAGCCCGCCAAGTTGCATAGAAACGATCTCGGACGGGGAACCCAGGAAGCCCGTATCAATCGTTGCATCCGGAACGCTGTCTGTTCCTGTTTTCAATCGTTTGGGAGGATCTCCTATGAAAAAAACCCTTATTGCAACCGCGATACTGGCGGGCACGCTCGGTATCGCGCTGTCGGCGCATGCCGACCCCCGCGCCCGCTTCATGGCAGCCAACTGTTCGTATTGCCACGGCCCCGACGGCAAGAGCCGCGGCGCCATTCCCACCCTGGCCGGCATGGAGACCGGCTACTTCATGGAACAGATGAAGGCTTTCCGGGATGGCTCCCGCCCGGCCACCGTCATGAAGAAGCACGCCTCCGGCTATACCGATGCCGAATTCGAAGCAATGGCCAAGTACTTCGCCTCGATCAAATAAGCCAGAAGGAGATTTTTATCATGACCCTCAATCGTCGCGATTTCATCAAGGCGTCCGCGGGCGCCGCAGGCCTCGCCGCCACTGCAGGCCTTGCAGGTTGCGCCACCACCCAAACCGGCAGTGCCGCGCCCAAGGTCGTCGTGGTCGGTGCCGGCTTCGGCGGCTCCACCTTCTCGCGTTACCTCAAGCTGTGGGCGCCCGATGCGCAAGTCACGCTCATCGAGCCGAACGCCAAGTTCACCTCGTGCCCGTTCTCGAACACCGTGCTGGCAGGCATCAACAAGATGGACGACATCACCCTGCCGTACGACTATCTGAAGAAGATCGTCGACAACTTCGTGCCGGACACCGTCACCGCCATCGACACCACCAAGCAGACCGTCACCACCGCCGGCGGCCATACCTTCGCCTACGACAAGCTGGTGCTTGCCGGCGGTATCGAACTGCTGTTCGACAAGGTGCAGGGCTACGACGCCGAAACGCAGAAGACCATCAAGCACGCCTGGAAGGCTAGTCCCGACCAGACCGGCGTGCTGCGCCAGCAACTCGAAGCCATGCCCGACGGCGGCACCTTCGTGATGTCGGTGCCGATGGCGCCGTACCGCTGTCCGCCCGGCCCCTACGAGCGCGCCTGCATGGTCGCCAGCTACTTCAAGCAGGCCAAACCCAAGTCCAAGGTCATCGTCCTCGACGGCAACCCGGACATCGCCTCCAAGAAGCCGCTGTTCGAGGCCGCCTGGAAGAAGCATTTCGGCTACAAGACCGACAACAGCATGATCGACTACCGTCCGAACAACATGCCGCGTTCCGTCGATGCCAAGAAGATGATGGTCGGCACCGAGTTCGACGACGTGAAGGGCGACGTCATCAACGTGGTACCGCCGATGCGCGCTGCTGCCGTGTGCGGCCTGGCCGGCGTGCGCGACGGCAACAGCGGCAACTGGTGCACCATCGACTATCGCACCTTCGAGTCCAAGGTCGTCAAGAACGTCCACATCCTGGGCGATTCCGCGCTGACCAACTTCCCGAAGTCGGGTTCGGTGGCCAACAACACCGGCAAGATGTGCGCCTACGCCCTGTCCGAGGGATTCGCCGGCCGCCAGGTGGATCCGGCGCCGGTCGTCACCAACACCTGCTACTCGGGTACCGGCATGGGCACGGCCTTCCACGTCGCCACGGTGTTCCGCTGGAACGAAGAGAAACAGTCGATGATCCCGCCCAAGGACGCCAACGGCATTTCCGCCGAGGAAAGCGAACTGGAAATGGCCTTCATGGAATCCTGGGCGAAGAACGTCTGGGCCGACACTCTGGGCCTGCCGATGGAGTACAACTTCACGGCCAAGGGCTGAGCCCACCGCAGCATCGCTTGAAACGGGGCTTCGGCCCCGTTTTTTTGCACCCGCTCCCGACCTCAGACGGAATTCCCCTGCCCGGCAGCTGGGCTTCACGAAAGGCAACTTTTCCTCTTTGCAAAAATAATAAGGATATCTATATCTTAATAAAGTGATCGATACTCAAGACGCGCGGCAATGCTGCGCTTAACCCACCCAATCCCAAGGAATCCACCATGCGATCGCATCTTCTGGCTGCCGCCCTTCTGGCTTCAATATTTCCCTTTGCCGTCCGGGCCGCAGAGCCCGCGCAGCCCATCCCCGCCCCCCGGGTCAAGAATCCGGCAATGGTGGAACTGGGCAAGAAGCTCTATTTCGACCCGCGCCTGTCCAAATCCGGCTTTATTTCCTGCAATTCCTGCCACAACCTGTCGATGGGCGGCAGTGACAACCTCAAGACTTCGATCGGCCACAACTGGCAGCGCGGTCCGATCAACTCTCCCACTGTGCTCAACTCCAGCATGAATCTGGCGCAGTTCTGGGACGGCCGCGCGAAGAACCTGAAGGCGCAGGCCGGGGGACCGATCGCAAACCCCGGCGAGATGGCGTTCACGCATGAACTGGCGGTGGACGTGCTCGACTCGATTCCCGCCTACAAGGAGGAATTCCAGCGCGTGTTCCGTGCCGACGAGATCGGCATCGGCATGGTCACCGACGCCATCGCCGCGTTCGAGGAAACCCTCGTCACGCCCGACTCGCGCTTCGACAAATGGCTGAAGGGCGACAGGAAGGCGCTGAACCGGATAGAACTGCGCGGCTACAAGCTGTTCAAGGACAGCGGCTGCACCGCCTGCCATTACGGCCCCGCTCTGGGCGGCAGTTCGTTCCAGAAGATGGGCGTGGTCGCTGCGTACGACACCAAGAACAAGGCCCAGGGCGTTGCCGGGCTGACCGGCAAGGATGCCGACCGCATGAAGTTCAAGGTGCCTACCCTGCGCAACGTGGAACTGACCTATCCCTACTTCCACGACGGCGAGGCCGACACCCTGGAAAAGGCCGTGGATACCATGGGGCGCCTGCAGCTCGGCCGCGCGTTCATGATGGAGGAGATCGACGACATGGTCGCCTTCCTGAAAACCCTTACTGGCAAGCAGCCCGACTTCAGGCTGCCCATCCTGCCGCCTTCCACCAACGTCACACCGCGGCCCCAGCCTTTCGACTGAAGCCCCGGGCAGATGTGCCAGGACGCCCGCCGCAGAAAGTGGGCGTCCTGCGGCCGTCAACCGTGCGCTGTCATCCTGCGACGCGCTCAGGCCTTCTTCACGAACTCCGATTTCAGCTGCATCGCGCCGATGCCGTCGATCCTGCAGTCGATGTCGTGGTCGCCCTCGACGAGCCGGATGTTCTTCACCTTGGTGCCGACCTTCACCACCAGCGACGAGCCCTTCACCTTCAGGTCCTTGATCACCGTCACCGTGTCGCCGTCCGCAAGCACGTTGCCGTTGGAATCACGCACGACGCGCGACTCGTCCGTTGCGGGTGACGCATCCTTCGGCCATTCGTGCGCACATTCCGGGCACACGTACACGGCACCGTCCTCGTAGGCGTACTCCGACCCGCACTGGGGGCACTTGGGCAGGCCGCTCATGCCACCCCCCAGCGCACAATACCGTCCCTCTGTTCTACATGCATGCCGCTCTCCCTTGATTGCAGTGTGCGCGCCGCCAAGCGGAGCGATGATCATCAACCCGATCCTTCATGCGGTCCCATCCGTCGCATCGAACGCATCGCCCCAGACATCGTACGGGCCCCTGGGGCGCGGCACCAACGTCAGCAGCAAGGACAGATCGGAATACACGTCGGCCGGAAACCCCTTGCGCCCGCCCCTGCTGTCCATCAGCAAATCCTGCAATTGCCTGAAGCAGACGGGCGATCCCCAGAAGGTGGAAATCTCCAATGCCAGACGTGGAAACTGTTCTTCCAGCGGACTCAGTTCGGACATGACGTTTCTTCCTTTCCATCAGGGCCTGCCACACAGCGACGATCGACGACAGCAGCGGGAAGAAGACCAGCCTGCACCTACCCCCGTTCGTACGTCACGAAATCGAACCGCAGTACGTCGCCCTTTCCGCCCGTGTGCGACGCGCGCGAAATTTCCCGGAATGCGCTGCGGTCGTACTCGGGAAACCAGGCATCGCCCTCGGCTTCGATGTCCACTTCGGTCAGATACAGCCGGTCGGCGAGCGGAATGACCTGCGCGTACAGCTCGGCGCCACCGATGAAGAAGAGTTCGTCGACGTCCCCGCACAGTGCGATGGCGGCGGGAATCGAATCGGCGACCAGGCAGCCTTCCGGCTTGTAATCGGCGTTGCGGGTGACGACGATGTTGGTGCGCCCGGGCAGCGGACGGCCGAGCGAC
Organism: Thiobacillus sp.; assembly: GCA_044227195.1. GTDB lineage: Bacteria > Pseudomonadota > Gammaproteobacteria > Burkholderiales > Thiobacillaceae > Thiobacillus. Next base: position 47,145 of record JBGAFQ010000016.1, read on the forward strand.
TCGAAGGTCTTGCGTCCCATCAGGATGGGATGATCGAGCGTCAGCGCCTTGAAGTGCGCGAGGTCTTCCGGCAGCCGCCACGGCAGGCGGTTCTCAATGCCGATCACGCGGTTCTTCGCCAGCGCGGCAATCACGCTGACGCGCGGTTTCTTCGACGCGTTCATACCGCCACCGGCGCCTTGATCGCCGGATGCGGGTCGTAGCCGCTCAGGGTGAAGTCCTCGAAGCGAAAACCGAAGATGTCCTTCACGTCCGGGTTCAGGGTCATGGTCGGCAGCGGGCGCGGCACGCGGGAAAGCTGCTCGCGCGCCTGGTCGAGGTGGTTGAGATAAAGGTGGGCGTCGCCCAGGGTGTGGACGAAGTCGCCGAGCTTCAGGCCGGCGACCTGCGCCATCATCATGGTGAGCAGCGCATACGAGGCGATGTTGAACGGCACACCGAGGAAGATGTCGGCGCTGCGCTGGTAAAGCTGGCAGGAGAGCTTGCCGTCGGCGACGTAGAACTGGAAGAAGGCATGGCACGGCGCCAGCGCCATCTTGTCGAGGTCGGCGACGTTCCACGCCGAGACGATGATGCGGCGCGAATCGGGGTTGGTCTTCAGCGTCTTCACCACTTCGCTGATCTGGTCGATGGTGCCGCCGTCTGGCTGGGGCCAGTTGCGCCACTGATGGCCGTAGACCGGGCCGAGATTGCCGTTCTCGTCCGCCCACTCGTCCCAGATCGAGACGCCGTTTTCCTTCAGGTAGCGGATGTTGGTGTCGCCCTGCAGGAACCACAGCAGTTCGTGGATGATGGAACGCAGGTGGCACTTCTTGGTGGTGACGAGCGGAAAGCCTTCGGCGAGCTTGTAGCGCATCTGCCAGCCGAACACCGAGAGGGTGCCGGTGCCGGTGCGGTCTTCTTTGCGGGTGCCGTGTTCGAGCACGTGACGCATCAGGTCGAGATAGGGTTTCATGGTTGTGCCGGGGGTGCGGCCGGTGCGGCCTGGATGGTCTGATTATCGCCGAGAACGCCGTCGTAGAAACCGGCCAGCCGCGTGGCCGGCGCCTGGCCGTAGACATTCCAGAAGGCGATCTCGAAATCGGTATTGTCCTGCACCGCCAGCACCAGCCGGCGGAAGCGCGCTTCGTCCTGCGCCTTCAGCCAGCCGACCAGCAGCATGGACTGGCGGTAGAACTCGTGGATGGTGAGGCTGGACGCCGCCGCGCGGTGCCGCTTGTCCGGGGTGTCGCGCAACGCGAGATTGACCCGCCGGCCGGCGCGGATGGATTCGAGCGCGCGTGCATCGGTGGCGTATTCCGCCCCGCCGCCGCCGGCGGTGAGCGAGGCCCAGCCTTCGTGGAACCATACCGGCAGGGTGCTGTGATAGTGGCCGATGCGCTGACCCAGATGCAGGTGCGCGAGTTCGTGCGTCAGCAGCGCAGGCAGGCGGGCACTTTCCCTGCCGTCGAGGTTGGGCGACAGGATGAGGCGGTTGTCGGGCACCACGGCAGCCGAGAGCTTCGGCGTCAGCACCCAGCGACTAAAGCAGGCGTCGCTGCCGCACACGTACACGCGCGGCGCGTGCAGGAAAGGCAGGTAGTGCGCCGCTTCGACCCGGACGATCGCCGCAGGCAGCGCAGTGGCGACGCGTTCGCCGTAGGCTTCGTAACCGGGTTCGACCCACACGCGGGCGTCGCCGGGCAGCGGCGCGAATCCTTCCATGGGGGCGAGCGCGCGCGGTTCGCTCACGGTGAGCGCGCAGCCCGACAGCAGCGTCAGCGCAAGCACGCCCCACCAGTTCATGCCGGGTCGAGCGTCTGCCAGCGACCGTCGATCAGGCCTTCGAGCGGCGCGTACTGCGTCTTGTACGCCATCTTGCGGCTCTCGGCGATCCAGTAGCCGAGATATAGATACGGCAGTTCCAGCCGCCGCGCCAGTTCGATCTGCCACAGCACGCCGTAGACGCCGAGGCTGTCCTGCGCGCGGTCGGGGTCGAAAAAGGTGTAGACGGCGGACAGGCCGTCGTCGATCTGGTCGACCACCGCGATCATCGCCAGCGCGTCGCCGTCGCGGAACTCGACCATCACCGTATCGACGTTGGACGACAGCAGGAACTGCGTGTACTGGTCGGGACCGTCGCGGTCCATGCCGCCGCCGGCGTGGCGGCTGCCGAGATAGCGGCGATACAGCGCGTAATGCTCCTCCTTGAAATCGAGCGGGAGGAAGCGCGCCTCCAGCTGGCGGTTGCGCTTGAGGCAGCGGCGCTGGGTGCGGCTGGGCACGAAGCGCGCGACGTCCACGCGCGCCGGCACGCAGGCTCGGCAGTGCTCGCAATGCGGGCGATAGGTGAACTGGCCGCTGCGACGGAAGCCGGCGCGGATCAGCGCGCTGTAGGCGTGACGGTCGATGAGATGCGTGGGCGTGGCGACCTGCGAGCGCGCACGCCGCCCCGGCAGATAGCTGCAGTCGTAGTGCGCGGTGAGATAGAACTGAATGCGCTGGAAAGGCGGTTCAGTCGGATGCATCGAAGTTCCAGGGGCCGGGTCGATGCGGCAAGTTTACCAACTCCGCCACCCGCTTCGCGAATGCCGCGCGCGGCATGGTCTTCGCGCCCATGCTGGCGAGATGCGGCGTCTCCATCTGGCAATCGACCAGGCCGAATTCCCAGCGTTCGAGCTGCCGGCACAGCCGCACCAGCGCGACTTTCGACGCGTCCGCCTCGCGGCTGAACATGGATTCGCCGTAGAACATGCGGCCGATCGCCACGCCGTACAGCCCGCCTACCAGCTGGCCGCCGCGCCAGCTCTCGATGGAATGCGCGTAGCCCGCGTCGAACAGGCGCGTGTAGGCCGCGATCATCGCCGGCGAGATCCAGGTGCCGGATGCCCCTGCACGCGGCGCGGCGCACGCACGCATGACCTCGACGAAGGCCGTGTCGACGCGCAATTCGAAGCCGCCGTTGCGCAGGCGCCTGGCCAGCGAGCGCGTCACCCGCACCCCGGCGGGCGCCAGCACCATGCGCGGGTCGGGGCTCCACCACAGGACGGGCTCGCCTGGATTGAACCAGGGAAAGATGCCGTGCCGGTAAGCGTCGAGCAGGCGCGGCAGATCGAGGCCGCCGCCCATCGCCAGCAGACCGTTAGGGTCGGCGAGCGCGGTTTCGAGCGGCGGAAAGGCGGACGGACTGTCGTGTGGGACCGGCATGTCCGCATCTTAGCGGAACGAAAAAATCACTTGATTTTCACTACGCACATATTATGATATGCATATCTTCAATACTGTTGTGTTGCTTGCCGACAGGCAACACGTCCGGGTCGTTGTCCGGTCGCTCCGTATAATGCGGGCATCGAGACAGGAACCAGCGGACGCACCCGTCGGGACATGGCAGTAGCGAAGTATGGCTAGAGCAAACCTCACGATTTACCCAGCCGGATCGGCATCGGCGCCACAAGCATCGTTGCCGCCCTTGCCGACCCAGGCATCTACCCGGTGCCTGGGGTTTTCGGTGAAATCCGCGTTTGCTTGCGCCAGGCACGGTTTGACGTTTGCGGCAGGTGCACTATCTCTCCTGGGCCTGCCGTGCTGTAGCGTCCTCCTCTGGGGCGATTCATGAGCGGTTCTCCTGGACGACTCATGGACGCCCCTTCTTTTTTGCCCGCCGAATCGACACCCGACGCCGGCTGCTTCCACTGCGGCCTGCCGGTGCCGAACGGCGCCGAATACCCCATCCAGTTCGAAGGCGAAACCCGACAGGCCTGCTGCCGCGGTTGCCAGGCCGTGGCGCAGACCATCATCGACAACGGCCAGGGCGCCTACTACACGCACCGTACCGCCCTGCCCGCCACGCCGCAGCAGGCCGAAGCCGAACTCGCGCAACTCGGCCTGTACGACCTGCCGGAAATCCAGGAAAGCTTCGTCCGCGTCGAGACGGAAAATATCCGCGAGGCGGCACTGATCCTGGAAAACATCGTCTGCGCCGCCTGCATCTGGCTGAACGAGCGACACATTGCTTCGTTGCCCGGCGTGCTGTCGGTGGAGATCAACTACGCGACCCGCCGTGCGCGGGTGCGCTGGGACAACAGCCGCATCCAGCTCTCGGCAATATTGAAAGCAGTGTCCGACATCGGCTACATCGCGCATCCCTTCGACCCTGGCCGCTCCGACGACATCCACAAGCGCGAGCGCAACACCGCGATCAAGCGGCTCGCCATCGCCGGCCTCGGCATGATGCAGGTGATGATGTACGCGCTGCCGACTTACACCGCCACCGACATGACCGACGATATCCGCCGGCTGATGAGCTGGGCGAGCCTCGTACTCACCATCCCGGTGGTGCTGTATTCGGCGTGGCCCTTCTTCATCGGCGCCTGGCGCGACCTCAAGCGCCGCACGCTCGGAATGGACGTGCCGGTGGCGCTCGGCGTGGGCACCGCTTTCGTCGCAAGCATCTACAGCACCTTCTCCGGCCACGGCGAGGTGTACTACGACTCGGTGACCATGTTCATCTTCCTGCTGCTGACCGGGCGCTTCCTCGAAATGAACGCGCGCCGCCGCGCCGGCGCGGCGGTGGAGGAACTGGTCAAGCTCATCCCCGCCGCCACCACGCGCCTGCCGCACTGGCCGGCACGCGCCGAAGAACAGGTACCGGTCGCCCGATTGACGGTGGGCGACCACATCCTGGTGCGGCCCGGCGAGACCCTGCCCGCCGACGGCGTGGTGGTGGAGGGCGACAGCGCCGTCTCCGAAGCCATGCTCACCGGCGAATCGCTGCCGGTATCGAAAGCCCGCGACGCGCGCGTCGTCGGCGGCAGCCTCAATCAGGCCAGCCCGCTCGTCGTGCGCGTGGACCGGCTCGGCGCCGACACACGGCTCGCTTCCATCGTGCGCCTGCTCGACCGCGCGCAGAGCG
>JBGAFQ010000017.1:0-51697 GCA_044227195.1 Thiobacillus sp.
CCCTGCGCGTGTTCGGAGGCGAGCTGCGCGTTCTCCTTCATCTCGCCCCACATGCGGAAGCCGGCACGCGCGAGCGTGAGTTCGAGCACGCGGTCCTTGGCCTCGGTGAGGTTTTCCAGGAAGCCGCCGCCGGCGAGCCTGTCCGCCTCGGTGAAGAGGTCCTTGAAGAGATTGCCCACGCTGGCGAGGAAATCGCTTTCCCACATGACGTGCAGCGGATAGATCTCGTTTTCCAGCATCACGTCGCGCAGGGCGACGATGCGCTTGGCCGAAGCCGATTCGGAATTGAGGCCGCCGTGCAGATACAGCAGGATGCGGCGCTTCTTCCAGCCCTGCGTGGCGGCAGGAATGGTCTCGTTGAACAGGCGCGCCAGGTCTTCCGGCGTGGTCCAGTATTCGCCGCTGTCCGACAGTTCGCCGTTGTTCGCCACGTCGACCACGTAGGGCCGGATGTCGGCGAGCGGGATGGTGCGGCTGGCGCGCTGGATGCCGGCGGTATCGATGGCCGGATCGCCGGCCCACAGGTCCATCGTCACCGGCACGCCGAGCTGCGCCACCCACACGTCGGTGGCGTGCATGAGGAAATCCTCGTAGGGCAGGAAGGCGAAGCCGTCCGCACCCCAGTCGGGCCCCCAGGAATTCTGGATCACGAAGCCCTGCGGCGTGTAGCCGACGATGGCGATGGCATGGCCGCCGTCGGCGCTGCCGCTGCGGCGGATCACCGGAAAGCGGTAGGGCGTGCGGCGCCCTTCGACCGGCACCACCACCGTATGCGCACTGCTGCCCCCGGGAGAGGCCCACCCGGCATGCACCATCAGGGTGGCGTAGAGGATGCCGGTTTCGCAGAGTGCGGTATGCATGTCGCGCACGTTCTGCGGCTTGATGCGATAGTACGCGCCGCCGGGCGACTTCTTCGCCTCGTCGATCACCGCATCGGTCATGTTGGCGATGCCTTGCCGGGTGTGCGGCCAGGATGCCTCGAAGCACACGCCATGCTTCACCCACGCCTTGATCGCGCCGCGCGCCGACGAGCCTTCGTAGGCTTCGCCCGGCCATTCGTCGTAGCGCCGCGCCAGTTCGTAGAGCATGCGCGGGCTGACGCGTCCTTTCAGCGCACGACGTGTGCGGAGGAAATTCACCACTGCCGCCAGCGCAAAACCCGTACATGCGCCTTCCTGACCCTGGTTGAGGATTTGCGAGCGCGGAATCAGCGGGCAGGCGAGATAGGCGTCGGGCAGGGGCGTAAGCGCGGGACGGTAATACCAGTCGCGCAGGTCGATGCGGTCGGGAAAGGCGTCGAGGCGTTTGCCGGTTGCCTCTTCCGCAGTGGGGGGTTTCTTGTTTGACGTTGTCTGGCTCATGGCGGCCTCCCTGGTCTGTTCAGTTACTGCCGTCGTTAATCAGGCAGCTCGAAAACGATGCAGTAGCGTGCGTCCCCGCTATCCAGCGATTTACCTTTATCAATATCTTCAGATTGGATCAGCTCAAAATCGCCTCGTCTCAGTACGCGAGCATTAGCGCCATCCACGATTTGTTCAAATCTGGCTTGCGCCTTGTTCGCGTCTCTGGCCCAAACGACATAAATTTCTGACATGGTTTTCTCCCGGTTTAAATGACGTGAAAAAATGTTGTGGTCAAGGCGAACCTGTGGCTTTGGCTAGCGCTTCTTGTTGGTCGGGGGGCAATTTCCTGAAGGCCCTGGTAAAAGCCTCTAAATCCGACTTGGCATTTAGAAGCCTATTCTTGTGCGCGTCGGCAAGTGCGACGCCGGCTTTGTCGACCAGCGATTTGAGATTTTCTGGCGTGACGTTGCGGCCCAGTTTTTCCCACACCAATCCGGCGTTCTTTAGCGTTTCAGTTTCAATTCCGGCACGAAACGTCTGGACGCGGAGGGCGTCCAGACGGCTCTCTTCCAGACCGAGCTGGGCGGCACGCGTGTCCGCCATCTGTTCGATCAGTTTCTTGCAGTATTCGGGCGGCTCTTTGTCCTTGCGAAGTTTCACCACGCAAGTCATTCCGATCTCGTCGAACGCATGGTATTGCCTGACGATATCGACGACTCTTTCGGCAATTTCCGTACTGGCCTCTGAAGCGTTGAATGCCGCGCTGGCCAGCCTGCCTTGCGTCTCGCTGCTGACAGCGCCCTGCTTGGCAACCGTTTGTTGCACGAGCGCGAAGTAATCTTCAGCCTCACGGGTCAATTTGGCGGCGTTTTTGGCATCTCCGCATTTGGTGTTTTTGAGCTTTGCTTCTTCCGAACTTATTCCGCTGGGTGGGTTGTTCGTGTCGATATCGCTGGCGCCGCACGTTCCAGCCGGGAGCTGGTCGTTGGCTTCGACCATTGCCTTGGCGTTGGCTGCACGCTTGGCGTCGACGTCCTTCTTCGCATCGGACAGGGCTTGCAAGCTGATATCGCTTGTGCCGCCGGCTGCCGCCTTGGCAATCGTGGTCAGCGCGGAGGATTGGGCACGGGCGACGCCCGTGATTTGTTCAATGGCTAATACCTGCACAATCAATTGCTGATCGCGCGCGGCCTGAACGATGAACTCTTCCTCCGTAATCGCGCCGCTCAGGTAGCGTTCGCAATTCCGGTACATTGCTTCGCGCAGGATATTCACAGTCTGTGTCCGTTCTATGGTGGCGGCATTTTCCGACATGGTGACGGCCAGCTTGGCGGCTATTTCGGGCGTCGCAGACCTGCTCAACGAGGCCTCAGCCCCCAAGCTGGATGCCAGCGCAGTGAACACATCAGGAGGCGGTTCGGCGCAAAAGCGCGTTATCGTCGTTTCCGCCGTCTCGGTTTTTGTTTCAAAGGACGACTGTTGTTGCTGCCCATCATTATTATTTCTTAAGGTGGATGTGCCCTTTTCGGTCTTGCTGATCTTGGGTGTTTTCACCGGATTTGTGAGCAGCACACGCTGTTTCGCATCGATGCTGACCACATGTGGCTCTTGCTTGGGCAAAGCCTGCGAACGATAAATGGAATTGAGTTCCGCGCAACCGCCAAATAGCAAGAGCGCTAAAGCTGGAATTAGCCTGCAAGGGCAGCCGTATCCTTTTGCAGCTTGGTTCATCTTGTTCTCCCTATTGAGTAGGTGAATAAAACTGCAAAATTCAATTTTTTCCGGCCCATACCCTGCGCGCGATGAAGGAATCAATGCCGGAATAAATCAGATCGAACGTGAAGCGGTTCGATTCGCACACGCCGGATTCCATCAGCGTCTTCACGCCTTCCATCATGATGTCGCGCACCTCCTCGAAGCGCTTGTCGGTGGTGCCGGCATGATGGCTGTCGAACAGCCAGTCGTGGATCAGGAAAGCCGGCGCGTAGGCCCACGGCGACAGATCCTTGAAAACCCACAGCGCGCGCGGGATCGAGCCGCCGTCGGTGAACATCTTGCCGGGTTCGATGACTTCGCCAGTGCTGCGGATGAAGCGGAAACGCGGGGTGTGCGGCTCCATGCGGAAAATGTCCGGCTTCACCCACACCAGATACGGCTCGCCTTCGAACTTGCCGAGCGGAAAATCGGGATAGAACTTGCGTTCCGGCTCGCCCCACGCCGCCATCGCCGGCCCCGCGCGTCCGCCGGCGGGTTTCGTTTTCGCCGGCTTTTTGGCCTTGGCCAGTTCGGCTGCAATCTTCGCGGGCGTCAGCGAAAACTTGGTCTCGATCTGTTTGCGCTCGGCGGCGGTCAGTGCAACGGTTTTTTTGGGCATGCTCGAATCCTTTCAGGTGAAGTAAGTGGTGTGTTCATTTGTCCTGCCGCACGAAAAACGCGCCCATCACGCCGGTGGCGAGACCCTGCACGGCGGCGAGCCAGAGACGCGAGATGCTCAGCAGTTCGGGCAGGGGTTTGCCGGTGAGGGGGAAGAACAGCAGCGGCAGCAACAGCAGCAGCACGTAGAGCAGCGACAGCCAGAACGCGAGCCGGTAGAGGAATGGATCGATGCGCGTATCCGTCTGGGCCTGGCGGTGGGCGTAGACCAGCACACCGATGATGAGCGACAGGTTGGGGACGACGGCGGGCAGGAACCAGTCCCACAGGCCGGTCGGGTCGGCGTCCGCGGAGAAGAAGCTGATGAACAGCAGCACGACGAAGCACACGGCGGCGCCCAGGAACCAGACCAGAGCCAGGCGTTTGCGCGCGGTGTGCATGGTGAGCGTCATGGCGCGCGCTCCAGCGTTTTCAGAATGCCGGCCGCGCGCAGGTGCTGTTCGCCGTTGAAGGCGCCGGGACGTTTCGCCGCGGCGCCCAGGCTGGATATCCTGAATTCGTAGACCAGCGCGGTACAGACGGTATCGCTGCCGTAAGGTCTGGCGGCCAGTGCGGCAGGCAGGGCGGTCGCGCCTTTTTCCGCCCAGGCCATGGCCTCGCCCGGCGTGACGGCCGCGCCGGCGGCGGCGAAAGGCGTGGGCGTGAAGGCGAACACGAGGACGCGGAAGCTGTCGCCGTTCCTGCCCAGCAGCGCCTTGATGTAGGCGTCGAGGTTGAACGGAATCAGCGAGACCGGGGGCACTTGCGTCGACCAGCGCTGTTCGGCGGCGGAGGCCGCCCGATCGTCGATGCGCTCGATCTGCGTGACGATGGCGAAGCCGTCCGGCACGGCGTAGTAGCTGAGCTGACTGTAGCCGTTGGCGGCGAGCGCCTGTTCCATTCTTGCGGCCACGCTGCCGTTGGTGGGCGCGGGCTGCCCAGCGACCAGCAGGGCGCGGTCGAGTTTCAGCCGGGTTGAAAAAGGCGGGGGCGGCCAGGGAAATTCCGGCAGCCTGAAGCCGGACGACATCGTGGCCGTTTCGCGCGGTACGGGCGTCGGCGCCGGCATGGCTTCAGGCGCGGGTTGGCTCATCTTCGGCAAGGCCATGGGGGCGGGGGGACTCGTCGCCTGCCTGGTGGCGGACCAGACTTCCGCATGCCTGGGGCCGCCGCCGTTGGCTGCGGCCGGCGGCATCTGGCGTCGCGCGTTCGCCAGGCCGTTGTCGCGCGCGGTCTGCGCGCGTACTTCGGGCGTGACGCACACATGATCCTGCGACCGCGCCTCGCGCCATACGAAACCGGGCTTGCAGGTGTCGGGTCCGTAGGCGCCGCCCTGCGGTTCGCGGCGCGAATCGGCAAGCTGGTTGTCGGCGGCGGCCTGTTTTCGTACGTCCGGCGTCACGCAGACGTGATCGCCCGGATAGGCCTCCCGCCAGACGTAGCCTTCGACACAGGTGTCGGAGCCGGACGCGTGTGCGAAAGACGCGAACAAAACGGCTAGCAGCCCCAGCAGCAGCACGAAGCCGACGAACCCCAGCATGCGTGTTGCACAACGGTTGCAGGGCTTGCCGATTTCGCACTGTTTGATGTCTTCGATTCGCATGGCCCATTCCCCTTCCAGATCAATTCGGCGAGCTGCCGCAGATTTGCGATGTGCGGATAACCGCTTCAAACCAAGGTGATATCCATATAAAGCGGCGCATGGTCCGACGCCTTCGGCTCGTTCTCGCCGACGCCGTCGAGCCGTTCGTCCCCCACTTTCTGCGCGCGCCACGGCAGGCCGCGCCGCATGACGGCGGGCGCGCCGGCATTGGCCTGCGCCAGCCCCTTCGACAGCAGCAGGTAATCGAGCTGATGGTATTCGTTGCCGCCGGCGTAGTAGTGCGTCCAGCGCTCGGCTTCGGGCAGCCGCGTCAGCACGTTGACGAGTCCCTTGTGGTCGAGCAGGGCGGCCAGGCCGGTCTTGCCTTCGGGGTAGTCGTTGAGGTCGCCCAGCACCACGAAATTGCCCTTGTAGCCGGATTTCTTCCAGCGCGCATCGATGATGGCCGCAATGCGCTCGGCCTGTTCCTGGCGTCGTGCGCGAGTGGCTTCGCGGCCCTCCATCATCGACTTGAGATGGTTGGCATACAGCATGAGCGTCTTGCCGCCGACGACGAGTTCGATTTCCAGGCAGTCGCGCGAAAACAGGAAGGCCGTGCCTTTGCTGTTGCGCTCCTCGCGGTGCGATCGCAGGGAAGCGATGGGGTAGCGCGACAGCACGGCGACGTCGATCTGGCGCGGGTCGAAGCAGTCGATCACCGCGCGGTGCGTGTACTTCATGCCGCCGAGGTAATACGAATTGAAACGATCCAGCACCGGCAGGCTTTCCACTTCCTGCAGGCAGATCACGTCGGCGTTGACGGCGCGGATCGCCCTGGCGGTGATCTTCTTCGATTCCTCGTCGTAGATGCGGAAAGCCGTGTCGTTGATGGTGAAGCCGTCGTCCGCCGTAGGCTGAAAGCCGTCCTTGAAGCGATAGCGGGCGAACAGGTTTTCGACGTTGAAGGTGGCGATGCGGAGTGTTGGCATTGGAGGCCTCAGAGGGTTTTCAGATATTCCAGCAGGTCGCTCTTGTCCCCGGCCGGCAGGGCGGTGCCGAAGGGATGGCCGCCGTTGCCGTTGCTGCGCAGCCGGGTGTCGTAGCGCGTGCCCGCGCGTTCGGCTTCGGCACCCTGGACGACGAAGCCCACGCGGACCGGGTCGTACACGTCGTAGCCGCGCCAGAAAACCTGCGTGCGCTGCGCGGGTGGTACGAGCAGGTCGGCGAGATTCGGCACCGAACCGTTGTGCAGGTAGGGCGCGCGCAGCCAGATGCCGTCGAGGAACTGCGCGACGTAGCCGGTGAGTTCGGCTTCGACCAGGCCCTTGCGCTCGATGCCCATGTCCTTGACGACCTGGTTGGCCTCGATGGCGGCTTGCTTGTTCCAGGTGCCGATGCGCTCGCGGTCGGTGCCGATTTCGCCCAGCGGAACGACGGTGCCTGTGCGGGCGCTGGCGTGGCAGGCGGCGCAGTTCGCGTCGAACACGGACTTGCCGCGCGCGGCGCGGGTGGCGTCGATGGGGAAGGGGTATTTCGGCGCCGGCTTGTTCTTGAGGTAATCGACCAGCCAGTCGATGTGCGCCAGGAAATCGTCCTTGTCCTTGGGCTCCGCGCCCATCAGCCCCAGCGCCGAATCGATGACGACCGAATACGGATCGTGCGAGTCGCCGGCGAAGTTCATGCGGTGGCCTTTTTCCGGCTGGTATTTCTTCAGGTTCCACACCGCCGGCATGTCGGTCGGGCCGATGCTGTCGTCCATCGGCCAGCGGATCATGAAGTACTTGGTCAGGTTCATCGCGTCGTCGCGCCCGCGCCCCCATTCGGGAAAGTCGTGGCGGTAGATCCACTTGAACTGGTCTTCGCGTTCGGTGAGCCGTTTCTTGGTAATGGGGATGATGAGATAGCGGTAGGCCATGCGGTCGATGAAATCGAGTTTGGCCGCGAGTTCGATCTCGGCCATCAGGGTGTCGGCGTTGAAGCGCGGATCTTTCGCGCAATCGACGAGAAAGCGGAAGAAGGCTTCGAGGTCGAGCGTGTGGTTGGGGCCGGCGACGACCAGGGTCGGCGTCTCGTCGGGCTTCGTGCGATAGCTTGCGATGTGGCAGGAAGCGCAGGTGTTGGCGACGCGGTCGAAGCCGATGCGCCGCTTGGAGAAACCCACCGGCAGTTCGTGGCCCTCTTCCCACACCACGCCGAAACTGGCGTAGCCGACGCCGGGCTTGGGCAGCTTGTCGGGGAACACGCGCGGCAGCACGTAGAAAATCCAGTAGGGAATGCCGGCGTCGTTCTCCGCGCCCATGGAACCGTACTTGAAGCGCTCGTCCGGGTTGTCGAACACCGTCGCGCCGTAGTCGCGCATGAAGCGGTTGTAGCCGACGATGCCAAGGACGACGGCAAGCACGAGCGCGATGAGGCCGGTGATCTTCAGCCAGCGCGGACAGTTGCAGAGCGTCTTCATGGCATCGTCCTCAGAAGGTTTTCAGGTATTCCAGCAGCGCCCACTTGTCGGCCTCGGACAGCGTGGTGCCGTAGGCCGCGCCCTCGTGACCGGCGTTGCCGTTGCCGGGGATGGCGGTGTCGAAACGGAACAGGCCGGGCGCTTCGGCGGCGACGAAGCCGAGATGCTTGGGGTCGTAGAGATCGTTGCCGCGCCAGAAGGCTTTGGGGCGCTGCGCCGCGGGTTGCAGCAGATCCCACAAGGTAGGCACCGAGCCGTTGTGCAGGTAGGGTGCGCGCAGCCACAGGCCGTCGAGCGGCGCGTTGGCGTAGCCGAAGGTCTTGCGGAAATGGCGGAAGCGGCGATCCGGGTCGGCGGCATACAGCATGCCCTGGTTCTGCGCGAGTTGCGGGGTATAGGAATCGAGACGGCCGCGGTCGGTGCCGATGGCGGCGATGGGCGTGACCTTGCCGACGTACTTGCCGGTGAAGTCGCTGCCGCTGGTGCCGTGGCAGGCGGCGCAGGTGGACGCGTAGAGTGTCCTGCCGCGTGCGGCGCGCGTGGCGTCGATGGGGAAATATTTGCCGAACGCCGGCGGCGTGGCGGTGGCGATCCACGCCTCGATGCGCGCGATGGCGGCGTGGTCGATCAGTTCGGGCGTGGCGCCGGTGCCGAAGGCGGCGGACAGGTTGCGTTCCTCGACGCGGTCGTTGTTGCCGTCCCAGTGCAGTTGCATGCCCTGCTTCTTCGCCTGGTTCCAGATCGCCGGGAAGTCGGACACGCCGACGAGTTCCTCTTTCGGCAGGTGCTCGAAGGGCACGCCGAAAATGGCCTTGGCCGAGTTGAAGGTATCGACGCGGCCCGGCCCCCAGTCGGCCTGCGTATGGATGAAACGCAGCCGCCCGGTGAGCCCGGCCACGCCATCCTTCATCAGGAAAACCGCCAATGGGTAGACGACGTGCTTGTCGAGCAGGCCCAGATTGCCGGCTTTTTCCGCGACGCGCGGCACCACCTGCGCGGGGGTGAAGCGCCGGTCGTTGACGCAGGCTTCGACGAATTTCTGGAAGCCCATTAGATTGAGTTGGTTGGCCGGCATGCCGGCGACCAGCATGGGCTTGGCGTCAGGCGTAGTGCGTACGGTGGCGGTGTGGCACACCGCGCAGTTGAGGAAGACGCGGTCGATGCCCATGTGGCGCCGTTTCGACATGCCCACCGGCAAGTCGCGCCCCGGTTCGAACACGAAGCCCAGCGATGCGTAGCCCTTGCCGGGCAGCATCTCGGGACAGACTTCGGGTAGCACCGCGAACAGCCAGTAGGGGAAGCCCATGTTGCGTTCGCCGCCGGTGGACCCGTATTTGAAATGCTCGACCGGGTCGTCGTAGGTCACTGGCCGGTCGGGCAGGAAACGGATCGCGGCGCCGAGCGCGAACAGCAGGACCAGCAGGACGATGGACCACAACCAGAAGCGACAGGCGCTGCACGATTGGGTTGGGGCGGGAGTCACGGCGGTCTCAGAACGGTTTCGCCGCGCGATTTTTCTCGCACAGCGTCACGTAGCGGTCGATGGAATGCTGCTTGAGGTCGGCCGGGCCCATTTTCCCCAGGTCCTCGATGCGCCCCTGCATGCGGTTGAGGAAGGCGTCCCACCAGGCCGGATCGGCGGTCAGCCTGCCCTTGTCGTCGAAACACAGCGACGTGCCGGCATGCGAAAAACCCATGGCGCGCAGCGGCACCCGGGTGACCAGGTCGGTGTTGTTCACGAAGCGGAAATTGCGCGTGCCGAAATCCTGGTCGAAGGTGCGTTCGAACGTCCGGTTTCCGACCCGCGGGCTGCCGAAGCTGTACAGCCCATGCACGGGCTTGTCCGCCTCGCGCCAGCGCGCTACGGCGAGGGTGGCGAGTGCCGCGCCCAGGCTGTGCCCGGTCACCCAGAGCGACTGCCCCTTGTCCTGGAATGCCGCGACGCAGGCATTGAGTTCGTCCCAGACGTGCGACAGCGCCAGATTGAAACCGCAATGCACCTGGCCGAAGGGGCCAGCGACGAACTGGGTATCGAGATCGCTCATCCAGTCCTTGAGCTTGTCTGGTTCGGTGCCGCGGAAGGCGACCACGATGGCGCTGGCGTTGGCCAGCACCAGGCACTGGGTTTCGCGCCGGTCGATCAGGCGGCAGTGCGCGAATCCCCATTGCGCGGCCAGCGCATCGCATTCGGCCGCCGGGTTGTAGGCCAGCCGCGCGGCGCGCGCCAGGGCGGCCGCGTTGTCGCCGCTATAGCGTGCGGTGGCGGGTTGGAAGGCGTCAAAAGGCTGGGGCATGGGCAGACCTCGCGGGCGTTGCGGCGGAGCGGGTGTCGGGCAGGCAGGCGCGCAGGCTCGCATAGGGCCGGCGCACCACACGCTGCGGATCGCCCGGCAGGCGGGCTTCGATGGCGCGCGTCAGGGCGGCGAGCTCGGACGACGCGGCCCAGCGCGCGGGGTCGAGGCCGCGCGCGGCGAGCGCAGCGGCAGGCGGCATGGGCGAGATGCCATGCGCGCTTGCCTCGGCGCGATTGAGCCTGACAAAAATTCGTTCAGCGCAGTGGTCGAGATTCGCCTCGACCTGTTCCGCGCTGCCATGCAGGAAATTGGGCGGATGCGGCAGCGTGGTGTCATGGCAGATGGCGCAGTGCGTGCGGAAGGGTAGGGTCAGTGGGTTGTTGACGGCTGCGGAGACGGGCTCGACGCGAGGCGGTGGAAGTTTGTCCTGCTTGCGTGCGCGCGGCTTACCGAGAGCACCCTGCAGGTCGTCGAGCAGCGTAGCGGTGAAGGGCCGCGCATCGAAACGGCCTTCCGATTGCATGCGGTCGAGCGCAGTTTCAAGCTGGACCGGCAGCGTGCGCACGGCCGGAATATCCAGCATGCCGGCCAGGCCGACGACGAAAGCGGTGACGTCCGGTGCCTGCCATGTTTCCAGCGGCGGGCGCGGCAGCAGCGGATCGCTGGCGGCGTCTTGCAGTGGCGCGAGCGGATCGCGGTTGGGCAGGTCGGGATTGGGAATCGCGAGTCCCTTCGGCCACAGTGTCTTCCAGCGTGCAGTCAGCCCGGGCAGGCTGTCGGGGCGCGGCAGCTTGCCGTTCTTTGCGTAATCGAGCGCAGCAGCGAAGGCATCGTGGCGACAGCGCGCACCGGCTGTATCCTCGCCGCAGCCCTGCCGCCACAGGGTTTGCCAGACGGAGAACTGGCTGGCGCGGTCGGTGGATGCGTCGATGAAATAGGCGATGTCGGTGCCGCTGAGCTTCACCTGGTAGAAATCGCGGCGCGCCTGTTTCAGTCGCGTGGCGATTTGGGGATTGGCAGGCGTCTCATCCCACAGCGGACGGGCGAAGATGGGCGCGGCGTTCTGGTGGCAGGCCAGGCACAGCGCGCGCCGCGCGTAGAAGATCCTGGGCGTCTTGCCCGGGGCGTAGTCGCGCACCACCTGGAATTCGAAGCGGCTGGCGTCGTCGTTGTAGCTGATGACTTCGACGACTTCGCCCTTTTCGTGAAAGCCGAGGAAGAGGCGATCTTTCAGCGGCGCGTGGCCGGGGCGGTTATCGCCGTCGGCTGCCGCGACCACGCGCGGGAAGCGGAAGAAATCCGGCGCGCCGGCGTTGCGCTGCAGCGAGCGGCCGAGCGGGATCAGCGTGACTTTCAGCGGCGGCAGGCCGCCGGGGTCGGGCCGCATCTGCGCGTTGATTGTTCTCGTCAGAGCCGAAAACGGGTAGGGCACAGGTCCCTGGCCGACGAGTTCGTCGAAACGCGAGCGACCCACGGACGGCAGGTCGGGGTCTGCGCGGGCGGAGAGGTTCAGCATGAGGCACATGGCGAGGAATAGGCGGGCGCTCAAGTGTGCGGCCCGTAAATAACGCACCCGGCGGCGGGGACCGACAGCCAGACGGCCCGCCGGTCGGGACGCGGCGCGGCGACGACCAGCTCTCTGCCGAGCTGCGCCGGATCGGACGAAAAGAGGCAGACCAGGCGCGTGTCGACCGGGTTGATGTCGAAGTCGAGCCCGACCCAGGCCGCGCGTTCGCTGTCCGCGGCAGTGTTGATCGCGCACAGCCATTCGCGGTCGAGGAAGAGCCGCGACCAGGCGACGACCGAACGCAGTTCGCCGCCGATCATGTGCGGCTCGCCGAAATCCGCGCCGTTGCCGGAAATCTCGCGCAGGTACTGGCGGCCGCGGGTGAGCGCGAGGTGCTGCCGGCGTACCTTCAGGAGGCCGGCCAGGGCCTGGTATAGCGGGTGCGATTCGTCGAAGCAGTGGCGGTCCTGCGAACGGAATGCGCCGAAATCGCCGCCGAACATGGCCTCGCGGATGTAGCGGTCGTTGCCGCCCGCGCCGTCGAACGCCTGCTCGCTGCCGTAATAGAAGCAGGGGATGCCCAAGGTGAGCGCGTTCAGCGCCATCGCATTGAGCGCGTACGGGGCGCCGCCGTGGGCGGCGAAGCGCGCCTTGTTCTCGCCCTTCCTGACCTGGTCGTGATCGTCGTAGAGCGTCACCACCTTGTCGCGGAACCAGACGTGGGAATCCTTGCCCAGATCGAAAGAATTGCGGAACAGGCAGAAATAGTCGGCGGGGTTGCGATAACCCTTGGCCAGGTACTCCAGTTTATCGGGGATGTCGTCGATGCCGAGCGCGGCGTCGAGCCCGGTGGCCTCGCGCAGCGTGAAGGCGTTGCCGCGCCCGCCGGTGATCTCGCCGATGAGGATGAATCTTTCCTTGCCGATGGACTGCGCGAACTCGTGCACGCAGGCGGTGAAATAGCGCGTCGCGCCGGGATCCATGTGCTTGACGGTATCCACGCGGAAGCCGTCCAGGTCGGCGTAGGCGATCCAATACTGGTAGGCGCGGGTGAGCGCCTTGAGTGCGGGCGAGACGCGGAAACGATCGACGGGCCCGTCGCCCAGGTCGATGTCCTTCAAGTCGAAAAAATCGCCTTCGAGGAATTCCGGGTACCAGTCCCAGTTATTGATGCGGCCCTTGCGTGTGAAGGTGTCGTGCGCTTGCAAGTCGCCCGGCCACACCGCGGCGTCGGGGTCGTCGACCGGCGCGCCGTAGGCCAGCGCGGGTTGGCCTCCGGCGTCGTGCCAGCCCCGTACCGCGTACTCGCCGCCGTCCCAGCGCGCGTCGAAACCCTGCCCGGCGGGGTAGCGGTCGGGCGCGTAGGCGAACACCGGCCCGGCGTGGTTGAGGATCACGTCGAGGATGACGTGGATGCCGTGGGCGTGCGCGGTTTCGACCAGTCGGCGCAAATCCTCGCGGCTGCCGAAGCGCGGGTCGATGTCGAGGAAGTCCTGTACCCCGTAGCCGTGGTAGGACTGGGCCCACGGCGGCTGCTTGAACACCGGGCTCACCCACAGCGCGGTCACGCCCAGGCGCGCAAGATAGCCGATCTTGCTCGCTGCGCCATTCAGCGTGCCGCCGACGAAGCGCGCGCCGGCCTCGCGCCAGAGCTCGGCCCCGGTTTGGCTGGCGAGCGCGTTGTCGCTGTCGGCGTGGACGAACAGCGGCGTTGCGCCGCTCAGTACCTTCTGGCCGTCGTTACCGCGGTAGCCGGTCTCGCGTCCGTCCGAGAAGCGGTCGAGCATGAAGAAATAGAACACCTGGTCTTCCCAGGCCGCGGGCGAGGGATGAAAGCTGCGTGCGGTGAGCGCGGCGAAGTCGATGTCGGATATGAAGCGCACGGGCCCCCCTGTCTATTTCGCCGCGACCATGCGCCGAGGTACGGCGTCGTAGCAGTCGTCCGCAATCCGGCCGGCTTCGAATTCGGCGCGGCCGGCGCGGTCGAGGTCCTTGCTGTAGAGCACGAAGTTGAGGATGAAGGCGTGATCCATGTAGGCGCGGCCAAGGTAGAGGCCGGGCCGCACCATGCGGATTTCGTCGCGCACCCTGAGGCCGCGGCGGCCGGCGAGGAAGTCGGGCTTCTCCCGGTACCCGGGGATTTCGTCGGTGAAGGCGTAGTCGATGATGATGGATTCGCGGCGCGAATCGATCAGGCTCTGCCCGCAATACAGCTTGGCGGGGAACAGCAGCCAGGCATCCTTGCCGTCGACGTCGATCTTCGGGATGTCGCCGGGGCCGATGACGGGGCGCAGCACGGCGAGATCCTGGATGCGGTTGCGCAGCACTTTCTGGTCGCGGTAGAACACCTTGCCTTTCCACAAGGCTTCGCCCGCGGTTTCCAGCATCCTGCCCTTGAAGTTCACGCCCAGGCCCTTGAGGCCGCCGATGATTTCGGCGGCGCGCAGCTTGCCTGAACTGCCGCGCGGAAACACGATCTCGCCGTCGAAGGGCCCGTCCGGGATCGGCCCCGAACCCAGTCGCGCGTAGAGCTGGTCGAGTTCCTCCTGGTTCAGCCCGGCAAGATATTTTGGCGTGACCTTGACCAGTTCCTTCACCGGGATCGGATATTCGTATTCGAGCTGCGCGAAATCGGGCTTGCTGGCGTAGTCGTCGCCGTAGGGCGCGAAGGCGATAGCCGGCTTGCCGGCAAACCAGCTGCTTATTTTGTCGCAGCCGGACAGAGGAAGGATCAGCAGGACAGCGAGGAACAGGATGCGTGCGTTCATGGCATGTTCTCCCTTACAGCGTCGCCAGGAAGGCGATCAGCGCGTTCTTGTCGGCGTCGGAGAGGTCTTCGCCGAAGCGGTGACCATCGTTCTCGATTTCCGCGCTGCACGATGAGTAGACCTGCCACAGCGCCGGCGTGCGGGCGCGCGCTTCCTTCACCACCTCGACCAGCCGGTTCGGGTCGGAGACGATGGCCTTGCCGATGGCCTGCATTTCCGCCGCGAGTTTCTTCGCTTCGGCGGCGGGCAGCACGGTGGCGAGCCGCGCTTCGAGTTCGGCGGGTTTCAGCTTGGCGCGTACCAGATCGAGGATGAAGTCCTTGTGGCGGAAATTGCCGACGTTGCCCGCCGTGCTGCCCGCCGGCACCCGGACGGTGAAGCCGATCAGGCGTTTCTCTTCCTGGCCGTCGAAGATGCGCGGGCCGATGTCGAGCACGATGTCCTCGTCGACCTTGGTGGCCTTGGGAATGCGTTTGGCTGGATTCAGCAAATCATTCATCGACGCGACGTAGAGCTTGAAACGGCCGTCGACCGAGGGATCGTATTTCCAGCACGCCGGCTGCTTGTCCTTCGCCAGCGGCGGATTGCCGGTCTGGCTCGTATCGACGTAGCTGGAGCGATACAGCTCGTAGGGATTGGCCTTGTCGCCGCCCCAGCCGCACAGCTCGGGGCCGACCGAATTGTTGTGCAGGAAGGGCGCGTGCGCCCACAGGTTCAGCAGCGAGATGTTGCGGTAGTAGCCGCGCCCGCCGTCGTGCGGTTCGAGAATGCCGGAGACGGTCTTGCGCGCGTGGTAGTCCTCGTCGGCGAACTGTTCCCAGACGTGGCCGCGCAGGTGGTTGGAGTGCAACGACCTGCATCGATACGTGCCGACTTCGGTGACCGGCGTCGGCACGTCGTTGCCCAGCCAGTCGGAGCGCAGGCCGCTCTTGCTGTCGATGGCGCGGAAGTCCACGGCTTCGAAGGGCGGTTTGCCGCTGGAATGGCAGCGCGCACAGTTGGCGACGAAAACCTGCTGGCCGCGCGAGACCGCGCCCTTGCCGAAACTGTGTTCCAGATCGCGCACCAGGTCGGCTTCGGCGTAGGGCGCCTGCTTCTGGTTCGCGCGCGCCTCGCGCAGGTCGCGCGCCTGGCCTTCGGGGGCAGTCAGGAAGAAATCGAGAATGTTGGGCAGCCGGTCCTCGACGGCGCGGAAGTTGGGGCAGTCCCGTCGGCACTGGCCGATGTCGAAGGGCGTCTGGCCGAAGTTGCGTGCCTGCGGATCGAGCTGGCGCAGGTCGGTGAGGTGGTTGACCCAGCACTGCTCCGCGCACGAGCCGATGTTGAAGTACACGCGCTGGATCGCGCCGAGCGCGCCAATCGAGTCGCTGCCGTCCTTGAGGATGTGATGCACGGTTTCGGTCCTGAGCGACTTTTCCCAGCACTTGCCGGGCTTGCCGGGTTCGCACCAGCACGCGCTTTCCTTCGCGCCGCTCGGGCACGCTGCGGCCTTGCGCCAGCGGTTGACCTTTTCGCCCGCGAAGGTGGGCCGCTGCGCGATGTTGATGAGCGCATTGATGGTGCCGGCGTTGTTCACCTGGTCGTTGGGAATCGCCGAGGTGTCGGAGGTGCCGGGGCGCGCGTGGGCGAAGATCTGCCAAAGCAGATCGTCGTGCGGCATGCCGGAGATCAGCACTTCGGAGACGCGGATGTACTGGTTGCCGACCAGGCCGGAGAGGTTTTCCCACTTCGGATGCTCGGGGTCGAGCGGCGGTTTTGCGGGATTGAAGGCGATGTGGCAAGAACCGCACGCGGTGCCGATGAGGAAGGGCGGTTCGATTGACGCATCGGCGAGCTTTCGCACTTTGAAGTCGGAGCGTGCGGGATCGTTGGAAAGCGTGCGGTTGTAGCCTTCCCACGTGCCGAGGCGGCCGTTCACCTGTTTCCATGCTGCCGCGTCGAAGCGTGGATTGGGGAATTTGCGGAAGCCGAGCGCGCCGGTGGAGGTACCGAAGGCGAGGTTGCAGCTGTCCTCGCGGCCTTTCCGGTGGCCTTCCGGATCGTTGGCATCGACGCTGGCGTCCTTGAAGTCGCACGCCGGGTCGCGGTAGCCAGGCTTGCCGACGAATTTCAGCAATTCCTGATCGCCGGGGCACCAGTCGAAGCCGTAGGTTTCTTCGTAACTCTTCGCCGGGCAGCCGTCCGAACCCGGCGTGCAGCACCCCGGATCGTTGATCAGCCCCCAGGTCTTGAAGCGGTTGTCGCGCTTGTCGCCGCGCAGCACGCCGAACCAGTCGATCAGTGCGGTGATGCGCTGCTGGAAAGTGTAGGTGTGGAAGCGCGCGTTGCCGGCCGTGGCCTTGAACCAGATTTCGCGACCGGCGCGCGCCGAGGGCGAGAGGCCGGCTTCGGCTTCGTGAAAACCGGCGTCACTATACGGCGTAGCCGCATCGGGCATGGCCGTCGAGATTGCCGCGGCTTCGGCGGCAGGCGCCGGCGGCAGCGTGGCGCGTGCGGCGTCGGGTTGCTGGGTGAACCACGCCAGTGCGGCGACGGCTGCGACGCTGAAGAAACCTAGCCAGGTCGATGTCTTCATGCTGCTCTCCTGTTGTCAGGGCAGGCTGCCCTGAACCTTAGTCAAGGAAGAAATGCTTGCAAGCCACGCTCATGACGCCTCTTCGCGCCGTTCGCGCAGGATTTCGCACAGCCAGGGCAGGATGGGCCCTGTGTCGCCAGCCATTTCCTGACGCTGGGTCGCTTCGATCAGAGTGGCCTCGAACACGGCGCGGCCGATGTGGTGGCCAAGCTTGCGATAGCTTTCGAACTGCGATTCGTCGAACCACTGGTCGGCGGTCGATTCGTGCGGAAAGCCGGGATGCGTGCATTTGTAGTTCTGCAGGTCGGCCGGTTCGGTGCCGACGAGGCGCGGCTTGAGGTAGATCAGATGGCCTTCGGGCGCGTCCGGGTAGCACACGCGGCCCACCGCGGAATAGCCGCTTTCCAGGTCCTTCGCGCAGACGTCGATGACCACGCCGAAATCGGCGTAGCACTTGCGGATGGCGTTGCCGAGATCGTCGAACTGGCTGTTCGCATCCTGGCCTGCATCGACGACGACGATGCAGGCGCAGCGCCGGCGCACCAGTTCGTAGATGCCCAGGTTCTCGAAGTGGCCGCCGTCCGACAGGTAGACGAATTTCGAGGTGTGGCGGGTCATGCCGAACAGCTCGCGCAGCAGATAGGTGCCGCCGAAGGGTGGGTCGTGCAGCGTCCACACCTTGTCGTTGGCCGGGTTCGGGCTCCAGTGGCCGAGCCGCACGTTGAACACGGTCATCAGGAAGGTCAGCGCAGGCGAGCTGTGGTAGCCCATGTTGGGCGAGGCGGCGGCGCCGGAAATCGACATCGCCGAGCCCATCCACACGCCCTCCATGTACTGCGACGTCGGGCGGTAATGGCTGAGCAGCAGGCCTCGTTCGTCGGGCAGGGTGAAGCTGTAGCCGGTGGCCATCGGCGAAAAGACGAAGGCGGCGGCGCGTCGCTGCTGCCAGGCGAGCTGCTTGCCGGCGACCAGGTTCATCGCGGTGTTGAACAGGGGGTAGGGGCGCTGGCACTGCGGTTTGCCCAGCGGCGTGCTGCAGAGTTCGGCCAGCTTGAGATCGTCGCGCGGGTCGAAGCCGGTGAAGGGATGCGGGACACGCACCTTGCAGCGCGACGCGCCGAGGTAGCAACGCACCAGACGCTGGCGATAGAAGTGGTAGATCGAGAACAGGTTGACGTCGATGCGCGAGGCCAGTGCGGCGGCGGTGGCGAGGCTGCCGAAGCACAGCAGCGCGATCCATTGGGGTTCGGCGCGCTGGAAGTTGGGGGCTTCCTGATAGAGCGCGTCCATGAAGCCCGCCGGCGTGCCGGCGTGGTACATGCATTCGCGGCAGAACGGCGGCAGCATCAGCAACTGGTGCAGGCCCAGCGCCAGCAGGCCGAGCAAGCCGACGACGAAGACATAGGGCACGATCTGGGCGATGCGGTCGCGCCAGGTTTCGCCAATGTCGGCGGCGGTTTTCGCGCCGCGTCCGAGCAATACGCCGGCCACGGTGGACAGCGCCCAGCTTGCGCCGCCGGCTGCGACGACGGCTTCATTGGCCCAGCGGAAGAAGGCGGGCGCGACATAGACGATGGTGAAGATGGCTGCCCATACCAGCGAGGCGAGCAATATCCAGCCGCCGAGGCGCGACCACCATTCGCGCGACTCGTGCGAGAAATAGCGCCCCATCAGGCCGATGTGGCCGACCACGGTGAGCGAATAGAACTTCAACAGCAGGGCGGTGGCCAGCGCCGACGCGATCCACGAGCCGCTGTAGCCGTTGCCGATGCGGTGGACGAACCGCGCGAATTCGGCGAACGCGGCAAACAGCAGGCCGCCGAGCGCGCCGGCCAGCACGGCGAAAACCGCCATCTGGACGAGCCGCCCAGGCCCGAATTCGGGCCGTCCGCGATTGCTGCGCCCGAGATAACGGCCCAGCGCCCAGCCCGTCAGCCAGGGCGGCACGTAGACCAGCATGCCCCACAGCACCCAGCCGCCGATCGAGATGTGCTTGAGTTGCGGGGCACCAGCGTAGAACCCGTAGGCGATCAACCAGGCCGACAGCAGTGCGGGTGCGACCACCAGGGTCAGCACACCGCTCTGGCGGGTGAAGAAGGGGCGGTTGTGATAGGCGCCGCGGCTGCCGAGGTTGAGGCCGATGAACAGCATGGCGACGAAGATGCAGGCGATGCCGCCGCCGAACAGGGGACCGAGATGGGCCGGCACATTGGGGTTGCCGTTTTCCCAGCCGGTGAGCCAGCGCGCGAACCACACCAGCAGGCGCGGAAGCAGCAGCAGCCCGCCGAGCGTCAGCAGCAGCAGGGTGAGGTTGAGATAGAGATTGCGCAGATAGGTGGCCACCGCGGTGAGCGTGTCGGCGGAGAAGAAGCTGGCCTTGGGGGTGAGGTAGTTGCTGTAGCTGCGCAGGAAACGAATGGCCGGATTCTCCTCGCCGCCGGTCTTCAACTTGTCCTCGGCGTCCTCGACGCGGCCGTTGCACTTGAGGTGGATGAAGGCCGAGAGCCAGCCGCCTATGTAGCCGCCGCCCGAGACGCACGACAGGTAGTCGAACTGCCGCAGCAAGCGCAGTTCCGCCAGGGCCTGGATGATGCCGAGGTTGAAGGTGGCGCTGCGGATGCCGCCGCCGGAAAACGCCAGGCCCGTCAGGGGCCGGTAGGGTCCGTCGTTGCGGCCATCGGGTTCGCGGATGGCGGTGCGCTCCTGCGCATGGACGCCGGTCCAGTCGAGCGAGGTCGGCGCGTCTGCCATGTCACCAGACCATGATGGCGGTTTCGGCGGCCGCTTCGGCGTAATACAGGCGGAGGCCGATCTGGTAGCGCCGCCCGTTGATCAGGCGCATGTCGATGCGGGCATTCAGGTCGGTGCCGCTGTCGTCGTTGCCGGCGATCTGCACGTTGCCCGACGGCGTGACTTCGAACAGCACCATCACGGTATCCGAGGTGCCGAAGGTGCCGATGCGGTAGGTGCGGGTGCGCTTGGGCGTGAAATTGAACACGCGGGTCTGGCCGGCCTTGATGGCGAGCTTTTGCGACAGCCCCACCTCCAGATTCGGGATGACTTCCTTGGACTTGGCGCCGGGGTAGGAGGCGACGATCCAGTCCTTGTCCGCCTTCGACAGCCCGCCTTTGGGCGTCAGGCCCTTGCGGTAGGGTGCGGGTTCGAGGATGAGCCCCGGGCCGAACGCATATTCCATGACCGAATCGGGATCCCAGCGCGTGCCTTTGACTTCGGCGGGCGGGATCTTGCGCATGATGTTCCACTCGATCTGCTGCAGGTCCCAGTTGTTGGGCGGACCCTTGAAGTATTGCTTCACCGCATCGCTATCCCAGGCGATGCCGGCGTAGGGGTTCTGGTGTTCGTGCTCCAGGCCGATGGCATGGCCGATTTCGTGCAGGGCGGTGTCGCGCCCGTAGGCGGTGTCGAGCGGCCAGCCGAAGTTCATGGTGCGGGCCATCGGGTCGCGAATGTTCAGGGTGTCGCGCCCGACGTAGGACCACGAGCCGTCCTGTGCATCGAAGCCGATGCGGATGGTGGCGTCCTCGGGGTGGCCGACTTCCCTGAAACTGATGCCGATGCCGAGCTTGAACCAGACCTGAAAGGCTGCGCCGACTTCGCGGATGTCCGACGCGCCGCCGCGCCAGGCGGCAGGCACGGCGTCGCCGGCCTTGTAGCAGTAGTAGGTGAGCTGGGTGCCGTTCACCCATTTCTTGCCGCCCGCGATGATGGCACGTGCGCGCATCGCATCGACGGCGGGGTCGAATTGCCGGGAATGCTGGATAGGCTGCGAGCAGTAGCGGATCGCAACGGGGTCGGATTTCCTGGATGCGGAGTTTGATGCGGGCTTAGCGGATTTGGGGGATTTCGCCATGGGGTTCTCCTGGCTGCTGGATTTGAGGGGCGGCTAGCCGCTTGCCGGCACGAGATATTTGCTGTGGCACCACCCGACGATATCCATCACGCCATTGACCTCGCCGACCACGTCGACCTGCCACCACAGGCCCTGCCTGGCCAGCACCTCGACCTCGGTGCCGACCGGCAGCGGCGTGCCCGGCAAGGCCTCGTAACCGGGGCCCGGGCCCGCGCGGACGTACAAGCGCGCGGTGGTGCGGCAGCGTTCGGGCGCGTCGTCGGCACGGCCAAACAGGCGTGCGCGCACGGACTCCATGGGGAAATCGGGGCCGGGGTCGCGCTTGCGGCCGGGCGCGATGTCGTCGTGGCCAAGCACATCGCTCAGGCTGTAGTGCGTGAACAGGGCGAGGCCGCAGGCCAGCGTCGCCTCGATCTGCGCGGCGCTGTAAGCGTGCCAGCCGGATGGCGCGCTGCCCGGCGGATCGTTTTTGTGGACTGCAACCGTGACTTCGCTGTCGGGGTAGGCGCGGCGGGTAAGCGGCGAGACCCACTTGCCGCCGCTTTTCACCAGGTAGCCCGCGTTGTCGAGTTCGATGCCGATGCTGTGGCGGTTGAGCCCGGACAGGCTGCCCCAGCGCGAGGCGCCTGCGTGCCAGGCCTCGCGGTCGAAGGGAACCAGCTGCGTCACCGCGCCGTCGCGCGCAATGACCAGATGCGCGGAGACTTTGGAGACGGGATCGCGAAACCAGTTGATCGTCCCCGCGGCACTGCTGCCGCCTGTGTAATGAACGATGAGATAGCGCGGCTTGATGGGCTCGCCAGCATGCGGGCTGGCGCGGAAATCCACTGCATGTCCGTCGTCCCGCTGAAGGCGGTGGTTGACGATTTTCATTCTTGTCCCCTGATGGGTTGCGCGGCAGGCGCCGGGCAACGTTGACCCCACCATAGGCCAAAGGCTTAACGATTGATATACAACTTTAGTCGTAGTCGGCCGCCGGGCCGCGCCGGGTCAGGCGAAGCGCGCGGCGCCGTCGCGGGCCAGCAGGGCCGCCCCGTAGGCGGCTTCGGTGTGCGCCGCGGGGGCGACGGGCAGGCCCAGCACCCTCTGGCGGATGCCGGACCAGGCGGCGTTGTGCGCTCCGCCGCCGGCGGTTTCGACCCGCCGAAGGGCGGTCGCGCCAAGCTCGGCGAGCAGCGCGTAGCCGCGCGCCTCGATGTGGGCGAGGCTTTCCAGCAGGCCATGCAGGAATGCGATGTCGTCGGCCGGGCGCGGTGCGAAACGCGGCGCGAGCGTCGGGTCGTTGACCGGGAAGCGTTCGCCGGCTTTCGGCAGAGGCAGGTAGTCGAGCGGGCTGGCGACGGCAGGGTCGATGCTTGCCGACAGCACCGCAAGCCGGCGGTCGTCGAAGAACTGGCGCAATACCGCGCCGCCGGCGTTGGAGGCGCCGCCGGCCAGCCAGCGATCGCCGAACCAGTGCGAATACACGCCGTGCCCGACCGACTCCACGCGGGTGTCGGAGAGCAGTTTCAGCACCAGGGTGCTGCCGAGCGAGGTGACGGCGTCGCCGCTTCGATTCACTCCGGCGGCAAGGAAGGCGGCGATGGAATCGGTGGTGCCGGCGTGCACCAGACAGCCGGGATGCACGCCGAGATAGCGCGCGCGCGGCCGCGACACGGTGGCGAGCACGGCGCCGGGGGCGACCGGCACCGGCAGGTAATCGACGTCGGCGAGGGTTTCCACCCAGGCCGGCCATTGCAGGGTATCGAGGTCGAGCCCGAGTTTCAGCGCATTGTGGTAGTCGGTCATGCCGACGCGACCCGAGAGCAGACCGGCGAGCCAGTCTGCCTGGTTGAGGTAGAGCCGCGCGCCGGTGAGGCCGAGGCGCTTCTTCAGCCACAGCATCTTGGCGAGCCCGGAGGTGACGGCGGCAGCGGGGTGGCCGGGGGTAGCGGTTTTCGCGATCAGCGCGGCTTCCTCGACTGCGCGGTCGTCGTTGTAGAGCAGCGGCGGCGCGCGCGGGTCGAGCGCCTCGTCGCAGGCGATGAGGGTGCCCGAAGTACCGTCGAGCGCGATGTCGGCAAGCTGCGTGCGGATCGCCGGCGGCAGCGCGGCGACCAGGTCCCACAGCGCCTCGCGCCAGATGCCGGCGCGCTCGTATTCCTCCAGCGTGCCGAAGTCGCGGCGGTCCTCGTGCATCACCGCGCCTTCGGCGTCGATCACGCAGCTGCGTGCGCCGGAAGTGCCAAAGTCGATGCCGAGGAAATACAACGGCTTATCCGCGTGTATTCGATTGATGCTCGAACTGCATCAGGTCCACGCGCGGGGCCGGCTGCCAGCCTTTCTTGCGGTGCTCGGCAACGACGTTGGTGAAGATGCCGCCGCGCACGTAGAACTTGGCGGTCAGCCGCATGAACTTCGGCTTCGTCGCTTTGACCAGATCATCCAGTATCCGGTTGGTCACGTCCTCGTGGAAGTGCCCTTCCTCGCGGAAACTCCACATGTAGAGCTTCAGGCTTTTCAGCTCGACGCACAGCTTGTCCGGGATGTAGTCGAGGACGAGCGTGGCGAAATCCGGTTGCCCGGTCTTGGGACAAAGGCACGTGAATTCAGGGATTTCCATGTGGATGTGAAAGTCGCGCTCCACTTTTGGGTTGGGGAAGGTTTCCAGGGTCTTGGCGGGTTTGGAGGGCATGGAATCGCTCGGTGTAGAATTGCGGCAAAAATGAGAAGCGCCGGTCGGGCGCCCGTTCGAAGCAACCCATTATATAAAGCCCAGGTTCCCTGTCTTGCGACTGACACACATCAAACTCGCCGGCTTCAAGAGTTTCGTCGACCCCACCGTCATCCCCGTGCCCGCCCAGCTCACCGGCGTGGTCGGCCCCAACGGCTGCGGCAAGTCCAACGTCATCGACGCGGTGCGCTGGGTGCTCGGCGAATCCTCGGCCAAGCACCTGCGCGGCGAAACCATGCAGGACGTGATCTTCAACGGCTCCGGCACCCGCAAGCCCGCGTCGCGTGCCTCGGTGGAACTCAGCTTCAACAACGAGCTGGGCCGCGCCGCCGGCCAGTGGTCGCAATATGCCGAGATCGCGGTCAAGCGCGTGCTCGACCGCAGCGGCGACTCCACGTACTACATCAACAACATGCGGGTGCGCCGGCGCGACGTGGCCGACCTGTTCCTCGGCACCGGCGTGGGCGCACGCGCCTACGCCATCATCGAGCAGGGCATGATCAGCAAGCTGATCGAGGCCAAGCCCGAGGAACTGCGCGGCTATCTGGAAGAAGCCGCGGGCGTGTCGAAGTACAAGGAGCGCCGCAAGGAAACCGAGGCCCGGCTGAAGGACGCGCGCGACAACATGAACCGCGTCGAGGACATCCAGCGCGAACTGAAGAACCAGGTCGAGAAACTCACCGCGCAGGCCGAGGTCGCGCAGCATTACCGCACGCTGCAGGCCGATCTGACCTTTTCGCAGCATCGCCTGTGGTTCGCCAGGAAGCACGACGCCGCGCAGCAGCGCGCCCGCATCGAGAAGGACCTGACCGACGGGCAGAACAAGCTGGACGCCGAGACCGCACGCCTGCGCCACATCGAATCGGCACTTGAAACCGCGCGCCAGACCCAGTTTGCCGGGCAGGACGCGCTCAACGCCAGGCAGGCAAGCTACTATCAGGCGCAGTCGGAAGTGGCGCGCATCGAGCAGACGATGGCGCACCAGAACGCCACCCGCGAGCGCCTGTATCGCCAGGTGCAGGATCTGGGCGCGCGGCTCGAAGCGCAACACGCCCGCCGCACGGCGA
Organism: Thiobacillus sp.; assembly: GCA_044227195.1. Classification (GTDB taxonomy): domain Bacteria; phylum Pseudomonadota; class Gammaproteobacteria; order Burkholderiales; family Thiobacillaceae; genus Thiobacillus. The sequence goes on from JBGAFQ010000017.1 coordinate 24,591, forward strand.
CGGCCGGCGCGCTGGCCGAGGTGCAGGCGCAGGCACCGGGGCTGGAGACGGCGCTCGCCGAGGCGGAAGCCGCCGCGCGCCAGGCCACAGACAGTACGCTGCCGCAAAAGGAGAATCTGCTGCGCGAGGCGCAGCAGGCAGTCGGCGAGGCGCAGCGAGCGGTCTCCGAACTCGACCGTGCGCGGCAGGTCGACGAGAACAGCCTGGGCCACACCCGGCGCCAGATCGAACAGCTCGATGTCCGCAGGAAACGACTGGAGCAGGAACAGGCGCAACTGCCGCGGCCCGACGCCGCCGGGCTGTCGCAGAAGCAGGTCGAGGTCGAGGAGATGGCGCGGACGCTCGCCGCCTCCCAGGCCGGGCTGAAGGAGGCGGAGACCGTATTGCCGGAACTCGACGCCGCGCGCGGCCAGCACATGCGCGATCTGGAAGCGGCCCGCAAGGCCCTGCATCAGGCGGAGGCCGAACTCGCCGCGCTGAAGAAACTGCAGGAATCGCTGAAGGCCGACGAGAAGCTCGGCGGCTGGCTGGCCCAGCGCAATCTCGAACACGCCCCGCGCCTGTGGGAAAAGCTGCGCGTCGCGCCGGGCTGGGAAGCGGCGGTCGAGGCGGTGCTGCGCGAGCGACTGCAGGCAGTGGCGGCAAACGCCGAATCGAACTGGTTTTCCGACGCGCCGCCCGCACGGCTGACGTTATGGACCGCGCAGGGGACGGCCGCGGCTCAAGCGCCGGACACCTGGCTGGCCAGCAAGATCGCCAGCGACGACCTGGCTGCCCACGCCGCGCTCGCCGACTGGCTGGCCGGGGTGTACTGGGCCGACGACGCCGACGACGCGCGTTCGCGCGCAGCAAGCCTGGTGGCCGGCGAATGCGTGGTCACGCCGCAAGGCCATGTCTTCACGCCGTACAGCGTCACCTTCCACGGCCCGCACACCGCGGTCGAGGGCATCCTCGCGCGCGGCCGCGAAATGGAACACCTGGCGACCGAGATCGCACGCCTGCGCGACGAGGTGGCACGCCTCGATGCCGCTTACGCCGCCGCGCAGCAGGCTTACGCCGAGCGCCAGCGCGAGATCCAGGCGCTGCGCGCGCAGACCGGACAGACGCAAAGCCGTCACCACACGGCGCAGATGGAACTGCTGCGCCTGCAGCAGGCGGTCGAACGGGTGCAGAGCCGCACCACCCAGATCGCCGCGGAACTCGCGGAAGTCGCGCGCCTGCTGACGAACGAACAGGCCTCGGCCGAAGCGCTGGACACCCGCCTCAAGACCTATCGCGAACAGGGCGAGACGGCGCGCGAGGCCTTGTATGCAGCACGCCAGCAGCGCGATCAGGCCGACCGTGCGGTGTTCGAGGCGCGCGAACTGCAGCGCACCATGGAACGCCGGCACCAGGAAGCCGGCTTTGCGCTCACCACCTGCAGCAACAAGATGCGCGAGCTGTCCGAGACGCTGGCCCGCGTCGAGCAGGAAATTGCCGACGACGACAGCCGTCTTGCGCAGGCGCGCGACGAACTCGCCCATCTGCCGGCCGATGCGCTCGATGCCGAACTGCAGGCCGCGCTCGCCGCGCGCACCGGGGCCGAGGCCGCACTGGCGGCCGCGCGCGACGCGCTGGAAGGCCTGACCGCCGAACTGCGTTCGCACGACGAGGCGCGCATGACGTGCGAGCAGGGCCTCGACCCCTTGCGCCGTGCGATCGAGCAGTTGAAGCTGAAGGACCAGGAAGCCATGCTTATGCAGTCGCAGTTCGAGCTGCAGCTGCGCGAGGCGGCGGCCGACGAGGCCAGCCTCGAATCCGGCTTCGCCGACAGCCCCAAGCCCGCACAGCTGCAGGCCGCGATCATCCGGCTGCAGAACGAGATCGCCGCGCTCGGCGCGGTCAACCTCGCCGCGTTGGACGAGCTTACCCAGGCGCAGGAACGCAGCGAATACCTCGCCGCGCAGTGCGCCGACCTGCTGGAGGCCGTCACCACGCTGGAGGATGCGATCCACCGCATCGACCAGGAATCACGCGCACGGCTGAAGGAAACCTTCGACACCGTGAACCAGCACATGGGCGAGCTGTTCCCGCGCCTGTTCGGCGGTGGCCAGGCCAGGCTCATTCTCACCGGCGAGGAACTGCTCGATTCGGGCGTGCAGGTCTTCGCCCAGCCGCCGGGCAAGAAGAACGCGTCCATCCATGTGCTCTCCGGCGGCGAGAAGACGCTGACGGCCCTGTCCCTGGTGTTCGCCATGTTCAAGCTCAACCCGGCGCCGTTCTGCCTGCTCGACGAGGTCGATGCGCCGCTCGACGACGCCAACACCGACCGCTACTGCAATCTGGTGAAAGCCATGTCCGACCAGACGCAGTTCCTCTTTATCACCCACAACCGCGTCACGATGGAAATGGCGCAGCATCTGGCCGGCGTCACCATGCAGGAACCGGGCGTGTCGCGCATCGTCGCGGTGGACGTGGAAGAAGCGGTGGGGATGGTCGAGGCGGCCTGAGCCTGCCGGCGCCCCGCGGCTTCAGTGCTTGCGGGGTGTGAAGGGGCGGGGCGCCTGGACGTGCGTATCCTTGTGGCGGAAGTTGATGCGGCCCTTGGTCAGATCGTAGGGCGACATCTCGATGGTCACCTTGTCGCCGGCCAGGATGCGGATGCGGTGCTTGCGCATCTTGCCCGACGCGTAAGCGATGATTTCGAAACCGTTGTCCAGCGTGACGCGGAAACGGGTTTGCGGAAGCACTTCGTTGACGACGCCTTCCATTTCGACAAGTTCTTCTTTGGACATGGCGGGTTCCTCTGGGTAAGCCGATGGCACGGCGCGGGCGGGCGCCGGACGGAGGGGGCGAAAGATCGCAGTGGGGGCTGCGGCAGCGATGCCGGTTGGCGCTGCCAATGAGGAAAGCCGGGGTAGGCAAACCAAAAGACCAGTTCGGCCGGCAGTATGGGGCCCCGCCGTCCGTCATGGCAAGCCTGCGGTGACGACCCACTGCATATGGTGGATTCCGCCGTGCCGCGGCCGTGCGGAACCACACAACCCCGCCGTTCGGCGGTCCGCCTATAGCCGCGGGCGGCGCCTATAGGCGAGAATAGCGCTTTCGATTATTGCCGGTTCCGACCCATGCTGGATATTCAATTGCTGCGCAAGGATGCAGCCTCCGTCGCTGCGCGTCTTGCCGCGCGCGGTTTTGCGTTCGATACGGCGCGCTTCGACGCCCTGGAAGCCGAACGCAAGACGATCCAGACCCGCACCCAGGAGGCGCAGAGCCGCCGCAACACCCTGTCGAAACAGATCGGCATGCTGAAGGGCAAGGGTGAGGACACCACGGCGCTGATGGCCGAGGTGGCGGGGCTGGGCGATGAACAGAAGCAGCTGGAATCGCGCCTGTCCGAATTGCAGGCCGAGCTCAATGATTTCCTCATGGGCGTGCCGAACTTGCCGCACGAATCGGTGGCGGTCGGCAAGGACGAGACTGCCAACGTCGAGGTGAGCCGCTGGGGCACGCCGAAGCAATTCGATTTCCCCGTGCGCGATCACGTCGACCTTGGCGAAGGCATCGGCCAGCTCGATTTCGAGGCAGCCGTGAAAATCACCGGCAGCCGCTTTTCCGTGTTGAAGGGCGGACTGGCGCGCCTGCATCGCGCACTCGCGCAGTTCATGCTCGACACGCATACCCGCGAGCACGGCTACACCGAGGTCTACGTGCCCTATCTGGTGAACGCCGACTCGATGCGCGGCACCGGGCAACTGCCGAAGTTCGAGGAAGACCTCTTCAAGGTGCCCCGAACGAAGTTTGAAATGAAAGAAGGAGCAGCCGAGGCTGCGCTTCAGGGGGAGGAATATCAACGCGGCGCGTTTACAGCCAAGCAAGAAAACTGGTACCTCATCCCCACGGCCGAAGTCCCGGTGACCAACCTGGTGCGCGACGAGATCGTTCCTGCCGAGGCGCTGCCGCTGAAATTCGTCGCCCATACCCCGTGCTTCCGTTCCGAAGCCGGCTCCTACGGCCGCGACACCCGCGGCATGATCCGCCAGCACCAGTTCGACAAGGTCGAGATCGTGCAGATGGTGAAGCCGGAGGACTCCTACGTCGCGCTGGAAAGCCTGACGGCGAACGCCGAGGCGATCCTGCAGAAGCTCGGCCTGCCGTACCGCAAGATGCTGTTGTGCACCGGCGACATGGGTTTTTCGTCGGCGAAGACCTACGACCTCGAGGTGTGGCTGCCGGCGCAGAACACCTACCGCGAGATTTCCTCCTGCTCCAACTTCGAGGCCTTCCAGGCGCGGCGCATGCAGGCGCGCTACAAGCTGGGGCAGGGCAAGCCCGAGCTGCTGCACACCCTGAACGGTTCTGGCCTGGCGGTCGGCCGCACCCTGGTGGCGATCCTGGAAAACTATCAGCGCGCCGATGGTGGGGTGGATATTCCCGCAGTGCTGGCTCCCTATATGGGAGGCACGGAGCGTATCGAGCCTGTGCGCTGATGGTTTCGGCGCAGGCCAACTTGCGCAGCAAGTCAAGCGCGAAGCGCGGCCGTAGCCAAAACTGCCAGAACGCGGACAGCAGCGTGGCCGTGCCGGAGGCGCTGCCCCGTGGACGGGCGGGCTGGAGAAACTGACGCCGGCCAGAGCATCGGATTGCCGCGCGTGCGGGGTGGCCCCCGCGGGCGTCAGCCCGGTTCCGGGAGCGAGCCGGCGTTGCGGCCCAGATTGACGAGCGGGTCGTACTCGGGTTCCAGTCGCTGCAGGATGTCGTAGTAGTTGCGGATGTTTTCCGCAAACCCCAGGGCTTCGTGCCCGCGCGCGTAACCGTATTTCATGGTCCTGGCGTAGGTGCCGCGGCTGAGATAGGGCAGCGCTTCCTTCACGTCGGCCCAGCTGTCCGGACTGCCGCCGCGCGCCTGTGCGATGCGGCGCGCGTCTTCCAGATGGCCCTGGCCCTGGTTGTAGGCGGCGAGCGCGAGCCAGGTGCGGTCGGGTTCCGGGATGCGCGCGGGCAGGGCCTCCTTCATCAGGGCAAGGTAGCGCGCGCCGCCGAGGATGCTCTGGCGCGCATCGAGGCGGTTGGTGATCCCCAGGCGGTCGGCGGTCTCGCCGGTCAGCATCATCAGGCCGCGCACGCCGGTGGGCGAGGTCGCGTAGGCGTTCCATTGCGATTCCTGGTAACCGATCGCCGCCAGCAGGCGCCAGTCGATGCCGGTGAGCGTCTGCGCTTCGTGGAAATAGCGGCGCAATTCGGGCAAGCGCTGCGGACGGCGTTCCAGAATGCCGAGGATGTCGCTGCTGTCGAGCTGTTTGACGTGGCCGAAATAGCGTTCGTAGATGCGCTTGATGGTGCCGTCCTTGCGCGCGCTCTCGACGAAGCGCGCCAGCGCGATGCGCAGGGTCTGCGAGGTGCGCTGGGGCAGGGCCCACACGATCTTCTGGGTGTCCGGAAGATCGAATGCCACGCGCAGTTCGGGATAAAAGGTGCGCATGGGATCGAAATCCATGCCGTTGATCAACACCGCGTCGTAGTTGCCGGCCTGCAATTGCGCCAGCAGTTCTTCCGGCCAGACGTTTTCCAGCGCGACCCAGTCGAGCCCGGGCAGCTTGCGCTTCAGGCGCATCAGCATGGGTGCGTGACCGGAGCCGACGATCAGCGCCACTTTCCTGCCGGCCAGTTCGGCCGGGCTGTGCAGCGTCCGCCCGTCGGCACGTACCACGATGTGTACCGGCGTTTCAAACAGTACGGGACCGGCAAGCAGGTGGCGGCTGCGCACCACGGCCTGCGGCAACGCAGCGGCCGCGAGGTGGATGTTGCGCGCGTCGAGCAGGTCGAACAGGGCATCCGGGCGATCCTTCTCGATCCAGTTGAGCGACCAGTGCTGCGATGCCGCAAAGGCCTGGATGAGGTCGTGTTCGAAACCGGCGGTCTCGCCGTTCGTTGCGATGTAGTAGGTGGATGGGCTGTTGCGCGTACCGACCCAAAGTTCGCCCGTGGCCTCGGGCGGGCCGACGGGCTGTCCGCAGGCGACCAGCGCCAGCGTCAGCATCAGGGCAGTCCCTCTCCGGAATATCGCCATTTTTTTCGTATACGGCATGCGCGCAGTCTGCCCCGGGAGGAAAATTTCGTCCACCCGGGGGGCGGATTCGAGACACCTCGGTTACAATACGCGCCGCCGGAGAGGTGGCAGAGTGGTCGAATGTACCTGACTCGAAATCAGGCGTAGGTGCAAGCCTACCGTGGGTTCGAATCCCACCCTCTCCGCCATCTCCTACTCGGTCGGATCGAGTATTCAGGCCAAAAAGACAAGCTGCGGAGCCCTGGATGAGCGAACGTTACGACGAGCACTACATCGCCAGCGTCACCGCCATGGGCGACACGCAAGTGGTGGCGACCAGCCAGGCGATCTTCACCCGCAACGGCATCAAGCTGATCGACGCCGGCGCGCGCATCAATTCGGCAATGCGCGAGAGGCTCGTCAAGCACAAGCTGATCCCCGATATCGACAAGTGCCTGGTCGTCGAGAACGGCGTGACCAACAGCACTCTGCGGGATGCCGCGCGCACCCTGCTGCGGGAGGAGGCCTGCTTCGAGTACATCCGCACTGCCTTGCCAGGGCCGGACCGGCTGCTCAACGCCTTTTACGCCATTCCGCTGAATGCGCCGCTCGCGCTCAAGCTTACCGTCGCGCGCGAGCAGCATCCGCGGCTTTTCCGGCACAGCCTGCTGGTGTCGGTGATCGCGGTGTTCCTGGGCATGCGCGACCGCATGAGCGACCGCGATCTGGCCACTGTCGCGACCGCCGGGATGTTCCACGACCTCGGCGAGCTCCATATCGATCCGGAAATCCTGCGCGCAGGCGGGCGGCTCGATGCCGCGGGCCTGCGCCAGATCAGCGTTCATCCGACCACGGCCTATCTCATCCTGCAGGAGTACCCCGCCTACCATCCGGAAATCAGCAAGGCCGTTCTGGAGCACCATGAGCGCATGGATGGAAGCGGCTATCCGCGCGGCCTCAAGGGCGAGGAGATCAGCCCCATCGGGCAGATTCTCATGTTGGCCGAGGTGGTCGCCACCGTCTCCGAGAAGAGCTGGGAAGCACATGGGCCCAGGCGTCTGTCGATGATGCTGAAGATGAACCGGCGCCGTTTCCCGCCCGCGCGGATCGACCACATTGCCGGCCTGCTGGCTGCGGATACCTCGGACGGCGCAGACAGCAGTGTGCCGGTTTCAAGCGATGCAGTCGTCGCGCAGCTCAATCAAATCGCGGAAGTATTGCAACTCTGGCATACGGCCTGTCCTTCGTGCACGAAAAAATCGCCACAGCCGGGCCAGTCGCCATTGGTCGGGTTCGTCGACCAACGCGTGACCGAAATCGAGCGCACGCTGGTGGAAACGGGGTTCCAGCCGGACGAACTATCCGTGTTGATCGCGAGCATGCGGGACGACGCCGCGGCGCTGGCCGATATGCAGTTCATAGTGCGCGAATCGCGCTGGCAGCTTGCCAACGTCATCAAGGAGGCGCGTCGTTGCTGGAGCGACCTGTTGCCGTCCGGCCAGAGTTGTGCCGAGGTCGAGGGCTGGATCGAACAAGCCGAAGACCTGTTGCGGGACTGATCCAGCCAGCTTGGGGCCACACAAATCGGGTTGTCGGCCGCCGGAGATCCATGCAAAGCCCCTGCACGCCCTGTCGCGCAGGGGCTTTCTGCATTTCCATCCAGCCGGGGGTGTACCTGAAGTCCTGAGCTGCATGGCGCATCCGCCACAAGCCGGTGAGCGTTATGGCCTATGGGCGGGGACGGTTTGCAGCTACTAGAATGATTACCTATATATGACGCACGCCGTGATCCGGAACGCGGCGCGCAATAAAACACCCCGTGGCGGACGGGGTATCCGTGACCATCGTGGATTGGCTGCCGCAAACCTGTGAGCGGCCGTGCGCAAGGGGAAACATGGACCGCTCTATCGTCATCCCGCTGCATGCCTTGCTGGATACACGCGACGCGCCCACGGTTCTGGTGGACGCGAATTACCGTATCGTGGCCGCAAACAAGGCGTATTGCGAATCCTACGGCGTGGAACCCGACGAGGTGGTGGGCAGGACCTGCCACGAAGTGTCGCACCGCTCTTCCGTTCCCTGTCATGAACACGGCGAGCAATGTCCGCATCGCGAAGCGTTTGCCGCGAACAGCCCGGGCGAGGTCCTGCATACCCACTACGATTTTCAGGGGCAGCCGGATTACGTGCGCATCCAGGCGCACCCCTTGCACGACGCCGACGGCAACGTCTACATGATGGAATCCTTGCAACGGCTGCTGCCGCGCAAGGAACTCGACGGCAGGGCCTACAGGCTGACGGGCAAGAGCCCGGCCTTCGTGCGTTTCCTTGCCGAGCTCGCCAAGGCGGCCAAAACGGGTGTGACCGTCTGGTTGCACGGTGAAAGCGGCACCGGCAAGGAACTCGCCGCCCGTTTCGTCCATGAAAACTCCCCGCGCAGAAGCGCTGCCTTTGTCGCGTTCAATTGCGCCGCGCACACGGCGGGCCAGATCGAAAGCGAGCTGTTCGGATTGGGGTCTGGCAGCAGGCATCCGGTCCGGCGCAGCGTGTTCGGGCAGGCCCAGAGCGGCACGCTGTTTCTGGACGAGTTCGATTCCCTGCCGCTTTTTCTGCAGGGCAAGCTCCTGCGCGTGCTCGACAGCGGCGACTGCCGCCCATTTGGCAGTCCGATCATGCGCGCCTGCGATGCGCGGCTGATCGTGGCAAGCCGGAACGATCTCGGCCGCATGGCTTCGGAGGGCGCATTCCGCCAGGATCTGTTCTATCGCGTCGCGGGGTTCCGGGTACGGGTGCCGGCATTGCGCGAGCGACGCGAAGACATTCCGCTCATTGCCGAGTCGCTGCTGGCGCAAATCGCGCACGAAGCCGGAATCGAGTGCCGGCTGACCCGATCCGCAATGGATGCGCTGGCGGCGCACGACTTGCCCGGCAACATGCGGGAGTTGTACAGCCTGTTGCTCGGCGCGACGACGCGCTGCGCGCAGGGCGTGATCGAGGCGGACGACATCGTCCCCAGGCCGCCGGGGGGAGGCGATCATTCGCACGAGGCGCCTCCGTCCGCAAAGGCCCCGGGGATCGGCGCGGCGGTGCGTCGCCCGGGTTTGCCGCATGCGCCTATCGACGAAGCGGCGTTGCGCGACCCCGCACGCGATCAAGCCGAGGCCGAGGCGATACGCGCCTTGCTCAGGCGTTACGGCTCGCGACGCATCGTTGCGAAGAAGCTGGGCATATCGGTGCCTGTCCTGTACCGCAAACTCAAGCAGCTCGGCATCATCAATCTGGGGTTGGCCTGCGTGTTCGTGCAGGCTGCCTTCCAGCTACCCCCGCCAGGTTTTTAGGGGCGCAGCCCGAACCCGTATCCCGGACTGGGCCGCTTGTTCCTGAACGCCGGCGAGCGCAGGCTGGCGGGTGAGCGGCCGGAAATTTTCCGGAAATGTTTGGCCTCACTCCCAACAGGCTTGAAAAATCCGCGCGTGCCATCAAAATAGGACCAGTAATTCAGGCTTATTCGGGCTATGGCAACCAAGCGAGAAGGCACTACTCTACTGGAACCGGCGGCGTCCAAGGTCAAGCCGCCGCCCCTGTACAAGGTGCTGCTGCTCAACGACGACTACACGCCGATGGAATTCGTGGTCCATGTCCTGAAAAAGTTTTTCGGCATCGACCAAGAACGGGCGACGCAGATCATGCTCAAAGTGCATACCGAGGGCGTGGGGGTGTGCGGGGTGTATCCTCGGGATATCGCGCATACCAAGGTCGAGCAGGTGGTGGATTTCGCGCGGCAGCACCAGCATCCGCTGCAATGTACGATGGAGGAGAGTTAGATGATTGCCCAGGAACTCGAAGTCACGCTGCACATGGCGTTCATGGACGCGCGGCAGAAGCGCCACGAATTCATTTCGGTGGAGCACCTGCTGCTGGCGATGCTGGACAATCCCTCTGCCGCCGAGGTGCTGCGCGCCTGCGGCGCCAACCTCGATGCGATGCGCGAGCAGATCGGCAAGTTCATCGACGAGCACACGCCGAAGGTGGCGGGCGAGGGCGAGGTCGACACCCAGCCGACCCTGGGTTTCCAGCGCGTCATCCAGCGCGCCATCCTGCACGTGCAGTCCTCGGGCAAGAAGGAAGTCACCGGCGCCAACGTGCTGGTCGCGGTGTTCGGTGAAAAGGACTCGCACGCCGTGTATTTCCTCTCGCAGCAGGGCGTGACCCGGCTCGACATCGTCAATTTCATCTCGCACGGCATCACCAAGACGCCGCAGGGCGAGCCGGCCCCGCGGCCGGACGAACCGGCGGAAACCAGCGCCGAGCCGGCCTCGACTTCGCCGCTCGACAGCTTCGCGCAGAATCTCAACGCGCAGGCGCTGGCCGGCAAGATCGACCCGCTGATCGGACGCGACCAGGAACTGGAGCGCGTGATCCAGACGCTGTGCCGCCGCCGCAAGAACAACCCGCTGCTGGTGGGCGAGGCCGGCGTGGGCAAGACCGCCATCGCCGAAGGTCTGGCGCGCCGCATCATCGAGGGTTCGGTGCCGGACATCCTGGCGCAGAGCACGGTATACGCCCTCGACATGGGCGCGCTGCTCGCCGGCACCAAATACCGCGGCGATTTCGAACAGCGCCTGAAGGGCGTGCTGAAGCAGCTTTCCGACAACGCGCGCGCCATCCTCTTCATCGACGAAATCCACACCCTGATCGGCGCCGGCGCGGCGTCGGGCGGTACGCTGGACGCATCCAACCTGCTGAAACCGGCGCTGTCGTCCGGCCAGCTGCGCTGCATCGGCGCGACCACCTACACCGAATACCGGGGCATTTTCGAGAAGGACCACGCACTTTCGCGGCGATTCCAGAAGATCGACGTGCCCGAGCCCTCGGTGAACGAGACGGTGGCCATCCTGCGCGGCCTGAAATCCCGCTTCGAGGACCACCACGGCGTCAAATACACGGCGGCGGCGCTCACCACGGCCGCGCAGCTGTCGGCGCGCTACATCAACGACCGCCATCTGCCGGACAAGGCCATCGACGTGATCGACGAGGCGGGCGCCGCCCAGCGCATCCTGCCGAAATCCAAGCAGAAGCGCGTCATCACGCCCAGGGAAATCGAGGACATCATTGCCAAGATCGCCCGCATTCCGCCCAAGAGCGTGTCGTCCGACGACAAGTCTTCGCTCGCCAAGCTGGACCGCGACCTCAAGGCCGTGGTGTTCGGCCAGGACGCCGCCATCGACGCACTCGCGACGGCGATCAAGATGTCGCGCTCCGGGCTCGGCAACCCGCAGAAGCCCATCGGCAGTTTCCTGTTCTCCGGCCCGACCGGGGTGGGCAAGACCGAAGTCGCGCGCCAGCTCGCCTACGTGCTCGGCGTCGAACTGATCCGCTTCGACATGTCCGAATACATGGAACGTCATGCCGTTTCGCGCCTGATCGGCGCGCCGCCCGGCTATGTCGGATTCGACCAGGGCGGACTGTTGACGGAAGCCATCAACAAACAACCCTATTCAATTGTTTTGCTGGATGAAATCGAGAAAGCCCACCCGGACATTTTCAATGTCCTGTTGCAGGTGATGGACCACGGCACGCTGACCGACACCAACGGACGCAAGGCCGACTTCCGCAACGTGGTGCTCATCATGACCACCAACGCCGGCGCCGAGACGCTGAACAAGGCGACCATCGGTTTTTCCGGCTCGCGCGAACGCGGCGACGAGATGGAGGACATCAAGCGCCTGTTCACGCCGGAATTCAGGAATCGTCTCGACGCGATCATCCCCTTCGCCGGCCTGTCCGAGCCCATCATCCTGCAGGTGGTCGACAAGTTCCTGATGCAGCTCGAAGAGCAGCTGCACGAGAAGAAGGTCGAGGCGGTGTTTACCGACGCCTTGAAGGCGCACCTCGCCAAGCACGGCTTCGACCCCCAGATGGGAGCACGTCCGATGGCGCGCCTGATTCAGGACACCATCCGCAAGGCGCTGGCCGACGAGCTCCTGTTCGGCCGGCTGGCGAACGGCGGCAAGGTCGTCATCGATATCGATGCGGACGACAAGGTCAAGCTCGAGTTCGAAGAAGCCGTCCCCGCATAAATGTCCCATCAAGCCGGACTCGACTCCGGCCGTTAATCCCCTGTATGGCGGACAGGCGTCCAGTGGATGCCTGTTCGTCGTTCGATCAAGCATATGGAAGGGGATAACGCATGAAATTCAGTCTTGCAGGTGCCGCAGCCGCGGCATTGCTCATTTCACTCCCGGTTGCGGTCCCGGCGGCCCAACAGGCCGAGATCAGCGGGGAGGAACTGGCGAACGTCGGCGAACGCATGCGCCAGACAGGCGAGAAAATGCGCGCCGACCTCAAGGAAGCCCGGGCACGCCTCGAGGCTCAGAAGGCGCGCGAGGCGGAAGAGCGCAGACGCGAAGCCGAGGCGCGCAAGAAAGAGGAAGAAGAGCGCAAGCGTCTGGCGGAGGAGGCACGCCTTCAAGCCAGCAAGGCCAAGGCCCTGGCGGCTCAGCGCGAGAAGGAAGCCGAACAGGCCAGGCTTGAACGGGAGCGGCAGGCTGCCCTGGAAGCCGAAGCGAAAAAGCAGGAGCAGTTGGACGCGCGCGCGCGTGCCGCCGAGGCCCTGGCAGAAGCCAAACGTTCAGCCGGCATCCGCGCCTTTGCCGAGAACGAAGGCGCAGCGAAGGCTCAGGCCGCCAAGGCCGAGCCTGCGGCGCCGAAAGCCGAACTCAGCGCCAAGGAACGCGCAGCGAAAGCTTTGGAAGAGGCCCGTCGCACGGCGGGTATCCGGGCTTTTTCCGAAGGCGCACGGTAAAGCCCCGGAAACAAAAAGCGGCGCCATTGGCGCCGCGAAAAACCCGGTGTGGCAGGAGGAGGAGCGCCTGGGGTAAAACCCCGTACCGGGAAATCTACAAGGGAAACCTACCCGCTGTCGTTCAACCAAGAGGCCGTTCGACACCGGATACAGGAAGTATCGGCGGCGAATGAGGAATCTTTAGGGCACCGCCAGTCGCCTGCTTTTCAGGCGCTCCCGATTGCAGGCGCGAAAATCGATGCCGCGTCCCCGGCAACAAAATTGACCAGACAAACGTGGCACAATCGCCGGGGCGGCGGCCTGATCCGCGCGTCTGGAATGCAATTTGCCTCTGACAACGAATCGAACAATCGAGCTCTATCCGATATGACCAGCATCCATCCCGTGATTCTCTCCGGCGGCTCCGGTACCCGCCTGTGGCCGCTCTCCCGCGCGGCACTGCCGAAGCAGCTGCTACCGCTGGCCAGCGACCGCAGCCTGCTGCAGGACACCGTCGACCGTCTGTCAAACATGCCGGAAATCGCAGCGCCGCTGATGGTCGCCAACGTCGAGCATCGCTTCATGATCGCCGAGCAGATGCGTGAAATCGGCGTTGTCCCGCGCGCCATCGTGCTGGAACCGGTGGGGCGCAACACCGCGCCGGCCATCACCGTCGCCGCGCTGATGCTGTCGCGCGACGATCCGGAGGCGCTGATGCTGGTGTTGCCGGCCGACCACCTGATCGGCGACATCCCGGCCTTCCACGCAGCCATCCGCGTCGCGGCCGATGCGGCGAAGCATGGCCATCTGACGACCTTCGGCATCGTTGCCGCCACGCCCGAAACCGGTTACGGCTACATCAGGAAGGGCGCCCCATTGGGCGACACCGCCGGCGCCAGCCAGGTCGCGGCTTTCGTCGAAAAACCCGATCTCGCCACCGCGAAAACCTACGTGCAGTCCGGCGACTACTACTGGAACAGCGGCATGTTCCTGTTTCGCGCCCGGGATTTTCTCGATGAACTGGGCAAGTTGCGGCCCGACATCCTGGAGGCCAGCCGCGCCGCGTTCGACCAGGCGAAGAACGACCTCGACTTCGTCCGGCTCGACCCGGCCGCCTTCGAGGCCTGCCCGTCCGAATCCATCGACTATGCGGTGATGGAAAAGACCCAGTGCGCAGCCGTCGTGCCGGCCGACATCGCCTGGAACGACATCGGCGCCTGGTCGGCGCTGTGGGAAGTCGCCGCCAAGGACGAGGCCGGCAACGCCGTCCGCGGCGACGTGATGCTGGAAAACGCCCGCAACAACTTCATCCGCGCCGAAAGCCGCATGGTTGCGGCACTGGGCGTGGACGATCTGGTCGTGGTCGAAACTGCCGACGTGGTCCTGGTGGCGAAGAAGGATCAGGTGCAGGACGTGAAGAAGCTGGTCGACCGCCTGAAGGCCGAGAAACGCGCGGAACACCTCATCCACAAGCAGGTGTACCGGCCCTGGGGCTGGTACGAGGGCATTGACGACGGCGAACGCTTCCAGGTCAAGCGCATCATGGTCAAACCGGGCGAGAAGCTCAGCCTGCAGATGCATCATCATCGCGCCGAACACTGGATCGTCGTCTCCGGCACCGCGCGCGTCACCTGCGGCGACAACATCACCCTGCTCACCGAGAACCAGTCGACCTACATCCCGCTCGGTACCTCGCACCGGCTGGAGAACCCCGGCAAGATCGACCTGCACATGATCGAGGTGCAGTCGGGTTCCTACCTGGGCGAGGACGACATCGTGCGCTTCGAGGACATCTATCAGCGGAGCTGAAGGGGCTGCGCCCCTGGGGCCAGGGGCCAGGGGTCAGGGGGTTTGTGCGGCTGCGCCCGCGTTTCATGAATTCATGGGGCGCGGCGCAGCCGCAGTCGTTTCCCCTAATCCCTGAATCCTGAATCCTGCCTGTAAGACAAACTCCTACACGATTTCCGGAAAGCTTCCGTCGCCCGAAACAGCGCCATGCCACATTAACTTTCCCGGGGTGGCGCCGAAAACGATTCATCCGTGCAGGCTTTAGCGCGGAAGGCGAAAAAAATTCACGGGAAGGACGGGATCATGAAACTCGACGAAATGCTGGCAGAAATGCGCGAAGTCAACCTCAGCTACCTCATGCTCGCCCAGAGCATGATCCGCCACGACAAGACTACCGCGGTGTTCCGTCTGGGCATCAGCCAGGACGTTGCCGAACTGATCGAGGCCCTGACCCCGGCCCAGATTCTCAAGCTCGCGGATTCCGGCATGCTGATGTCGCGCTTCCGCTTCGACGACGGCGCCGTCCTCAACATGCTCACCAACTACACCAAGGATCGCGCGCTCGCCCAGTCGCACGCCGCCATCCTGATGGCCGGACAGCAGGCTGCCGCGTTCGCATAAACCGCATTCATCATCGCCGAAGGGGAGGGCACCATGAGCAAAAAAAGCCTGTTGAACGAAATGCGCGACACCCAGCTGGCGATCGAACTGATCGAACTCGGCGCGCGGCCGCAAGTACTGGAATGCGAAACCTCGCTGTCGCGCGAGCGCCTGCTCAAGCTCTACAAGGAAGTGAAGGGCGTATCGCCACCCAAGGGCATGCTGCCGTTCTCGACCGACTGGTTCCTCACCTGGCTGCCCAACGTGCACGCCTCCCTGTTCGTCAACATCCACCGCTACCTCACCAAGAACAGCGAATGCGGCGGCATCGAGGCCGTGCTCAAGAGCTATCGCCTGTACCAGGAATACCTGCATACCAACCAGATCGAGGCCGTGCTGAGCTTCACCCGCGCCTGGACCCTGAACCGTTTCTTCGAAAACCGCATGCTCGAAACCGCCGTCTGCAAATGTTGCGGCGGCCACTTCGTGGTCCATCCAGACGACCTGCATCACGAATACGTGTGCGGTCTGTGCAACATGCCGGCGCGTGCGGGCAAGACCCGCAAGGCCCGCGCGGACGCCCACGCCGACATGCCCGCCGCGGCCTGAGCCGCGCAGCGCCGGCGATGCGCCGCCTGCCGCTCAGCCTGCAATCGCTGCTCATCCAGTGCGCCGCCGTGGCTTTGGCGGCGCTGCTGTTTTGGCTGTGCCTGAATTTCACGCCGCTGCGTCCCGCACTGTGGCAGCTGGCAGTGGCCCAGGGTGTTCTCGCCGCGGCGCTGAGTCGCGGGCTGGGACAGCCCGTGTGGTGGCAGCCGCTGCACCTGCTTTTCCTGCCGGCCGCGCTGCTGGCGCAGCAGGCAGCCCTCCCGGCAGGGTTCTATCTCGCCGCCTTCGCGCTGCTCGTGCTGTTCTACTGGAGTACCTTCCGCACCCGTGTGCCGCTCTATCTGTCCGACCGCAAGGCCTGGCAGGCGCTGGTGCCGCTGCTGCCCGAATCGCGCGCCTTCCGTTTCATCGACCTCGGCAGCGGCCTGGGCGACGTGCCGTTCTATCTGGAATCGCGGTTTCCCTTGGGCCGGTTCGAGGGCACGGAGATCGCGCCCGCGCCCTGGATGATCAGCCGGCTGCGCGCCGCCTGGCGCCGCAGCAAGGTCGTTTTCATGCGCCGCGACTACGCCACGCTGGATCTCGGCGCATACGACGTCGTCTTCGCCTTCCTCTCGCCGGCCGCGATGCCCGCCCTGTGGCAGCAGGTACAGGGACAGATGCGAGCCGGTTCGATTTTCGTCAGCCTGTCGTTCGAGGTGGCCGGCCGGCAGCCCGACGAAACGCTCTCGCTGGCCGACGGCAAGCGCCATACCTTGTACGTCTGGCGCATGTAGACGCCGAAAATACTCGGCCCGCGCCATCAAGTTTTTTACCATTTTGTCGAATTTCAAACCTGAGAGTCCCGGGTTCACGCGGGTAAAACAGGGTTGGACGGTCCCGGGTTTTCCCTGAACCGATCGGAAGGAAACGACAGTCGTGCTAGTCATCGTTGGATATATCGTCGTCGTCTTGAGCGTGTTCGGCGGCTTTGCCATGGCGGGCGGCCATCTGGCCGCGCTGTTCCAGCCGCTAGAATTGCTGATGATCGGCGGCGGCGCCATGGGTGCGTTTTTCGTCGGCAACAACGGCAAGGCGGTCAAGGCCACGATGAAAGCCCTGCCGACGGTGTTCAAGGGTTCGAAGTACACGCGCGCGCTCTACATGGACGTGCTCGCGCTGCTGTACGAATTGCTGACCAAGATCCGCAAGGAAGGCCTGATGTCGATCGAGTCGGACGTCGAGACGCCGGAAAGCAGCCCGCTGTTCTCCAAGTACCCGACCATCATGGCCGACCACCATATCATCGAATTCCTCACCGACTACCTGCGCCTGATGGTGAGCGGCAGCATGAACGCCTTCGAGATCGAGAACCTGATGGACAACGAAATCGAGACCCATCACCACGAGGGCGAAGTACCGGCGCACGTCATCGCCAAGCTCGGCGACGGCATGCCTGCGTTCGGCATCGTCGCCGCGGTGATGGGCGTGGTGCACACCATGGAATCGGTCGGCCTGCCGCCGGCGGAACTCGGCATCCTGATCGCGCACGCCCTGGTCGGCACCTTCCTCGGCATCCTGCTGGCCTACGGCTTCGTCGGCCCGCTTGCCAGCCTGCTCGAGCAGAAGCTGCACGAATCGACCAAGATGTTCCAGTGCATCAAGGTCACGCTGCTCGCCAGCATCAACGGCTACGCGCCGGCGATCGCGGTCGAGTTCGGCCGCAAGGTGCTGTTCTCCACCGAGCGTCCCACGTTCGGCGAACTCGAAACGCACGTCAAGGGTGCGAAGTCGCGCTGATCTGCGGCTGATCTGACCCCGGACGGCCAGGGACAACCATGAGCGAGCAAAAAGCGCCCATCATCGTCAAACGCATCAAGAAGGTCGTGGGCGGCCACCACGGCGGCGCCTGGAAGATCGCCTACGCCGACTTCGTGACCGCGATGATGGCCTTCTTCCTGCTGATGTGGCTGCTGGGTTCCACCGCCAAGGGCGATCTGCAGGGCATCGCGGAATACTTCAAGACGCCGCTCAAGGTCGCGATGCAGGGCGGTTCGGGCAGCGGCGACAGTTCCAGCGTCCTCAAGGGGGGCGGCCAGGACGTGACGCGCCAGGCCGGACAGGTCAAGAAAGGCGAAACCGAAACCCAGAAGAAATCCTACAACCTCAAGGCTGCGAAAGCCGAGCTGGAACGCCTGGAGACGGAACGTCTGAAAGTCCTGAAGCAGCGCCTGGAAACCGCGATCGAGAACAATCCCACGCTCAAGCAGTTCAAGCGCCAGCTGCTGATCGACATCACCAGCGAGGGGCTGCGCATCCAGATCGTCGACGAGCAGAACCGCCCCATGTTCAACCTCGCCAGCGCCGACCTGCAGTCCTATACCAAGGTCATCCTGCGCGAGATCGGTTCGGTGCTGAACGACGTGCCCAACCGGGTCAGCCTGTCCGGCCATACCGACGCCACGCTCTACGCCAACGGCGGGCGCGGCTACAGCAACTGGGAGCTGTCGGCCGACCGCGCCAACGCCTCGCGCCGCGAACTCATCGCCGGCGGCATGGACGAGTCCAAGATGCTGCGTGTCGTCGGCCTCGGCTCCTCCGTGCCTTTCGGCGAGGCGGCGCCCACCGATCCGGTCAACCGCCGCATCAGCATCATCGTCATGAACAAGCGTACCGAGGACGCCATCACCAAGGAAGCCTCGGGCGTGCACGTGGAAGACGAGAACGACGTGCGGGAAGAGCTCGACAAGGCATCCAGCACACCCGCGGCAGCGGCTGCCGCCGCCTCCGCCGCTGCCGCCGCAGCATCGAAATAGCCGGCAAAACCGCCTTTATTCCCCTGATCGCCCGCGCCGGGCGTGACCAATAATCCAGCCTAAGAAATTCCCTTTCGTGCGATGCGCGAAAGGGCCCCCCTCACTACGCGAGATCAGGGATGGCTGAGGAAAGCGATCAGGAACGGACAGAAGCCCCGTCGCCGCAGCGACTGGAGAAGGCGCGCGAAGAAGGCCAGGTGCCGCAATCGCGCGAGCTTGCCACGTTCGTCGTGCTGATGACCGGCGGCACCGTCCTGTGGATGATGGCCAGCCAGCTCGGCCAGGCCATGTCCGGCATCGTGCGTGGCGGCCTGCATTTCGAGACTGCCGTCGCCCGCGACGGCGAAGTCGCCCTGTCGCGCCTGTCCAGCCTGTTTTTCGATGCGGCGCTCGCGCTCGCGCCCTTCCTGCTGCTGGTCGCGGTCGCGGCGCTGGCCTCGCCGCTGCTGCTGCGCGGCTGGCTGTTCAGCACCAAGGCCTTCATGCCCGATTTCAACCGGCTCAACCCGCTGTCCGGTCTCAAGCGCATGGTGTCGTCGCAGGGCCTGGTCGAACTGGTCAAGTCGCTGGCCAAGGTCGGTCTGCTCGGCGGCATCGCGGCCTGGCTGATCTGGAGCAATCTCGACGCGATCTTCTCGCTCAGCATGGAAGCGCCGGACAACGCCGTCGCGCACATGGGCGACCTCATCGGCCGGGTGTTCCTGCTGGTGGCGGGCGCCATGATCTTCATCGTCGTGCTCGACCTGCCGTACCAGCTCTGGAGCTATTACGACAAGCTCAAGATGAGCAAGGACCAGCTGCGCCAGGAAGCCAAGGAAACCGAAGGCGATCCGCACATCAAGGCGCGCGTGCGTGCCCAGCAGCGCGAGATGGCGCGCCGCCGCATGATGGCCGAAGTCCCGACCGCCGACGTGGTGGTGACCAACCCGACCCACTTTGCCGTGGCGCTCAAGTACACCGAAGGCAGGATGGGCGCGCCGCGCGTGGTGGCGAAGGGCGCCGACGCGGTCGCCGCGAAGATCCGCGAACTCGCCGCCGAGCACCGCGTGCCGCTGCTGGAAGCGCCGCCGCTGGCGCGCGCGCTGTACCGCCACACCGATCTCGGCGACGAAATCCCGGCCACCCTCTACGCCGCGGTGGCCGAAGTGCTCGCCTACGTGTTCCAGCTCCGCCACTTCCAGCAGGCCGGCGGCGCGTATCCGAACACGCCGGTCGATCTGCCGGTTCCCCCCGACCTTGATCCCCTGCAGGCCGGCGCATGAACGGCACCCTGAACCTCGCCAACCTGTTCAATGCGGCCAACGCACGCGCGATGGCGGCGCCGATCTTCATCGTCCTCATCCTGGCGATGCTGGTGCTGCCGCTGCCGGCCTTCGCGCTCGACATGCTGTTCACCTTCAACATCGCGCTGTCGATCATGGTGCTGCTGGTCGGCCTGTCGACCCGCAAGGCGCTGGACTTCGCCGCCTTCCCGACGGTGCTGCTGCTGTCGACCCTGCTGCGCCTCTCGCTCAACGTCGCCTCCACCCGCGTGGTGCTGCTGCACGGCCACAACGGGCCGGACGCCGCCGGCAAGGTGATCGAGGCCTTCGGCCACTTCCTCGTCGGCGGCAACTACGCGGTCGGCATCATCGTCTTCGTCATCCTGGTGGTGATCAACTTCGTCGTCATCACCAAGGGCGCCGGCCGCATCGCCGAGGTCAGCGCGCGCTTCACCCTCGACGCCATGCCCGGCAAGCAGATGGCGATCGACGCCGATCTCAACGCCGGCCTCATCGACGAGAACGAGGCGCGCCGCCGCCGTGCCGAGGTCTCCCAGGAATCCGATTTCTACGGCTCGATGGACGGTGCGTCGAAATTCGTGCGCGGCGACGCCATCGCCGGCATCCTCATCCTGCTCATCAACATCGTCGGCGGCTTCGTCGTCGGCGTGATGCAGCACGATCTTTCGATGGCCGACGCAGCGCAGAACTACACGCTTCTGGCGATCGGCGACGGTCTCGTCGCGCAGATCCCCGCGCTGGTCATTTCCATCGCCGCCGGCATCATCGTCAGCCGCGTCAGCACCGAGGAGGACATCGCCGGCCAGATGCTCTCCAACGTGTTCAGCAAGACCCAGGCGCTCTACATCACCGCCGCCATCCTCGGCATGATGGGCATGATCCCCGGCATGCCGAACTTCGCCTTCCTGCTGCTGGCAGGCGGCATGGGCTGGCTGGCCTGGCGCAAGAGCCACGCGCCCAAGCCCGCCGAACCCGAAATCGCCGCCGCGCCGGTCGCCGCAGTGGAAGCGCAGGAAGCCAGCTGGGAAGACGTCGCCCCCATCGACACCCTGGGCCTGGAAGTCGGCTACCGCCTGATCCCGCTGGTGGACAGCGCCGCCGACGGCGAACTGGTGCGCCGCATCAAGGGCATCCGCAAGAAGTTTGCGCGCGACGTCGGCTTCCTGCCGCCCGCCGTGCACATCCGCGACAACCTCGAAATCAGCCCCAACAGCTACCGCATCACGCTCAAGGGTGTGGAAATCGGCAGCGGCGAAGTCCGCACCGGCGCCTTCCTCGCCATCGATCCGGGCAGCGTCGCCGCCGCGCTGCCCGGCGTGCCCACCAAGGATCCCGCCTTCGGCCTGCCGGCGGTGTGGATCGAATCCGACATGCGCGAGCAGGCGCAGGCCATGGGCTATACCGTGGTCGATGCCGGCACCGTCGTCGCCACCCATCTGAATCATCTGGTCACCCAGCACGCCGCCGAACTGCTGGGCCGGCAGGAAACGCAGGCGCTGCTCGACCACCTGGGCAAGAGCGCGCCCAAGCTGGTCGAAGACCTGGTACCCAAGATGCTGTCGCTGTCGGTGGTGCAGAAGGTGCTGCAGAATCTGCTCGTCGAAGGCGTGGCCATCCGCGACATGCGCAGCATCATCGACACCCTGCTCGAACACGCCGCGCGCGTGCAGGACCCCAACGAACTCACCGCGCTGGTGCGGGTCGCACTGGGCCGCTCCATCGTGCAGCAGATCTACGGTTCGACCGGCGAACTGCCGGTCATCGCGCTGGATCAGGGCCTGGAGCGTCTGCTGCTGCAGACCCTGCAGGCCGGCAGCGAAGGCGCGGCGATGGAACCCGGCCTCGCCGACACCCTCTTGCAGCGCACGCAGGCGACCGCGCAGCGCCAGGCCGCAACTCAAGGTGCTTTCGCACGCTGAAGTGCCCGAAGGCAAACAGATCAAAGTGACTTCCCTGGTAGGAGGAGCAGCATGAACGTGAAACGCATCGTCGCCAAGACATCCCGCGAGGCCATGCGCCAGTTGCGCGAAGTACTCGGGCCCGACGCCGTCATCCTCTCCAACCGCGCCGTCGACGGCGGGGTGGAGGTGCTGGCGCTGCCGGCCGAGGCCATCGCCTCGATGGCGCCGCCGGTCGTCGAGACCCCGCCGCCGCGCGCGCCCGAGGCGCCTGCCCTCCGCCCCGCGCACGTGCAGGCCGACGCCGAACCTGCGGTCGCGATCAAGCGCCGCCTGATCGAGCGCATCGCCGTGCCCACCCAGGACAGCGCCGAGATCACGCAAAGCATCCTCGCCGAGCTCAAGGCCATGCGCACCCGGCTGGAAAACCGCATCGACGACCTGGCCTGGCGCGACCTGCCGGGCCGCGATCCGTCCGGCGCCGCGCTGATGCGCGACCTGTTGTCGGCCGGCTTCTCCGCCGCGCTGGCCCGCGACATGCTCGACAGCCTGCCGCACGGCGAGGCCGATGCCCAGGTCTGGATGCGCAACACCCTGATGAAGCGCCTCAACGTGATGCAGCACGAGACCGACCTGCTCGACGCCGGCGGCGTGTTCGCCCTGATGGGGCCGACGGGGGCGGGGAAGACCACCACCACCGCCAAGCTCGCCGCGCGCTTCGTGGTGCGTCACGGCGCCGACAAGCTCGCGCTGCTGACCACCGACAGCTACCGGATCGGCGGGCACGAGCAGCTGCGCATCTACGGCAAGATCCTCGGCGTCACCGTGCACGCGGTGCGCGACGCAGCCGACCTGCGCCTGGCGCTCGCCGAACTGCGCAACAAGCACACCGTGCTGATCGACACCGTCGGCATGAGCCAGCGCGACCAGGCCGTCGCCGAACAGGTGGAAATGCTGTGCCAGGCCGGCCAGCCGATCAAGCGCCTGTTGATGCTCAACGCCACCAGCCACGGCGACACCCTCAACGAAGTGGTCGAAGCCTACCGCCGCCGCGGCCTGGACGGCTGCATCCTCACCAAGATCGACGAGGCCGCGAGCCTCGGCCCCGCGCTCGACTGCGCGATCCGCCACGACCTGATGGTGCACTACCTGGCCACCGGCCAGCGCGTGCCAGAGGACCTGCACCTCGCCAACCGCCAGTACCTCATCCACCGCGCCTTCAAGACGCGCACGCTGACCTCGCCCTGGCAGCTCGACGAACACGAGCTGGCCTACGCGATGAGCGGCCATGCCGTCCATGCGGAAAGCGCGGTGTCCCTTGGATAAATTCGTCAGCGACCAGGCCGCCGGACTGCGCCGCCTGCTGGGGCAGGGCGGGCTGCAGGTCATCACCGTGATGTCGGGGCAGAAGGGCGCGGGCAAGACGGCCGCCACAGCCAATCTCGCTGCCGCGCTCGCGCGTTCCGGCCGCGATGTGCTGGTCGTTGACCAGGACCGCCACGGCCGCGGCGCCGCAGCCGCACTGGGCCTCGTATCCCGCCACGACGTGTCGGACGCGCTCGCCGGCCGCTGCGCATTGGAAGACCTCATCCTCACCGGCCCCGACAACGTGCAGGTGCTGCCCATCGGCGGCGGCTTCACGCGGCTCGGCCGGCTGTCGGAACGCGACCAGGAATGGCTGGCGCAGAGCTTCAACCGCCTGCAGTGCGGCGTCGACGTCGTGCTGGTGGACATGGAGGACGCCACCGATCCCGACGCGCTGCCGCTCGGCCTCGCCGCCTCGGAAATCATGATCGTGCTGCCGCCGGGCAACGCCGCGCTCACCGACTGCTACACCCTGGTCAAGCGGCTGGCGATGAATTTCGGCAAGCGCCAGTTCCGCCTGCTGCTCAACCGCGTCGAATCGACCACGCAGGCGCAGGCCGTGGCGTGCAATTTCGCCGACACCGCCAGCCGCTACCTCGGCGTCACGGTCGACTATCTTGGCTATATTCCCCTGGACGAGAAACTGGACCGCGCCAACCGGCTGCAGACCTCGGTGCTCGAAGCCTTTCCCGTCGCGCAGTCGACCTCGCAGTTCCGCAAGCTGGCCGAGGGACTGCTGCGCTGGCCGCAGGCGGCCGGACTCGGCGGCGCCGGCGGCTTCATGCAGCGCGTGATCCAGGGGGGGCGTCTGGTGGAAGCGTATCGGCGTTAAAGGGGCAGGGATGTACACCGCAACCGGAAAAACCGAGAAGGGCGAGAAAGGCGATCTGCTCACGCAGTACATGCCCATGGTCAAGCGGCTGGCGCATCACATGATGGGCCGTCTGCCGCCCAGCGTGGAAGAGGACGACCTGGTGCAGGCCGGCATGATCGGCCTGCTCGACGCGATCAGCCGCTACGACGAGGCGCAGAGTTCGCAGTTCGAGGCCTACGCCATCCAGCGCATCCGCGGCTCGATGATCGACGAACTGCGCCAGTCCGACTGGATGCCGCGCAGCGCGCGCCAGTCCATGCGCAAGATCGAGCAGATCATCGGCGCGCTCCAGCATAGGCTGGGACGCCAGCCGAGCGAGATCGAGATCGCCGCCGAGATGAAGCTGCCGCTCGCCGAATACCAGGCCATGCTCGACGACGCGCGCGGCCACCAACTGCTGTATTTCGAGGATTTCGGCGATTCCGACGACGACGATTCCTTCCTCGACAAGCAGTCGGCCGACGAAGCCAGCATGCCGCTGCCGCAGCTGCTCGACGCCAACCTGCGCGCCTGCATCATCGCCGGCATCGAAAACCTGCCCGAACGGGAACAACTGCTGATGTCGCTCTACTACGAACAGGAACTCAACCTGCGCGAAATCGCCGAGGTCTTCGGCGTATCCGAATCGCGCATCTGCCAGCTGCACGGCCAGGCCATCGCCCGCCTGCGCGCCAAACTCAAGGAAGACGCATGGATCGCGGGAGCCTGATCGGCATCGTACTCGGCGTCGCCGCCATCTTCGGCGGCCAGGCCATCGAAGGCGGCCAGCTCGGCATCCTCATGCAGCCGGCCGCCTTCGTCATCGTCGTCGTCGGCACCCTGGCGGCGGTGCTGCTGCATCATCCGCTGCCGGTCTTCATGCAGGGACTGCGGATGGCGAAATGGGCGTTCCGTCCGCCGGAATCCGACGCGCAGATCCTGATCCGCCGCATCGTCCAGTGGTCGCACACCGCACGCACGGAAGGCATGCTGGCGCTGGAGAAATATGTGGGAATGACGCACGACCCCTTCCAGAAGACCGGCCTGCAGCTCCTCGTCGATGGCGCCGACGCCGCCAAGCTGCGCGATACCCTCGACGTGCAGATCGTCAGCTTCGAAACCGGCGAGCGCCAGGCCGCACGCGTCTGGGAAATCGCCGGCGGCTATTCGCCCACCCTGGGCATCCTGGGCGCGGTGCTGGGCCTCATCCACGTGATGGAGAACCTGTCCGACCCGAGCAAGCTGGGCACCGGCATCGCGGTCGCCTTCGTCGCCACCATCTACGGCGTGGGGCTCGCCAACCTGGTGTTCCTGCCGGTCGCCAACAAGATCAAGTTCAGCATCGCCAGACGGGTGGCCGAACGCGAAATCCTCTGCGACGGTCTCGCCGGCATCGCCCAGGGCGACAACCCGCGCATCATCGAGGCCAGGCTGAAAGGCTACCTCTAAGCCATGCGCCGTCGCCGCCGCATCGCCTTCGATCGCGACAACCACGACCGCTGGCTGATTTCCTACGCCGATTTCATCACGCTCCTGTTCGCCTTCTTCGTGGTGATGTATGCCGTGTCGGCGGTGAACGAAAGCAAATACCGCGTGCTGGCCGATGCCCTCGGCGATGCGTTCGGCAAGGCGCCGGCCGGGGCCGAGGCGCCGGTGCCCAACCTGCGTCCCACCCAGGCCCTGGCGCCCGAGGTGAGACAGCGCACGCTCAAGCAGCAGCAGTCGGTCGAGGAACGCGAGCACATGACCGAGGTGGCCAACAACCTGCTGGAAGCGATGGGTCCGCTGGTGAAGGAAGGCAAGGTGCGCGTGACGCAAAGCCGGCGCGGCGTCACCATCGAGATCAACGCCAACGTGCTGTTCAGCCCCGGCGAGGCCGTGCTGCAGCCCGATTCGCTCGACGTGCTGCGCGCCGTGGCGCGCACGCTGGCAAAGGAACCCTTCAACCTCGAAATCACCGGCCACACCGACAACGTGCCGATCCGGAGCCCGCAGTTCCCGTCCAACTGGGAACTCTCGGCCGTGCGCGCCAGCAGCGTGGTGCGCCTGTTCGCCGACAACGGCATCGATCCGGCGCGGCTCTATGCCATCGGCCGCGAAGCCAGCCAGCCGGTCGCCTCGAATGCCACGCCGGAGGGCAGGGCGCGCAACCGCCGGGTGGAGCTGCTGATCCTGTCCAGCATGCCCGACGTGGTCGAGGAAATACCGGTCAAGCCCAAGTCCGCAGCCCGACCTTGAAAACCCGGCGGCAGCCCCGATACTTCGTGGGTACGAAATCGAACACGAAGATCGGACCATGTCACCAGATACCCCCATCGAAGGCGAAATCCTGCCCGACGACCGCCAGCTGCCGGCCACGCCGGTGCTGCCGGCCGAACTGCATCTGCTGCCGCTGACCGAAAAGCCCTTCTTCCCGGCGCAGACCCTGCCGCTCCTGATGAACGAAGCGCCCTGGCTTTCCACCGTGGAGGCCATCGGCGACACGCCGCACCACATGGTCGGCCTCGTCGTGGTCAGGCCCGACAACACCGACGACGTGAAGCGAGGCGATTTCAAACTCGTCGGCACCGCCGTGCGCATCCACCACCCGGTGCGCGCCGACGGCAAGATGCAGTTCATCGCCGAAGGCGTGAAGCGCTTCCGCATCGTCGAATGGCTGTCCGACGTGCCGCCGTACAAAGTGCGGGTCGAGTATCCCAACGAGCCGGGCAAGCCGGAATCCGAGGAAATCCGCGCCTATTCGGTCGCCATCATCAACACCATCAAGGAACTCCTGCCGCTCAATCCGCTGTATTCCGAGGAACTCAAGTTCTTCCTCAACCGCTACGGTCCCAACGAACCTTCCCAGCTCACCGACTTCGCCGCCAGCCTGACCACCGCCTCCAAGGCCGAACTGCAGGACGTGCTCGAAGCTTTTGCGCTGAAGAAGCGCATGGAAAAGGTGCTGGTGCTGCTGAAGAAGGAGCTCGACGTCGCGCGCCTGCAATCGCACATCCGCGAGAAGGTCGACGAGAAGATGAGCGAGCAGCAGCGCGAATTCTTCCTGCGCCAGCAGCTGAAGGCGATCCAGAAGGAACTCGGCATCGCCAAGGACGACAAGACCGC
>JBGAFQ010000074.1:0-5718 GCA_044227195.1 Thiobacillus sp.
ACCCAGGCCAGCGGCAGGTAGAGCGCGGCGTCCGACAGCACGTCGCCGAGTTCGTTGAGGATGGCGCCGAGTTTCGACTGCTGGCCGAATTCGCGCGCCAGCATGCCGTCGACGGCGTTGAGCCCCATGCGCAGGAAGAGCACCAGCGGCAGCAGGAGCAGCGGCCAGGTCTCGAACGGCCGCCAGGCGATGAGCCCGCCGCCGATAGCCGACAGCACGACGGCCGCCAGCGTGACCTGGTTGGCGGTGACGCCGGCGGCGGCAAGCCGCGCAACCAGCGGGCGCAGCAGCGCCTGGAAGCGGGGTTTCAGGTCGTAGATCGAGGCCACGCGGGACTCCCTGGGCGTTGTATGGTTTTGCGCGATTGTAGCCGTCGCCGGGTCGGGCGCGTTATCCCGTAAAATACGGCTTTTGCAGCGCCGTCCCGTCATGAATTCCCGCCTGCGCGAAATCCCCTACAACTACACCTCGTTCTCCGACCGCGAGATCGTGATCCGCCTGCTCGGCAGCGATGCCTGGGACGTGCTCAACACCCTGCGCGGCGAGCGCAGGACCGGCCGCTCGGCGCGCATGCTGTTCGAGGTGCTGGGCGACATCTGGGTAGTGCGGCGCAATCCCTATCTGGAAGACGACCTGCTGGCCAATCCGAAACGGCGGCAGCTGCTGGTCGAGGCCCTGCGCCATCGGCTGCACGAAATCGAGCTGCGTCGCCAGGGCAATGAACTCGTAGGCCAGCTTCTGCAGGCGGCCGGACGCGCGGTGCGCGAATTCGAGTCCTGGTTCGCCGATACCGCCGACCTGCGCATGCGCATCCAGCGTCGCCTGGCCGGCATTACCCGCAGAGACAACATCGCCTTCGACGGCCTGGCGCGCGTGTCGCACGTGACCGACGCGACCGACTGGCGCGTCGAATACCCCTTCGTGGTGCTGACGCCGGACAGCGAGGCCGAGATGGCGGCACTGATCGCCGGCCTGATCGACCTGGGCCTTACCGTGATTCCGCGCGGCGGCGGCACCGGCTACACCGGCGGCGCCGTGCCGCTCACCGACCGCGCAGCGGTGGTGAATACCGAAAAACTCGAAGCGATGAGCGCGGTCGAGATGCTGCACCTGCCCGGCTGCGAATTCGAGGTGCCCACCATCCACTGCGGCGCGGGCGTCGTCACCAAGCGGGTGATGGAAGCCGCCGACGCCGCCGGGCTGGTGTTCGCGGTCGATCCGACCTCGGCCGACGCCTCGACCATCGGCGGCAACGTGTCGATGAACGCCGGCGGCAAGAAGGCCGTGCTGTGGGGCACCGCGCTCGACAACCTGGTGTCGTGGAAGATGGTGACGCCGGACGCCGACTGGATCGAGATCAGCCGGCTCGACCACAACCACGGCAAGATCCACGACGCGCCTTCGGCCACCTTCGAAATCCGCCGCTTCGGCCCCGACGGCAGGACGCCGAAAGGCTCGCCCGAGATTCTCACCATTCCCGGCAGCCGCTTCCGCAAGACCGGACTGGGCAAGGACGTCACCGACAAGTTCCTCGCCGGCCTGCCCGGCATCCAGAAGGAAGGCTGCGACGGCCTCATCACCTCGGCGCGCTTCATCCTGCACCGCCTGCCGGCGCACGGCCGCACGGTCTGCCTGGAATTCTTCGCCAGCGCGCGCGAAGCCACGCCCGCCATCGTCGAGATCAAGAATTACTGCGACGCGCACGCCGACGTGCTGCTCGCCGGCCTGGAACATCTCGACGCGCGCTACGTCAAGGCCGTCGGCTACGCGACCAAGTCGCCGCGCACCGCGCGGCCGAACATGGTGCTGCTGATCGACGTGGTATCGGACAACGCAGTCGCGGTCGGCGAGGCAGCGTCGCGCATCGTGCAGCTGGCCAACGCGCGCGGCGGCGAGGGCTTCATCGCCGTGTCGGCCGAGACGCGCAAGAAGTTCTGGCTCGACCGCGCCCGCACCGCCGCCATCGCGGCGCACACCAACGCCTTCAAGATCAACGAGGACGTGGTCATCCCGCTCGACCGGCTGGGCGACTACACCGACGGCATCGAGCGCATCAACATCGAGCTGTCGATCGCGAACAAACTGAAATTATGCGACGCGCTCGCCGAATTCTTTGCCGGCACGCTGCCGCTGCTGGAAGACGACGACACCGTGGCCGACCCCGAAAAGGTCGCCGAAAAGCAGGCCCAGGCGCAGAAGCTGGTGGCCAGCGTACGCGAACGCTGGGCCGGCTATCTGGCCAATCTCGACGCCTCGCACGAGCAGGGCACGGTCTTCACCGCCCTGCGCGACAAGCTCATCCGCGTCTCGTGGAAGCGCGAACTCCGGCGCGAACTGCACACCCTCTTCGTCGGCCGCGAATACACCCGCATCCTCGAAGCCTGCGACCGCCTCCACAAGGACGTGCTGAAAAGCCGCGTCTTCGTCGCCCTGCACATGCATGCCGGCGACGGCAATGTGCACACCAACATCCCGGTCAATTCCGACGACTACGCGATGCTGCAGGCCGCCAACGCAGCGGTCGCGCGCATCATGAAACTCGCCACCGACCTCGGCGGCGTGATCTCGGGCGAGCATGGCATCGGGCTGACCAAGCTGGAATTTCTCGACGACGCGACGCTGGCGACCTTTGCCGACTACAAGAAGAGGGTCGATCCGGAGGGCCGCTTCAACAAGGGCAAGCTCATGCACGGCGCGGATCTGCGCAATGCGTACACCCCGTCGTTCAGCCTGCTGGAAGCCGAGTCGATCATCCTCGAAGCTTCGGAAACCGGCGCCATCGCCGACTCGATCAAGGACTGCCTGCGCTGCGGCAAGTGCAAGCCGGTGTGCAACACGCACATCCCGCGCGCCAACCTGCTCTACTCGCCGCGCAACAAGATCCTCGCCACCTCGCTGCTGATCGAGGCCTTCCTGTACGAGGAGCAGACCCGGCGCGGCGTGTCGCTCAAGCACTTCGACGAATTCTCCGACGTGGCAGACCACTGCACCGTCTGCCACAAGTGCAAGAACCCCTGCCCGGTCGACATCGACTTCGGCGACGTGTCGATCGCCATGCGCAACATGCTGCGCCGCCAGGGCAAGAAGAAGTTCAATCCCGGCACCTGGGCGTCGATGGCCTTCCTCAACGCGACCGACCCCAAGGCCATCAAGGCGATCCGCAAGCCGCTGATCGAATGGGGCTACGCCGGCCAGCGGCTGGGCAACCAGCTGTTCAAGCGCATGGGCCTGATCCAGGACCAGACCCGGCACCCGCCCGCCACGCTCGGCAAGCCCAAACTCGTCGCGCAGGTCATCCACCTGGTCAACAAGCCCATGCCCGGCGGCCTGCCGAAGAAGACCTCGCGCGCGCTGCTCGGGCTCGAGGACCCGGCCATCGTGCCGGTGCTGCGCAACCCGGCCAAGCTGTCGGACGACGCCGACGCCGTGTTCTATTTCCCCGGCTGCGGTTCGGAACGGCTGTTCTCGCAGGTGGGACTTGCCACCCAGGCCATGCTGTTCGAGCTCGGCGTGCAGACCGTGCTGCCGCCCGGCTACCTGTGCTGCGGCTACCCGCAGACCGCCGGCGGCCAGGCCGACAAGGGCGAGGCGATCACCGCGGCCAACCGCGTGCTGTTCCACCGCGTCGCCAACACGCTCAACTACCTCGACATCAAGACCGTGATCGTGTCGTGCGGCACCTGCATGGACCAATTGCTGAAGTACGAATTCGGCAAGATCTTCCCCGGCTGCCGCCTGCTCGACATCCACGAATACCTGATGGAGAAAGGCGTGAAGCTGGAGGGTGTGACAGGCGAGAAATATCTCTACCACGACCCCTGCCACACGCCGATGAAGACGCACGCGCCGATGAAGGTCGCCAACGCCCTGCTCGGCGGTTCGCCCGACAGCGGCGTGGTGAAGCTGTCCGACCGCTGCTGCGGCGAATCCGGCACGCTGGCGGTCACCCGGCCCGACATCTCCACGCAAATCCGCTTCCGCAAGGAAGAGGAAATTCGCGCCGGCGTGGCGTCGCTGAATGCCGGCAGCCAGCCCGTGAAGCTCCTCACCAGTTGCCCCTCCTGCCTGCAGGGCCTGGCCCGCTACAGCGACGACACCGGCACCACGCCGGACTACATCGTCGTCGAACTGGCGAAGAAGCTGCTGGGCGAGAACTGGATGACGAGCTATCTGGCACGGGTGGGCAACGGGGGCATTGAGCGCGTGCTGCTGTAGCGGTGGCGGGACCGGCCGCGATTGTCCCGCCCTGAATTTTCGTGTTACCGTCCCCCCGCGGAGAGCCCAACGATCACAACAACAATGACTTGGACTCAGGGGGGGAGAACATGAACATACGCATGACGGCGCTTGTCGCCGCCTTGGTCGCCTGCGCCGCATCCGCCCAGGCCAATACCGCCAACGTTGATATTTACGGCGTGGTGAACGTCGGCGTCCTGCCTGCGTACGCCACGTATTCGGGAGCCGCAGATATCGGCGCCAGCCTCTTTGCCTACGATCCCGCGTACACGCCGCTTGTCGACGCGACGAATACCCCGGGCGCCACGGCCCAGATATCCGCTCCCAGCTACGCGGCGGCGGCCAGCACGACGCTCGGATCCAATCATGCCTACGCAAGTGCAAGTACCTTGCCGTCGAACGTGCTGGGCGCTGGCAGTTTCTCCGGCTGGTACGACCAGGTCACCATCACTGGCGGGAGCGGTGTGGGAACGGCGTCTTTCACGGTGCAACTCAACGGCACGGCCGACGTTGGCGCGTTCGGCGGTGGGATGGCCTATGCACTGGGAACCAGCACGGTGCATCCGAGCCAGCTCGTCAGCAGCACGACCACATTCAACACGTCCAGTCCCTACGCCTGGCCGATGGATGCAGTGAATCCCGTCGCGACGTATGTGCTCGGCGCATCGCCCTACAACGACACGTCCGTTCTTTTCCCCGGCATTGCGCCTGTGCCCGACCTCATTCTCACGCCAGGAACCGGGCAGAACATCCATGCCACATTGCACGGAACGCTCAATTTCACCTATGGCGAGGCGTTTTATCTGATCGGTGCGCTGGGGACGACCGTGTTCGACCTGAATGCCTTCCAGCCTTTTTGCGCGTTCGAATCCTGCCCCGAATTGCCCGCTGCCGACGGCAGCGGCCCCACCACCCTCGACTTCTCCAACAGTGCGCACCTCGTCGGCATCGTGCTGCCGGAAGGGGCCAGCTTTTCTTCTGCTTCCGGTGCCGCCTACAACGTCACCGCCGTGCCGGAACCCGGCGAGTGGCTGATGCTGCTGGCCGGGCTGGGACTGGTGGGCTGGCGCGTGCGCCGCCGCGCCTGAGCTTCACTTGCCAAAGTCCACCGACGCCCCGCAAGATGCGGGGCGTTTTGTTTGGAGACGACCATGACTTGCCCTTTGTGCGACACACCCGGCGGCACGCTGCTGTGGCAGGACGAATTCTGCCGCGTGGTATTGGTCGCGGACACACTGGACTATCCCGGTTTCTGCCGCGTGATTCTCAACAGTCACGTGAAGGAAATGACCGATCTGGTCCCTGCAGAGCGCTCGCGCCTGATGATGATGGTGATGAAGATCGAGCAGGTGCTGCGCGACGTGCTGCAGCCGGACAAGATCAATCTCGCCTCGCTCGGCAACGTGGTGCCGCATCTGCACTGGCACGTGATTCCACGCTTCGGGGATGACCCGCATTTCCCGAATCCGATCTGGGGCGGAA
>JBGAFQ010000075.1:0-5480 GCA_044227195.1 Thiobacillus sp.
GCGGGCGCGGTGAAATTGCCCGATTAATTCCGGCGCATCAAATACGCCGCGATCCGTTCGTAATCCCCCAGCGGCAAAGCCTCCGCACGCAGGCCCGCGTCGATCCCCAGCGCAGCGAAATCCTCCGGCTTCAGCAATCCGCCCAGCGTGTTCCGCAGCGTCTTGCGGCGTTGCGAGAAGGCGGTGGCGACGACGCGGGCGAACTGGGTTTCGTCGAGCGGCGCGATCTCGGCCGGCGTCTTGGGGATGAGGCGCACCACGGCGGAATCGACCTTGGGTGGCGGGTCGAAGGCGGTAGGAGGCACGTCGAGCAGCCATTCCATGTGGAAGCGGCGCTGCAGCATGACCGACAGGCGCCCGTAGTCGGACGTGGCCGGCGCAGCGACCATGCGCTCGACGACTTCCTTCTGCAGCATGAAGGTCATGTCGCGGATCTGCGGCGCGAACGTCATCAGGTGGAACAGCAGCGGGCTGGAGATGTTGTACGGCAGGTTGCCGACGATGCGCAGGTCGCTGCCCAGGGTGCCAAAGTCGAATTTCAGCGCGTCGCCCGAATGGATGGCGAGCCGCTCCGCCGGCCAGGTCTTCTGCAGGCGCGCAACGATGTCGCGGTCGAGTTCGACGACATGCAGGTGCGGCAGGCGTTCGAGCAGCGGGTGCGTCAGCGCGCCCAGGCCGGGGCCGATCTCGACGACCGTCTCGCCCGGCTGCGGCCGGATGGCGTTGACGATGGCATGAACGATGCCGTCGTCGACGAGGAAATTCTGGCCGAAGCGTTTGCGGGGGGTGTGGTCAATCGGTTTGGGCATTACGTTTGCCCCCTCTCCCGCATGCGGGGGAGGGTCGGGGAGGGGGTGTCTTGCCTTGGCGCAATCATGGTGCGTGTCACGACTACCCTCTCCCCCTGCCCTCTCCCGCTTGCGGGAGAGGGGGCGTATGCACCATCTCCAACGCCATTCCGATCGCCGCAATCAGACTGCCGACTTCGGCGCGGCCGGTGCCGGCGAGGTCGAGCGCGGTGCCGTGATCGACCGAGGTGCGGATGAAGGGCAAACCCAGCGTGACGTTCACGCCTTCGCCGAAGCTGGCGTACTTGAGCACGGGCAGGCCCTGGTCGTGGTACATGGCGAGCACGGCGTCGCAGGGTTCCTGGCGGATGCGCGAGAACAGGGTGTCGGCGGGCAGCGGGCCGATCAGCGTGAGCCCTTCGCCGCGCAGGTAGTCGAGTACGGGCTCGATCACCTCGATCTCTTCGCGGCCGAGGTGACCAGATTCGCCGGCGTGGGGGTTGAGGCCGGCCACGGCGATGCGCGGCTGAATGACGCCGAATCTGGATTTGAGATCGGCGTCGAGGATGCGGATGACTTCGACCAGCAGGGGGGGCGTGATGGCATCGGCCACGTCGCGCAGGGGCAGGTGGGTGGTGGCGAGCGCCACGCGCAGGCCGCCGCCGGCGAGCATCATCACCACGCGCGGCGTGCCGCTGTGGTCGGCGAGGTATTCGGTGTGGCCGGTGAAGGCAAAGCCCGCGTCGTTGATCACACCTTTGTGGACGGGCGCGGTGACCATGGCCTGGTAGGCGCCGTTCATGCAGCCGGCCAGCGCGGCGTCGAGGAGCGTCAGCACGTGTGCGCTGTTGTGCGGGTCGAGCACGCCGGGCGTCACCGGCGTGGCGACGGGAATGTGGCGGACGTGCAGATGACCGGGGCGATGCGGCGGGATGGCTTCGCCGGTGTCGAGCGCGACCGTGATGCCGAGTCGCGATGCGCGGGCGGCCAGCACATCGGCGTCGCCGAGCACGGTGAGGCGGCAGGGCAGGGCGCGCTGCGACAGCGCGACGGCGAGGTCGGGGCCGATGCCGGCGGGTTCGCCTGCGGTCAGCGCGATCACCGGCTGATTCATGTCGGGTCAGTCGATCGGGCGCAGTTCGACGTAGGCCGAATCGCGGATCTGGCGCACCCAGTCCTGGAAGGCTTCCTCGCCCTTGCGCTCGCGGATCGCCTGGCGCGCCAGCAGCTTCTGGCGTTCCTGCGTCACGTCCTGGGTACGGCGTTCCAGTACCTGGATGAGATGCCAGCCGAATGGCGACTGAATGGGCTCGCTGACCTCGCCCGGCTTCAACGCGTTCATCGCCTTCTCGAATTCAGGCACGGTGTCGCCGGGGTTGAGCCAACCGAGGTCGCCGCCCTTGGACGCGCTGGCATCCTCGGAATGCAGGCGTGCGAGCTCGTCGAACTTGGCGCCGTTGTCGATGCGTTCCTTCAGCTGCAGCAGGCGGTTCTTTGCGTCGGCTTCCGAGGTGAGCTCGTTGGTCTTGATCAGGATGTGGCGCGCGTGGGTCTGCGTCACGCTGAGCGCGGCGTCGAGGCCGCGCTTGTCGATGAGCTTGAGGATGTGGAAGCCGTTGCTGCTTTTCAGCAGCGGGCTGACCTGGCCCGGCTGCATGGTTTTCAGCGTGCTCGCGAACAGTTCGGGAATCTTGCCGCTGGCGCGCCAGCCGAAGGCGCCGCCCTGCAGGGCGTTGGGGGCGTCGGAGTAGCTGGCCGAGAGCTGACCGAAATCCGCGCCCCTGGCGAGCTGGGCGAGGATGTCCTCGGCGCGCGCGCGGCGCGCCTGGATCTGCTCGGGCGAGGCATTCTCCGGCACGGTGACGAGGATGTGCGCGAAGTTGTATTCGGTGTCCGTGCCCTGCTGCGCCTGGGTTTGCAGATAGCCTTCGATCTCGGCGTCGTTCACCGAGATGCGGTTGTCCACGTCGCGCTCGCGGGCGCGGGCGATGAGGATTTCGTTGCGGATCGTGGTGCGCAGGGTGTCTAGGCTCTGGCCCTGGCGTTCCAGTTGGGCCTGCAATGCGGGCAGGTCCATCTTGTTCTGCGCGGCGATGCGCTGCAGGGCGCGCTCGATCTGCGCGGGATCGACGCGGATGCCGGTGCTGCGGGCGTGCTGCTGCAGGGCCAGCTCGGTGACCATGCGTTCGAGCAGCTGCCTTTCCAGCGTGGCGCGGGGCGGCAGCGGCGTGTTCTGGCGTTCCAGGTTGCGCACCGTCTCGTCGTAGCGCCGCGCCAGTTCCTGGCGGGTGATCACCTCGTCGTTGACGACGGCGACGATGTGGTCGAGCTGCGCGACGTCGGCGCGGGCCGGCGCGAGTGACGAAACGGCGAGCAGCAGCGCCAGCAGCCACCAGGGCCGGGGCAGTTCAGGGCGTTTGAAGAATGTCATTGCTGGTCCTGTATCCGGGAACACTTTGTTTCAAAACGTCGAGCGGATTGGCGCCGATGCGGCCCATGCCGTTCAGTTCGAGCTGGATGAAAAACGCGTCCGTGGACTGGTTTTCCTTGGTTGCCAGGCGCTGGAAGACGCCGCGCAGCGCCCAGCAGCCGCCATTGTATTCAAGCCCGGCCAGACCTTCGACCAGCTTGTTGTCCTGGAACGAATAGTTGTAGCGGAACATGCCGTACCAGCGCGCGCCCAGCGGCCACTGACCGGACAGATCGACCTGCTCGGTGGTTTGGTCAATGAAGCGGTAGCCGAAGTTCAACGTGCGGCCGGGGCCGGGCCGGTACGAGGCGCCGAGGTTCTGGCGGATGGTGGTGCCGTTCTGCGTGTCGAACTGCCAGGCGGTGTCGACGCGCCAGTCGTGCGTGATCTGCCCGCTCACCGCGGCAAGCAGGTCGGTGGCGTTGTTGGTGCGGGGCGCCACACCGGGCAGGGTGACTTCCTGCGCGCTGAAATAGTAGCGCTGGCCGAGCGTGACCTGCAGGCGTTCCAGGCCGCTGTTCGCCTCGGTGAAGCGGCTGGTGACCGCGAGCGTGAGCTGGTTGGCGTCGTTGACGCGGTCGCCGCCGATGAACTGGTTCTCGGTGAACATCTGCGCGTAGCTGAAATCGAGCTGCGAGGTGTCGAAGATCGGGATGTCGGACTGGTTGCGGTAGGGCGCGTAGACGTAATAGGCGCGCGGTTCCAGCGTCTGCGTGAAATCCTCGCCGGCGAACCGGAAAGGCCGGTCGAAGGTGACGCCCGTGTCGAGGCTGAGGATCGGCAGGTTGCGGGAAATGTTCTGCCTGGGCGCGCTGTCGTCCAGCGTGTAATAGCTGCTGTGCCAGCCGATCTGCGGGGTCAGGAAACCGTAGGAATTGGTGAGCGGCAGGCGCAGCGTGGGGTAGGCCAGCACGCGCGTGCCTTCGGTCTGGGTCGGGTGGGTGAAACGGGTGGCTTCGGCATCGAGCTTGAATTCGAGCCGGCTTCCCAGGATGCGATTCATGCCGAACCGCGCCTGCGGCAGCCGTGCGTAGGGTTCGAGGATGGGCGTGGCCGAGGTCGAGTCCTGCAGGGTCTGGAAGCTCTGCGCGCGCAATTCCGCGTTCCAGGTGTCGTGCTGGGTGGAAACCCAGGCCTCGCGATTGAGGTGGGTCAGCGAGGTGACGGAGATCAGGTTCGACAGGTCGCGGAAATAGTCGTCGTCGGACACCCGGTTGAAGTCCATGCCGGCCTGCGTGTTCGCATTGAGGCGGTAGGTGTTCTGCAGATTGGCGCTCCAGCGCGAGCGCTTGGCCTCGCTGTCGTTGGGCAGGTATTCCAGGCGGTTCGTGCCCGCGGTCTCGGCCAGCAGATAGCGGAATTCGGCGCCCAGCTGGACGCCCCGCTTGGACAGCAGGCGCGGATACAGCGTGGCGTCGTAGTTGGGCGCGAGGTTGAGGTAGTAGGGCACCAGCACGTCGAGGCCGCTGCGCTCGGTGGTGCCGAAGGTGGGCGACAGCACGCCGGTCTTGCGTTCGTCGTTGAGCGAGAAATCCATCCATGGCGTGTAGAGGATGGGCACGCCGAGGAAACGCAGCGAGGCGTTGCGCGCGGTGCCCACGTTGCGGTTCTGGTCGATGTCGAGCTTGTCCACCTTCAGGAACCAGTCGTCGTTGTCGACCGGGCAGGTGGTGTAGAGCGCTTCCTTGAGGCTGAAGCGCGCCTTGTCCACGAAATCGACGCGTTCGGCATTGCCGCGTCCCTTTTGCGTGGGGAGCTGGTACACCGGACGGAGCAGCTCGCCGCTGTAATCGGTGAGGTTGAGTTTCAGTGCGTCGCCCTGCACCGTCAGGTCGGCCTTTTCCATGCGCACCTTGCCGCGCGCCTCGACCGTGTTGAGCGTGGTGTCGTAGCGCAGCCAGTTGGCGTAGAAGTTCTGCCCGGCTTGGCGGGCTTCCACCTTGCCGTTGGCCTCGATCAGGTTCGGCGCCGTCGATTCGATGCGGTCGGCAGACAGGAACAGCGGCCCGTCCTTGCCCGCCACCGCCGAGCCGCGCAGTTCCACGTCCTTTTTCAGCACGAGCCCCTCCGCCGCCGCGCCCGAGGCAGACAGCAACAGCACGACGAACGCAAAGCCGGGCAGGATGGACAAGGATGTAAAATCCGGACGAGGTTTAATTTAGCAACAGCGTTATTCGGAGCCGATCGGCAGTGGATCGTTTGCAAGCATTACAGGACTGGGC
>JBGAFQ010000076.1:0-5492 GCA_044227195.1 Thiobacillus sp.
GCCGTGAGCGGCACGCCGAGCGCGCCGAGCGGGCCGGCGAGGCCGTTCGGCAATTCGCGGAAGAACACGTAGCTGGGGTTGGCGTCAAGCAGGTCGGGCAGCTTGTCGGGATTCCGCGCGCCCCAGTCCTTGATGCCCTGCATCGACGCCTGGTCGAGCGTGAGCTCGCCGCGTTCGACCAGCAGCTTGCCGATGGACTGGTAGGGATGGCCGTTCTGGTCCGCATAGCCGACGCGCAGGTGCGAGCCGTCCGGCAACTCGATGCGGCCCGAGCCCTGGATCTGCAGGAAGAAGAGATCGACCGGGTCTTCGGCCCAGGCGATGGCCTTGCCGGCGAAGCCCGGCGCTTCGATGTCGCGGCGCGCGGCGTAGGGCACCACCTTGTTGCCGACCAGCCTGCCGCGCAGGCGCAGGTTCTTCAGTTCGGGGTAGAGGCTCGCGAGATCGACCGTCACCAGATCGTCGGGCACCGCGTACAGCGGGTAGCGTGCGCGCTCGGTGCGCATGCGGTCGCCCTTCAGCAGCGGTTCGTAGTAACCGGTGATCAGGCCCTCGTCGCTGCCGTCGTCCTGCGTGGCCTGCCAGGGCTGGAAACGCCGTTCGAAGAAGGCGCGCGCGGTGGCGTCGTCGGGCGCGGGCAGCGCCTGTGCGTCGGCGCACAGGGATTGCCAGGCGCTCTGCTTCTTCAGCGCATTGCAGCTTTGCAGCAGCGCGGGCCAGGCGGCGGCGACGGCGTCGTCGCCCCAGGACGTCACGGCCGGCCAGTCCACGGGCTTGAGCGTGGGCCAGGTTTGCGGCGGCGCCGGCAACGGGATGGGCGCAGGCGTGGGGGCGGGCACGGGCGGTGCCGGCGGCTGCGCGGCGCAGGCGGCCAGCAGGGCGGCCAGCAGCAGCGGACTTGCACGTTGCGCCGATGCACGCAAAGATGCCGCAACGCGAGAGGAGAAAGTCACATGGAAAGCCAAGGTCTGGGCTGGTTGCTGCTGGAAGCCGGGATTGCGCTGGGGTTGCTGCTGTTCATCGTGTGGTGGACGATGAAAAAGTGAGGGGTGATGGGGTGAGTGGCAAGTGGCTGCAAGGCCGCCGTACGACTTGCCACTCTCCATTCCCCCCGCATCAATGCAGCACGCGCGGCATCGACAGGGTGAATGTGGGAATCTCGGCGTCGAACTTGTTGCCGTCTTCCGCAACCATCTGGTAGGTGCCGCGCATGGTGCCCACCGGCGTCGCCATCGCGGTGCCGCTAGTGTATTCGAAACTCTCGCCCGGACGCAGCAGCGGCTGTTCGCCGACCACGCCCAGACCCTTCACTTCCTGGGTGACGTTTTCCGCATCGGTGATGATCCAGTGGCGCGAGATGAGCTGCGCAGCCACGGTGCCGACGTTGGCAATCGTGACGGTGTAGGCGAACACATAGCGGTCGGATGACGGGTCGCTCTGGTCGGCCAGATATGCGGTGCTGACGTTGACGTCGATGTGGTATTTCTTGCCTTCGGCCACGGCGATGCTCGGACGGATTGGAATGGCCGGAGTGTAACGCAATGCCTTGAAAGGCTGGTGGAAAACTCGCAGCCCGGGGAGCGGCGCGGCCTGTTAAAATGGCGTGGTTCGAATCCCCAAAATCCCGGAGCTTCCCATGACCTACCGCATCGCCCCGTCCATCCTTTCGGCCAACTTCGCCAAGCTCGGCGAGGAAGTCGACAACGTGCTGAAAGCCGGCGCCGACATCGTCCACTTCGACGTGATGGACAACCACTACGTGCCCAACCTCACCATCGGCCCGCTGGTCTGCGAAGCCCTGCGCAAGCACGGCGTCACCGCGCCCATCGACGTGCACCTGATGGTCAAGCCGGTGGACCGCATCATCCCCGACTTCGCCAAGGCCGGCGCCACCTACATCACCTTCCATCCGGAAGCGTCCGAGCACATCGACCGTACCATCGGCATGATCCGCGAACTCGGCTGCAAGCCCGGCCTGGTGTTCAACCCGGCCACCCCGCTCGACGTGCTGGAATACACCCTCGACAAGATCGACATGGTGCTGCTGATGAGCGTGAACCCCGGCTTCGGCGGCCAGAAGTTCATTCCCTACGTGCTCGACAAGGCGCGCAAGGTCCGCCAGATGATCGACGAGCGCGGCCTCAAGGTGAACATCGAGATCGACGGCGGCGTCGGCCCGGCCAACATCGCCGAAGTGGCCAGGGCGGGCGTCGATACCTTCGTCGCCGGCTCGGCCGTGTTCGGCAAGCGCAACGACAGCGATCCGAACCGCTACGACAGCATCATCGGCGAGATGCGGGCGGAGCTGGCAAAAGTGTAAAACCGTAGGGATCAGGATTCAGGGGGTTTTGTGCTTCGCGTCTTTGAATCTGGGCGCGGCCGCAGGCCGCACAACCCCTGAATCCTGACAACTGACCCCTGATTCCTACTGAATATGAAAAGCTTCCCCCTCCCCATCAAGGCCGTCGTCATCGACCTCGACGGCACCCTGCTCAACACCGCGCCCGACCTGGCCTACGCCGCCGAGCTGATGATGGCCGACCTGGGCATGCCCTGTCCGGACGCCGATACCATCGCCACCTACATCGGCAACGGCGTGTCGCGGCTGGTCAAGCGCGTGCTCACCGGCGAGATGGACGCCGAGCCCGATGCCGCGCTGTTCGAGCGCGCGATCAGGCTCTACCAGAAGCATTACGGCGAACACGTCTCGCGGCACTCGCGGCCGTTCGACGGCGTGGTCGAGGGCCTGCAGGCCTTCAAGGCCATGGGCCTGCGCGTGGCCTGCATCACCAACAAGGCCGAGCAGTTCACCCACCCGCTGCTCAAGGACACCGGGCTGTTCGACTACTTCGAGCTGATCCTGTCCGGCGATACGCTGCCCAAACGCAAGCCCGATCCGCTGCCTCTGCTGCATGCCTGCCAGGTATTCGGCGTGCAGCCGAACGAGTTGCTCCTGATCGGCGATTCGCTCAACGACACCCAGGCCGCGCGCGCCGCCGGCAGCCCGGTATTCTGCGTGCCCTACGGCTACAACCGCGGTCGCCCGGTGGCCGAGCTCGATCTCGACGCCGTGGTGCCGACGCTGGCCGATGCGGCGAAGATGGTGACGAAGGCATGATTTTCAGGGGTCGGGGGTCAGGATTCAGGGGCCAGGGAAGGTGTGGCCGATGGCCACGCTTTTCTTGAACAAGGCGCGCAGCGACCTACCCTGACCCCTGAATCCTGACCCCTGATCCCTACCATGACCGAACAAGAATTCTTCGACCTCGCCCGCCAGGGCTACAACCGCATCCCGCTGGTGCGCGAACTGCCCGGCGACCTGGAGACGCCGCTCTCCGTCTATCTGAAACTGGCCAACGCGCCCTACACCTACCTGCTCGAATCGGTGGTGGGCGGCGAGCGTTTCGGCCGCTATTCCTTCATCGGCCTGCCGGCGCGCACCGTGATCCGCGTGCGCAACCATGTGCTCACGGTGGAAACCGACGGCCAGGTGGTCGAGGAACACAATCTCGACGATCCGCTGGCCTTCATCGCCGACTACCAGGCGCGCTTCAAGGCCGCGCCGGTGGCCGGGCTGCCGCGCTTCACCGGCGGACTGGCCGGCTACTTCGGCTACGACACCATCCGCTACATCGAAAAGCGGCTCGCGCCTGGGTTTAATCCAAACCGGCCGCGCAAGCCCGACGCGATCCACACGCCGGACATCCTGCTCATGCTTACCGAAGAGCTGGCGGTGTTCGACAACCTCGCCGGCAAGCTCTACCTCATCACCCACGCCGATCCCATGCAGCCGAACGCCTACGCCAACGGTTGCCTGCGCCTGGCCGCGCTGGCCGCGCAGTTGGGTGAATCCGTCAGCCTGCCGCCCGAACCGG
Organism: Thiobacillus sp.; assembly: GCA_044227195.1. Classification (GTDB taxonomy): domain Bacteria; phylum Pseudomonadota; class Gammaproteobacteria; order Burkholderiales; family Thiobacillaceae; genus Thiobacillus. The sequence goes on from JBGAFQ010000076.1 coordinate 3,876, forward strand.
CATTCGACGCCGCCGACCCGGTGTCCGAATTCGGCGAGGCCGAGTTCAAGGCCGCGGTGCAGAAAGCCAAGGACTACATCGCCGCCGGCGACATCATGCAGGTGGTGCTCTCGCAGCGCATGGCGCGGCCCTTCGGCGCGAGCCCGCTGTCGCTGTACCGCGCGCTGCGCAGCCTGAACCCGTCGCCCTACATGTTCTATTACGACTTCGGCGGCTTCCACGTCGTCGGCTCGTCGCCGGAAATCCTGGTGCGGCTCGAAGGCGAAACCGTCACGCTCAGACCGATTGCAGGCACCCGCCCGCGCGGCCTCACGCGCGAGGACGACCAGCGCCTCGCCGAGGAATTGCTGGCCGATCCCAAGGAATGCGCCGAACACCTGCAGCTGCTCGACCTGGGACGCAACGACACCGGACGCGTCGCCGTCACCGGCAGCGTGAAAGTCACCGAGAACATGCTCATCGAGCGCTACTCGCACGTCATGCACATCGTTTCCAACGTCGAAGGCAAATTGAAGCCGAACCTGTCCGCCATCGACGTGCTACGCGCCAGCTTCCCCGCTGGCACCGTGTCCGGCGCGCCCAAGGTGCGGGCGATGGAAATCATCGACGAGCTCGAACCCAGCAAGCGTGGCGTCTACGCCGGCGCGGTGGGCTACCTGGGCTTCACCGGGGACATGGACCTCGCCATCGCCATCCGCACCGCCGTGGTCAAGGACGGCATGCTCTACGCCCAGGCCGGCGCCGGCATCGTCGCCGATTCCGTGCCTGCGAGCGAATGGATGGAAACGCTCAACAAGGCGCGCGCCGTGGTGCGTGCCGCCGAACTCGCGCAGGCGCGCTTCGGCGGCGAGGCGGTCGAGTAGCGTCTCGCTTCGGGGGCAGACCCGGCGGGGCATTGCGATGCAGACCTATATCGCACTCTTTCGCGGGATCAACGTGGGGGGTAGAAACCCGCTCCCGATGAAGGATCTCACTGCGCTGCTGGAAAGCCTCGGTCTGCGGAACGTGAAGACCTACATCCAGAGCGGCAACGTGGTGTTCCGGGGCGGGTTGGCCGGCACCGCGCAATGGTCGGAACGCATCAGCGCCGCCATCGAGGCGCGCCACGGCTTTGCGCCCTGGGTGTTGCTGCTCGACGCATCGAGGCTGGATCGGGCAATCCGCGATAACCCTTATCCTGAGGCGCAGGCGGCACCCAACACTCTGCACGCGAATTTTCTTGCTGCCGTTCCCTCCGATCCCGATCTCGACGGCATGGAAAAACTCCGTGCACCCGGCGAACGTTTCGCGCTGGTGGGGGACGTGTGCTACCTGCACGCACCCGACGGCGTCGGCAGATCGAAACTGGCAGCGGGCATGGAGCGCCTGCTGGGCGTGCCGATGACCAGCCGGAACTGGAACACCGTGATGAAGCTGCACGAACTGGCCGCGGCCGGCACGTAGTTCCGGACGGACGTGCCGCGCGCCCTACCCAGGCCCGCAATAGGCCTGTAGGCTTGGGGCTTTCCGACCCTGCCTCCGACCCGCCATGGACGACGCCTTTCTCCACGCCACGCTGTTCAACCTGGGGCTCAATGTGCTGCATGCCCTGGTCGCCCTGATCATCGGCATATTCGG
>JBGAFQ010000018.1:0-49233 GCA_044227195.1 Thiobacillus sp.
TCGGCCGGGTTGGAGAACATGCGGCGGAATTCGAGCTGGGCGACGTCGGCCTCGATGCCTTCGAGGTCGTCGCGCACGGCCACCAGGGTGTCGTCGTCGCCTTCGCCCTTGGCCATGTCGAACAGGTCTTTCGAGTCGGCGAGGCCGGCGGCGACGCGGTCGAGCACCAGCACCACGTCTTCCAGCGCCTTGCGCTCGCGGCCCAGCGCCTGGGCCTTTTCAGGGTCGTTCCAGAAGTCCGGCGCCTCGGAAAGTCGAACTACTTCTTCCAGCCGGTCTTTCTTGTGATCGTAGTCAAAGAAACCCCCTGAGCTGGCCCGAGCGAGCGCCCAGGTCGGCAATGCGGGATTCGATCTGATTCAGGTGTTCGGCATCCATGGCGGGGAATTCGGTCAGGCGGGAAAGCCGCGCATTATCCTAGAAACGGCTGTTGGACGCACCTGATGGCGCGTTTGGGCAAGTGCCGGGCACGAAGCAACGACGCGGCAGGCTCGTGCCTGCAAGAAGGCGCGACACAGCCCGGTGCTTGTCCGAATGCGTCAGCGGGTGCGTAGCGTCACAATTCAAACAGAAATCCGAACGGAGAAACAATTCTTCTGAAGCGGAGACGTGGAAAAGCAGGACAAGCGGTCAACAGCTGTTTTTAGGATAGCGCCCAGGCAGCGATCAGCCCGAGGCCCACGGCGCCCATGCCGGCTGCGGCGTGGCGTGCCATGCGGTGGCCGCCGACGATGAAGGCGAGCGCGGCCTTGAACGCCAGATTGGCCAGCGTGGCGAGCACGACGACGTTGACCACGGCCGCCACCGGCAGCCTGTCGAGGTTGAGGAGGCGCAGGCTGGAGAGCGTGATCGCGTCCACGTCGGTGAGGCCCGACACCAGCGCCACGGCGTACAGGCCGCGCGTACCCAGCCAGTCCGACAGCCAGGCCGCCGCCAGCAGCACGGCGGCATACATCAGGCCGAAGCCCATGGCCGTGCGCAGCTCGGTGGGGTTGCTCATCGCCAGATCGGGCAGCTCGCCCGTCGGGCGGAGTGTGCGTATGCCGTAGGCCGCGCCCAGCGCGCCGGCGACGAGTCCGCCCGCCAGCACCGGCACAAGCTGAACAAGTACCTCAGGGGCCAGCACGGCGACCAGCACGCCCAGCCGCACCAGCACCACCAGGTTCGCCAGCACGATCACGATCACCGCCACCGGGATCATCGCGTCGGACGTTCGCACGTGCTTGCTGAACGCCAGCGTCGTCGCGGTGGACGACACCAGCCCGCCCAGTAGCCCCAGGATCACCGCCCCGCGCCGCTGTCCCACGAGCCGCAAGGCGGCATAGCCGGCGAGTCCGACGCCCGCGATCAGCACCACCATCCACCAGATCTGGTAGGGATTCAGCGCACCAAACGGCCCGTAATCGCGGTTGGGCACCAGCGGCAGGATGATGAGCGAGAGCACCGCGAACTGCAGCACCGAGAGCAGGTCGCGGCGGGACAGCCGTTCGCTCATGCCGCGCAGTTCCGGCTTGAAGTAGAGCAGCATGGTCGCGCCGATGCCGAGCATCACCGCGAGCTGCGCCTCGTCGTGCCAGACCAGCACGCCGAGCCCGTAGCACAGCATCAGCGCCGCCACCGTCGTCGTGCCGGGGTCGCCGCCTTCGTCCGGGGCGCGCAGGTAGGCGGCGATCATCATGCCGCCGACCAGCAGCAGGCCGGCGGGGATCAGCCAGACGCTGGCCAGTGCCGTGCCCAGATGTGCGGACAGCACCCCGAACAGTGCCGTCAGCGCAAAGGTGCGCAGGCCGGCCTTGGCTGCCGGATTGCGCTCGCGTTCCAGCCCCATCAGCAGACCAATCGCCAGCGCGATCAGATAGCGCGGCAGGGCGACGAGTTCGGGCGGGAGCCAGGTGGCGAGGTCGTGCATGTCCGAATGAATGAAGGAAACCTGCTGTCAGTGTGGCACACGTTCCCGCTCCAGGAGGAGAGCCTGGTGGCCAGGTTCTGCCGATGAGACGGCTATGCTGCCGCGACCGGCCCTCAGAACAGGTGGGAGTACATGACACCGCTACCCCAGTCCGGGCTGCCTTCGCTGAATCCACCGACGACGTACAGGTTCATTCTGTTTTCGGTGTTGACCTTGATGTTCAGAAAGAGGACGGCCTCGCTGACCCGGGCGCCGGAGGCGGTGACCGCCTGCTGCCAGTCGTAGCTGCCGCCTGCCGACAGGGTGGACGTCATCCGGTACTGTGTCCCCACGGAGCCGAACCAGACATTGCGGTATTCGATCCCGTCGGGATCGCCTTTCCACTTGTACCCCAGGTTGAGATACGGTGCCCAGCGCCCCAGCGATTTGTAGATTTCAGCGAACAGGGCATAGTCGTCCTCGCCGGTCCCAAGGGATTTGCTGGTGCTGGCGGTGCCGAATTTGATTTTCCCGCCGATGTCGAGTCCCACCGGGCGGGTGGCGTCGTCGAAGAGGGTATAGGCAGCCCCCAACATGAGATCGCCCATCCCGTGCACCGACGTGCTGGTGCCGGAGCCGCCGAGCGGGTCGCCGTCCGCGGTGACGTTGCCGTCGCCAAGCATGTGCTGGAACGACGTGGCAACCCGGACATACCAGTCGTCGGTCCGGTACTTCAGGCTCAGGGGAATGGCCCAGGTTTCCGTGCGGGTCTGGCTGCCGTATTTTCCGGTGGTGTAGTCGATCCCGGTGCCCATGATCAGGCGGTCGTTTCCTGCGTGCGCGCTGGCACTGCAGAAAAGGATGACGATGGCGAGTGGCAGGGAGTGGGGGCGCATGTGACGCTCTTGATGACAGGGTTTGCAGGTCGCGCAAGCTGAACGGGCAGTACCGGGATCGTGTGCTTGAGCGCAGTGGATCTGCTGGCACGCAAGCTTACGCGGCCGGCATTATCTCCGGCCTCGATTCAAAAAGTAAATCGGGAATGTCGTCACCCGCTCGGGGCGTGCAGGGCGGTCAATCGTCGCGTTCCACGCGTTCGGGACGCTCGACGCGTTCTGTCCGTTCGGGACGCTCGGTGCGTTCCGGGCGTTCGATGCGTTCTGTCCGTTCCGTGCGCTCGGTTTTTTCCACCCGTTCGACGCGCTCGATTTTCTCGACCTCGGCTTTCTCGGGGCGTTCGACTTTCTCGGTTCGTTCCACCTGTTCGGTGCGCTCGGTCCTGTCCGTGGATTCGTGCGACTCGGCACGTTCGGTCCGTTCCCCGGTTTCCTGACGCTCGCTGCGTTCTCCTGCTTCCTGTCGTTCGGTACGTTCTCCGGCTCCCTGTCGTTCGGTGCGTTCGGCTGCTTCATTCCGGTCTGCATCGGATTCGCTTCTCGACGCGCTGCCGGATTCCGGTGAGCCATTCGTAGGGGAAACGTCCTTGCGGTGGCCGTTATCCCGTATCGGTGTTTCCGATGGCAGACGGGGATTGCGAGGCGCGGCCTGGACCTCGATTTCCTCCGCACGCAGTGAATCCCGCTCGCGCACGGCGTCGACGATGGCCCACTCGCCCGGACGCGGCATTGCATTCCGGAATTGGGTGTTCTTGTCCAGCGCGAAGCGCTGGCCGTTCACGTCGATCCCGGCGGGGCCGATATGGCGTACCAGACCCTGCATCACCACCCGGTCGGTCAGTATGGCCCGCTCTTCCCGGTCGAGTCGGGTGATCTGTATGCGTCCCGGTTCCAGGCGACCTTCCGCCCGGACCGTGTCGCCGGGTTTGAGCCGGCTCGTGTCGCCTTCGAGAACGACGTCGTCGATGCTCAGGCGGCCCTGCGCATTCCTTTCCACCTTGCCTGTCAGGCTGTCCGGCGTGTCGCCGGGCACGACATCGAGACGGGTGGCGATGGCGTTGCCCTGCGCATCGCGGTAGCCGCTGATGGCCAGCTTGGCGCCGGGGGCGAGCTCGGGCGATACGATGGCACCTGGACTCAGCCGGATGTTGCGCCCCTGCATCAGCAGCTTGCCGGGTTTGACCATGTCAACACGGGCAACCATCAGGTGATCGACCTGGATATGGTTGAGGTCGAGCCGTCCGCCGCGGTCGCGTGCCAGCGCACGCACGACCTGACCGATGGCCAGGTCGTGCGTCGAAGCCGTGCGGCCCAAGAGTGTCACAGGCGTGCTCTCCGTATAGTTGAGTTCGAGGCCGTTCACGCACACGCTGGCAAATCCGGTGACGACGCCTTCGACTTCCACAGTTTTGCCGGTGCCGCCGCTGCCGGTGCCGTCCCCGCCGGAGCCGCGGGCCGCTCCGGTAATGCCGGTTCCGCCCTGGCCCGTGCCGTCGGCGTGATCGGCATGGATGCCGGTGCCGCCTTTGCCGGTGCCGTCGTTGATTGCCAGCGCGCCACCAGTTGCACAGGGGTTGGCGGCCTCGATGGCCGGGGCCGAGAGCGCAATGCCCAGGGCCAACAGGAGTCGATACGCTGTTTTCACGGCCTTCTACCCGACTCTTCCTGCTCGTTGGCCTGGTAGTAATACTGGCCATAGGTCACGCGATAGTGCGCATGGGCGTCCTCGATGTCGCGCTCCTGCAGCTCCATGGCCTTCTGGTTAAAGGACTGCATGGCCTGGGTGGCCAGTTGCCGGGCATAGGCTGACAGGATCAGGGTGGAGTCGAGGCTCAGGCGATCGTAATAAATGCTGCGTTCCAGATAGGGCGGCACATCGGTCTGCGTGAGGTTGTGGGCGCAGGCGCCCAGGTGGTCGTGCACGTTCTTGCCGAGGTAGAAGAGCTTTTCGTCGAGTCCATGGCTGGGAACGAAGGCATCGGTCACCAGCACGACCCGGTCCTGCGGGTCCAGATGGGCGACGCCCAGTCTGATCCACTCGTCCAGCACCACGCGCGGGCGGATGTCCTTGTTCACGGAGCGGACCAGGGATTCGAAACTGGCGTCGCCTCCCGTGCTGGCGAGCCGGGGCAGGGGGAGGGGGCGGCTCCGGCTGTCGAGATAGTCGGGGTGGCCGGTCCAGCGCGCGACGATCTGGGCACCGAGCGACACCGAGGCCGGCGGTGCGTCGTGTCCGCTGATGATTTCGCCGCGCAGGCGCTTCACATCCAGGCGGTGGATGCCCGTGAGCAGGCTGATGCGGCTGTCCGTTTGCTCCTTCCCGTTGATGGGCATCTCGGTGGCGATTTCCACGTAGGTCAGCTTGAGCAGGCTGGCCAGCGCGGGGTACTGCACGCTGTAGTGGAGCAGGACCTTGACCAGGGGGCGCAGCAGACGACGCACCGCCGCGGTCAATGCGCGGGGGGGCGTGATCAGGGCGTGAGCGACACCGGGTTCGGACATGAATTCCATTATGCGGCAGGCCGGGCAAGCGGAAGCGAAAGTGCGTGTGATAATTTACCACGCAAGCGGGAGGCCGGGGGTACTGGAAGTCGAAATTCAAGCGCGTCCATGAACCGTATCGCGGGGGTAGGCAGAAACGGGTCAGCTGGTGCCATATTTGGTCTCGAATTCGATACCGACCTTTTTCAGCAAATCGACCGGCAGCACGCCGCCAGCCGAAATAATGACGGCGTCGTTGGCCACGCGCATTGGCTCGGATCCCGTTTCCAGGATGACGGTTCCGGGCTCGATCCGGGTCACGTTCGATTTGAGCAGGACCTGGATGCGCCCCTGCTGCTGGGCTTCTTCCAGGCGCTGGCGATTTTTCACCTTGACGCGTCCGAAGGCGTCGCTGCGATAGGACAGGGTGACCTCCGTGCCGTCCTCCTCGGCCACGGCCAGCGCGGCTTCGAGCGCACTGTCGCCGCCCCCCACCACCAGCACTTTCATGCCCTGGTATTGCTCCGCGTCGATCAGCCGGTAGACGACCTTGGGCAGGTCTTCGCCGGGCACCCCCAGCTTCCGCGGCGTGCCGCGACGCCCGATGGCCAGCAGCACGGCGCGCGCCGAGTACTCGCCCTGGGAGGTCTTGACCCGGAAACGCCGGCCTTCCAGCTGGATGCTTTCCATGCGTTCCCTGAAACTGATTTCGAGCCGGGTCTTGTTCACGATGCCGTTCCAGAAGTCCAGCAGGGCTTCCTTGCTGATCTCCGACATCTTCACCTTGCCGACCAGCGGCAGTTGCACGGGCGCGGTCATGATGATCTTGTTGCGCGGGTAGTGGTACACCGTGCCGCCCAGCGAGTCTTCCTGTTCAACGATCCGGTAGCGCAGCTTGTGCTGGATAGCGCCCAGGCCGGCGGCGATCCCGGCGGGGCCCGAACCGACGATGACGACGTCCAGGTCGGCGTCGTCATCCCCTTTCAGTGACTCCTTGATGGCGTTCATGGCCTGACGGCCCTGTTCGGCGGCCTTGCGTACCAGGCCCATTCCGCCCAGTTCCCCGGCGATGAACAGCCCCGGGATGTTGGTTTCGAAATTGGGTTTGACGAAAGGGATGTCCACGCCCCGCTTTTCCGTGCCGAAGACCAGCTTGATGGCATCGAAGGGGCAGGAAGCCATGCAGGCGCCATGCCCGATGCACACCGATGGATTCACCAGGCGGGCCTTGCCGTCGATCAGTCCGAGTGCGCCTTCCGGGCAGGCCTTGACGCAGGAACCGGAGCCGATACAGCGCAGCGGATCGAAGCTCGGGTGGAGCGAGACGGGTTCACTCAGACCGGCTTCGCGCGATTCCTCGTATGCCTGCGCATGCGCGGTTTCCTGCTGGCCGCGGCGACGGAAGTACAGGAAAAACACGATTACCAGCGGGACCAGGTAGAGGTAAAGCGTGAAATCGAACGGCGACCAATCCATGACTGCATCCATAAAGACAAAACGTTCCGCCCCGGCAGGCTGGTCGGACGGCAAGGCATGTCATCGACCGGCGGCTTTTGTGTAGTTGTTTACGGCATGTATATCAATCTAACTTTATATTTAGAAATAGAATTTTTTTCTAGTGTAAAAATTTAACACGCGCATTCCTAAACTTTGTTAGGATGCCTGCCGTAATGGCTATTCGTAACGCGTAAACAGAGGGATGGCGAAGTGCAGGAAACGTTGACGATGCGGCCTCCGCTCAAGCTAGGAGCGCCTGGCAAGGAACACGCTCCCGTGCGCAGACGGGAAGTCGGGGCATCCACCATGGTGCTCGGCGTGGCCCTGCTCGTCGTCTGTGCGTGGGCGATCAGCCGCTGGGGCGGGTACAGCGCAGGGTCGAGCATGGGGTACAACCTGGGGCTGGCGGGCGGCATCATGATGCTGTTGCTGTTCCTGTACCCGCTGCGCAAGCACGTCCGTTCCCTGCACCGATTCGGGCCGGCGAAGTACTGGTTTGCCTTGCATATGACCCTGGGCATATTCGGGCCCCTGTTCATCCTTGCCCACTCGCGTTTCCACGTGGGCTCCATCAATGCCGGAATCGCCTTGACCTGCATGCTGCTGGTGGCGGGCAGCGGAATCATCGGGCGGTTCATCTATACCCGCATCCACCATGGCTTGTACGGCCAGCGCGCCAGCCTGGAAGAGCTGCGCGAAGTGTCGGGCCTGAACTCGAAGGAAGTCCAGTCGAAGCTTGCCTTCGCGCCCGGCGTGGAGCATGCGTTGACCGATTTCGAGTCCGCACTGGCGGTGCAGCATCGCAATCCGGCGAAGTCGGCCTGGGTGTTCCTCACGCTCTGGTGGCGCGGTCGTATCGTCTATGCGCGTTGCGCGCGCGAACTCGCGCACCTGTATCAATCGCATGCGATCGAGCGCGGCTGGGACAGGGCCAAATACCGACGACGCCTGGGTGCGGCAAAGAAACTGGTGCGCGCCTACCTGCAGGGCGTGCAGCGCGTGGCCCAATTCAAGACTTACGAACGCCTGTTCTCGCTATGGCACGTCCTGCACGTGCCCTTCGTTTACATGATGGTGTTCAGCGCGATCGCACACGTGGTTGCCGTGCACATGTACTGATGGGAAGCGCGTGGCAAGGAACTGTCGAGCATGGTCGCGTATTGCATTCACCTGTCTTTGCCTTGCGGCCATGCTACTGGCGCTGACAGGACTTGTTCCCGGCAGTGGCACGGCCTCGGCCGATACGCTGGAAAGCGTGCTGATGCCGGGCAAGGTGATTCGCGGCCATATGAAGACGGAGGGCAAATGCGATGCCTGTCACGTGCGCTTCGACCGGGAAGGGCAGAACGGCCGATGCCGCGATTGCCACAAGGACGTGAGCCGGGACATCCAGGCGAAGCAGGGCTACCACGGACGCATCAAGGAGCAGTCCTGCCGGACCTGCCACACGGAGCACAAGGGCCGCGATGCGCGAATTGTCGTGCTGGACGAGAAGCGCTTCGACCACCGGCAGACGGACTACCTGCTCAAGGGAAAGCATGCGGACGTGGAATGCGCCAAATGCCACGCACCTGAGCGCAAACACCGCGATGCCCCGGGCGTCTGCATCGGCTGTCACAAGAAGGACGATACGCACAAGGGCAAGCTGGGCACGAAATGCGCGGATTGCCATACCGAGACCGACTGGAAAGAGACGCGCTTCGACCATGACAGCACCGATTTCAAGCTCGAAGACAAGCACGCCAAGGCCAAGTGCAAGGACTGCCACAAGGACAACGAATTCAAGAATACGTCCATGGCCTGCGTGGCGTGCCATCGCAAGGACGACAAGCACAAGGGGCGGTTCGGCGAGAAATGCCAGTCCTGCCACAACGCCAAGGCCTGGGACGATGTCCAGTTCGACCATGATCGCGACACGCGCTATGTGCTGCGCGGCAAACATCGGCAGGCCAAATGCGAAACCTGCCATGCCGGGAATCCGTATCGCGAGACTTTGCAGACCGCCTGCGTGGCCTGCCACCGGAAGGACGACAAGCACAAGAACTCGCTGGGCGAGAAATGCGGCGATTGCCATGTCGAGCGCGACTGGAAGGAAGCCCGCTTCGACCACAATCAGTCGCGCTTTCCCCTGCGCGGCAAACACGACGACATCGAATGCAAGGCCTGTCACAAGAGCCCGATTTTCAGGGATACGCCCATGACCTGCATCGCCTGTCACAAGAAGGACGACAAGCACAAGGGCTCGCTGGGCGACAAGTGCGGCGATTGCCACGGCGAACGCAACTGGAAGGACCACCGGTTCGATCACGACAAGACGCGTTTCGCCCTGTTCGGCAAGCACCGCGAGGTGAAATGCGACGATTGCCACAAGGACCAGAAGTACAAGAACACCCCGACCGCCTGCCTGGCATGTCACAAGAAGGACGACGTGCACAAAGGCCAGCAGGGCGACAAATGCGAGCAGTGCCACAACGCGCAGGACTGGAAGCAGACCACCTTCAACCATGGACGCACGCGTTTTCCCTTGCTGGGCAGGCATGTGACGGTCGAATGCAAGAAATGCCACGTCACGCAGCAGTACAAGGACGTCAAGTCGGACTGTCTGTCCTGTCACGACAAGGACGACGTCCACAAACGGCGCCTGGGCACGCAATGCGAGAGCTGCCACAACGCGCGCGCCTGGACGCTATGGGATTTCAATCATGATCGGCGCACCCGCTTCCTGCTGGACGGCGGGCATCGCGGGCTGGACTGCTACAGCTGCCACAACAAGCCGGTGACGGGCAAGGCAGTCCTGCCGATGTCGTGCGTCAGCTGCCACGACAAGGACGACGTGCACGAAGGCGCGTTCGGGCGGCAATGCGACAAGTGCCACGGCACCGATTCGTTCAAGCGGATCAAGCTGCGCATGGGACAGATACCTGCCGGCGTTGCATCCGACTACCGCTGCTCGACCGCAATCAGGGGCATGTGCCCGCAGTCGGACATTCTTCCCGTTTCGGCAGGACGAGCCATGCTCGTGGCAGCAAGAGGAGAAGCGCGATGAAAGAACTACCGGTTCAACTGGGCAGGCTGTTCGCGTCTTGGCTCGCATGGGCATTTCTGCTGGCCTGCATGGTGGGTGGAGGGGCATCCCTCTCGTTTGCGGCTGATCCGGTCGGCAAGGGCTTCGACCATGCCAAGACCGGTTTCCCCTTGAATGGCGCCCATCGCAACGAACGCTGCGAATCCTGCCACGTACGGGGCGTCTTCAAGGGGACGCCTACCCAGTGCGCAAGCTGCCATGCCAGTACAAGTCAGCGCGCTTCGACCTCCGCCATGCCGGCCAAGCACATCCCCACCAAGCAGTCCTGCGATACCTGTCACAACACCTCATCGTTTTCGGGTGCACGTTTCAACCATGCCGGCGTCACCCCGGGTACCTGTGCGACTTGCCACAACGGCAACATCACCAGTGGCAAGCCGGCTTCGCACATCGCGACCACGGCCGCCTGCGATACCTGCCACAAAACGTCGGCGTGGACGCCTGCAAGCTTCAACCACAAAGCCGTCGCTGCGGGCAGCTGTGCAAGTTGCCACAATGGCAAGACCGCTACGGGCAAACCGGCGACGCACATACCGACTACGGCTGCCTGCGATACCTGTCACAAGACCAGCGCCTGGACGCCTGCTACATTCAGTCACGCCGGCGTGGCGCCCGGCTCCTGCGCGACCTGTCACAACGGCAAGACCGCTACCGGCAAGCCAGCCACCCACATCCCGACCAGCGCCGCCTGCGACAGCTGCCACAAGACCAGTGCCTGGACGCCGGCCAGCTTCAACCACAGCGGTGTTGCCTCGGGTACCTGCGCAACCTGCCATAACGGCAGCACGGCGACCGGCAAGCCGGCTACCCACATTCCGACCAGTTCTGCCTGCGATACCTGTCACAAGACCGCAGCTTGGAAACCGGCGACGATGAATCACAGCGGCGTTGCGCCCGGTACATGTTCGACCTGCCACAACGGCAAGACCGCCACCGGCAAGACCAGCACCCACATTCCGACCAGTGCTGCCTGCGATACCTGTCACAAGACCAGTGGGTGGGTTCCGGCGAATTTCAGCCACACGGGCGTTGCTGCGGGAACGTGTGCGACCTGCCACAACGGCAGCACCTCAACCGGAAAACCCGCAAGTCACATCCCGACTTCGGCTTCATGCGACAGTTGCCACAAGACCGCGTCCTGGAAACCGGCGACGATGAACCACGGTGGCGTGGCGCCTGGCACATGCGCGACCTGCCACAATGGCACCACTGCGACCGGCAAGTCGGCAAGCCACATTCCGACCAGCGCTTCCTGCGATACCTGCCACAAGGTTTCGTCCTGGAATACCGCGACGATGAATCATGCGGGCATAGCCCCCGGCACCTGTTCGACCTGCCACAACGGCACCACCGCGACAGGCAAGCCCACCACGCACATCCCGACCACCCAGTCCTGCGACACCTGCCACAAGACCAGCGCCTGGACGCCCGCGACCTTCTCGCATACCGGCGTCGCACCGGGCACCTGTTCGACCTGCCATAACGGCACGACTGCCACAGGCAAGCCGACGACGCACATCCCGACCACCCAGTCGTGCGACACCTGCCACAAGACCAGCGCCTGGACCCCGGCGACGTTCAGCCACACTGGCGTCGCGCCGGGCACCTGTTCGACCTGTCACAACGGCACGACTGCCACCGGCAAGCCGACGACGCACATCCCGACCACCCAGTCGTGCGACACCTGCCACAAGACCAGCGCCTGGACCCCGGCGACCTTCAGCCACACCGGCGTTGCGCCAGGAACCTGTTCGACCTGCCACAATGGCACCACCGCGACGGGCAAGCCGACCACGCACATTCCCACGACGGCATCGTGCGACACTTGTCACAAGACCAGCGCCTGGACCCCCGCGACCTTCTCGCACACCGGCGTAGCCCCGGGAACCTGTTCGACCTGCCACAATGGCACCACCGCGACCGGCAAGCAGACCACGCACATCCCGACTTCGGCGGCTTGCGACACTTGTCACAAGACCAGCGCCTGGACGCCCGCGACGTTCTCGCATACCGGCGTAGCCCCGGGAACCTGCGCGACCTGCCATAACGGCACCACCGCGACAGGCAAGCCGACGACGCATATTCCAACGACGGCATCGTGCGACACCTGTCACAAGACCAGCGCCTGGACGCCTGCGACCTTCTCGCATACCGGCGTCGCACCAGGAACCTGTTCGACCTGCCACAACGGCACCACCGCGACAGGCAAACCCACCACGCACATCCCGACCACCCAGTCGTGTGATACCTGCCACAAGACCAGCGCCTGGACGCCCGCGACGTTCAGCCACACCGGCGTCGCACCGGGAACCTGTTCGACCTGCCACAACGGCACCACCGCGACGGGTAAACCCACCACGCACATCCCGACCACCCAGTCGTGCGACACCTGTCACAAGACCAGCGCCTGGACCCCGGCGACGTTCAGCCACACCGGCGTCGCACCGGGCACCTGTTCGACCTGCCACAACGGCACCACCGCCACAGGCAAACCCACCACGCACATTCCCACGACGGCATCGTGCGACACCTGCCACAAGACCAGCGCCTGGACCCCGGCGACGTTCAGCCACACCGGCGTCGCACCGGGCACCTGTTCGACCTGCCATAACGGCACCACCGCTACAGGCAAACCCACCACGCACATCCCGACCACCCAGTCCTGCGACACCTGCCACAAGACTACGGCCTGGACCCCGGCAACCTTCTCGCACACCGGCGTCGCACCGGGGACCTGCGCGACTTGCCACAACGGCACGACTGCCACAGGCAAACCCACCACGCACATCCCGACGACCCAGTCGTGCGACACCTGCCACAAGACTACGGCCTGGACCCCGGCGACGTTCTCGCACACCGGCGTGGCCCCCGGCACCTGTTCGACCTGCCACAACGGCACGACTGCCACCGGCAAGCCGACTACGCACATCCCGACCACCCAGTCCTGCGACACCTGCCACAAGACTACGGCCTGGACCCCGGCGACGTTCAGCCACACCGGCGTTGCGCCAGGAACCTGTTCGACCTGCCACAACGGCAGCACCGCGACCGGCAAGCCGACTACGCACATCCCGACCACCCAGTCGTGCGACACCTGCCACAGAACCAGCGCCTGGACCCCCGCGACCTTCAGCCACACTGGCGTTGCGCCGGGAACCTGTTCGACCTGCCACAACGGCACCACCGCGACGGGTAAACCCACCACGCACATCCCGACCACTCAGGCGTGCGACACCTGCCACAAGACTACGGCCTGGACCCCGGCGACCTTCTCGCACACTGGCGTCGCACCTGGCACCTGCTTGACCTGTCACAACGGCACCACGGCATCGGGCAAGCCGACCACGCATATCCCCACCACGGCTGCCTGCGATTCCTGCCACAGGACGAGTGCGCCCTGGACCACCGTGACCATGAATCACACCTCGGTTGTGAGCGCTACCTGCGAGTCATGCCATGGCGGCGCGTACACGGCGGCGGGTGCCGAGGCCAAGCCGACCAATCACATCCCGACGGCACTCGTGGGCAACAAGGATTGCAAGGCCTGCCACACCACGACCACCAGCTGGTCGAGCATGAAGATGGACCACAACGGCATCGTGACCGGCTGCAAGACCTGTCATGCCAGCGGCACCAGCTATCTGGGGGACATGGAGAAGAAGAGCGTGACGCATGAATCCAGAACGGCGACCGACTGTTCGCAGTCCGGTTGCCACAAGCCGCTGGGGAATCGCGGTACGGCTTACACCAAATGGTGATTGAGATCTTCGGACGGGTACGCGCACATGTGCCCGTAAATATTTCAGCGAACACGACGGGACGGGGAATGCCTTTTACTTATAGAAAATGCCTGGTGGCGATGATGCTCGGCTTGGGGCTGCTTTCCGTCCAGCCGGCCAGGGCGAACGTGCTCGATGAAATCCAGGTGCAACCGGACAATTTCGAGAATGCCGTCCGGGTACAGTTCAATACGCGCATCCAGTTCCTGCGGGCGATGCCGGTCGGGAATACCAACTCCGTCCTGATCTATTTCCGGCTCGTGCAAAGCGACGGCGTCAAGGAAAGCAAATCGGTCGAGACGCTCAACTCCCGGGCCTTCGAGCAGCTTCCGGGCGTGACGGCCACGCTGCCTCCACAGACCACGAAGGTCAAGAAACTGACCTTGCTGGTCGGAAAGGGCAAACTGCCGTCCAACCTCACAGTGCGAGCCGGTACGGATGGTCGAAGCGTGGTTCTCGTGTTCGGCGACAAGCTGAAACCACGCAAGGCAGTCGCCGAGTCGCAGCGCTATGCATTGACGCTGCTGAGCGCCTCCACACGGCAGGCCCTCGGCAGCAAGGTGATTCCGCAGTCGCTCCAGGATTACGACGTCTTTACTTCGCAGCGTGCGCAGGCGGGGGGCGTTCAGTACGAATTGAATCTGGGATATTTCGCCAGCGCGGAGCAGGCGGAGAAGGTGCGGCAAACCGTGCTGACCAGCTTTCCGGAGGCGGTGGTGACCGATCTGGTCAAACGCAGGCAGGACATGCTCGAGGCCGCATCGGCGAAAGTCAGGCCCGAGACAACCGAGGTGGTCGCGCAGGCCCCGCTTCCCGAAGTCGAAGATCAGGCGGCTGCGCTGATGCCCAATGCGAAGGCAGCCCTGGGAGCAGGCAATTTCGAACAGGCCATTGCCGGGTTCAACCAGTTGCTGCTGCTGCCCCCCAACCAGTATTCGCAGGAAGCGCAGGAACTGATCGGCATCGCGCGCGAGCGCAACGGTGAACAGGCCAAGGCCCGTGCCGAGTACGAGTTGTACCTGAAACTGTTTCCGGAAGGCGCCGGTGCGGAGCGCGTGCGCCAGCAGCTTGCGCAACTGCAGACGGCCGCGCCGGCACCCAGGGCGAAGCCGCGTCGGGAAGTGCCTGTGATCAAGACTGTCACGGGGAGCCTTTCCCAGTTCTACTACGGCGGCCAGAGCCAGACCCAGACCGCGTTCGACACGCCGACGACGCCGGTGACCTCGACGCTGTCTACCATCGACCAGTCGGAATTGCGTACCAACATCGACATCACGGGGCGTTACAGGAATTCGGACGCGGACCAGAAAATCGTGTTCCGCGACGACAATACGCGCAGCTTCATCGATTCGCGCCCCAACCGGAATCGCGTGCTCAGCGCCTACTACAGCTACAAGGGACTGGATAACGGCTTCAGCGCCAGCGTCGGCCGCCAGACGGGCACCTCGGGTGGCGTTCTGGGGCGTTTCGACGGAGCACAGCTGGGTTACTACTTCGCGCCGAAGTGGCGCGCCAACGTGGTGGCAGGCATGCCCGTCGAATTCCCGTCCCTCGGCTCCGACCGGGTGTTCTGGGGCGTCAGCCTCGACGCCGACGAACTGACCGAGCGCCTGCGCGGCAAGACCTACTTCATCCAGCAGAACGTGGATGGCATCCTCGATCGGCGCGCCGTGGGCATGGAGCTCGGACTCTACGATCCGCGCGGCGCCGTCAGCACGCTGATCGACTACGACGTGAGCTACGGTGCCCTCAACATCGGAACGGTGCAGGGCAACTGGCAAAGCGAAGGCGGCAGCCTTTACAGTTTCCTGCTCGAACGTCGGCGCGCGCCGCTGCTCGCCACGAGCAGCGCGTTATACAACAGCGCCGTGACCGCGATGTCGCCGGTTCCCACCAGCATCAAGCAATTGCTCCAGACCGAAACGGAAGAGCAGATCCGTCAATGGGCCAAGGACGTGAGTGCCGTGTCCGATCAGCTCGCCGTGGGCTTCCTGACCCCGCTCAATGCCACCTGGCAGCTAGGGGGCGATTTCAACCTGACCAACACCGGTGCGCTGCCCGGCCAGACGCTCGATGATGGAACCGTCCTGCCGCCCACGCCGGCAACTGGTAACATTTATACATATTCGCTGCGTGCCATCGGCTCCGGGCTGGTGACGGCGAACGACGTCCATGTCTTCTCGCTCTCGCTGAACCAGGGCGACACCTATCATGGCGAACTCGTCGCCTACAACAACACGACGCGACTCGGCCGCTGGACGTTCGAGCCGTCGCTGAAGTACTACCAGCAGGCGACCGATCCGAATACCGACCTGACCCGGTGGACGCCCGAAATCCGCGTGAGTTATCAGTGGAAGGACAATCTGTCGATGGAGGCGGACTACACGTTCGAGCATGCGATCACGACCAGTCCGGGGACGCGCGATGTGAGCCAGCAGCATTTCTTCTACGTCGGTTATCGCTGGGACATCTGAGTGTCGGGTAGCATGGAAAACAGCGGCATGCTGGAAGCGGCAGGCCTGGGGTGCCTGCGCGGGGAAAGGCGCCTGTTCGGCAATGTGTCGTTCCGGCTCGATCCCGGCGGCCTGGTATGGATCCAGGGCGGCAACGGCAGCGGCAAAACCACCCTGCTGCGCACCCTGTGCGGCCTGACCCCGGCCATGGCAGGCGAGGTGCGCTGGCGGGGCGGGCCGATCCGTGCACAGCACGAAACGTATCGGCGCGAGATGATCTATATCGGCCATGCCAATGGCCTCAAGGATGACCTCAGTGCACAGGAAAACCTGCGGATCGCAGCGCAACTCGCCGGCCAGCCTGTCAGCCCGGAAGCGGCAACGCAGGCCTTGCAGGATGCGGGTCTCGCGGGACGCGAGCAGCTGCCGCTGAAATTCCTGTCGCAGGGGCAGCGTCGTCGCGCCGCGCTCGCCCGCCTGCGGCTCGTTCCCGCCCGGCCGCTGTGGCTGCTGGACGAACCCTTCAACGCGCTGGATGCCGGCGCGGTCGCGGACATGCGCAAGCTGATGGAACGCCAGCTCGATGCGGGTGGAATGATCGTCCTGACCACGCACCAGGACGTCGGGATCGAGACGGCCGACGCGCAGATCGTGCGTCTGGTGCCCTGAGGACCGCATGCATGCTGCGAACCCTGCGCTACGTGGTGTACCGGGATGTCCTGCTGGCCATGCGAAGACGGACCGACGTCGCCACCACGCTGTTCTTCTTTGTCATCGTGGCCAGCCTGTTTCCTCTGGCTGTCACCCCGGAACCACGACTGCTGCGTGCCATCGCCCCGGGCATACTCTGGGTGGCGGCGCTTCTGGCTTCCATGCTGTCTCTGGGACGTTTGTTCGAGGCAGATCACGCGGATGGCAGCCTGGAGCAACTGACACTGACGCCGGAACCTCTTGCAGTACTGGTGATCGGGAAAATCGTTGCGCACTGGCTGGTGTCCGGATTGCCCCTGGTTCTGATCGCACCCGTGATCGCGGTGCAATTCGACCTGCCGAACGCAGCCATCCTCACGCTGCTGCTGGCCCTTCTGCTCGGTACGCCGGTCCTGAGTTTCATCGGGGCAATCGGCGCGGCATTGACGGTGGGCGTGCGCGGCGGCGGCGTGCTGGTTTCGCTGCTTGTTCTGCCCCTGTATATCCCGGTCCTGATTTTTGGCGCAGGTGCCGTGGATGCCAGCCTCAACGGCATGGACACATCGGGACACTTTTCCCTGCTTGGGGCTTTTCTGGCGCTGGCTGTCGCGCTAGCTCCCTTGGCCACAGCGGCCGCCTTGCGTATTGCGCTGGAATGAAAAACGAAGAGGAAGCGACAGGCTCATGAAACTCAACTGGTTCAAATACGCCTCGCCTGCGACCTTCTATCCGGTCGCGGGTCAGCTGATCCCCTGGTTTGCCGCGGCGGCAGCCTGTCTCGCCGTGGTCGGACTGTATATCGGCCTCGTCATGGCGCCGACCGATTTCCAGCAGGGTGAGGCTTACCGCATCATCTTCATTCACGTTCCGGCCGCCTGGATGTCGATGTTCATCTACATCGTGATGGCGATCTGGGCCGCGGCCGGGCTGATATTCAATACCCGTCTCTCGGCCATGATGGCCCACGCCCTGGCGCCGACGGGCGCCCTGTTCACTTTCATTGCGCTGTGGACCGGGGCGCTCTGGGGCAAGCCGACCTGGGGCGCATGGTGGGTGTGGGATGCGCGGCTGACGTCGGAACTGATCCTGCTGTTCCTGTATGCGGGCTTTCTCGCGCTGCATGCGGCGATCGACGACCCGCGGCGCGCCGATCGCGCCTGTGCCGTGCTGGCGCTGGTCGGCGTGGTCAACGTGCCCATCATCTATTTCTCGGTGAAATGGTGGAACACCCTGCATCAGGGGGCGTCGGTCAGCATGACCGCGGCACCCAAGATGGCCAGCATCATGCTGCTCGGCATGCTGATCATGGCGCTTGCCTGCTGGATGTACAGCATCGCCGCAACGCTCGCGCGCCTGCGCTGCATCATTCTAGAACGCGAACAGCAGGCCGAATGGCTTGCCAAACTGACCCGGGAGCCGGCATGAACTGGAAGAGCTTCGGCGACTTCGTCGCGATGGGGGGCTACGGCTTCTACGTGTGGGGATCGTATCTCGTCACCGCCGTACTGATCGTGGCGGAAATTCTTGCCCTGCGCATGCGCAGGCGTGCGGCGGAGCAGGCGCGCCAGATGCGGGTCCTGCTTGCCGAGGAAGAGGTGAATCATGAAAACGCGGCATAAACGCATCGCCCTGATCGTTGCCGGCCTGGCTGCCGTCGGCATCGCTTCGGCGCTGGTGCTCAACGCCTTTCGCAGCAATCTGGTGTTCTTCTTCACGCCCAGCCAGATCGCGGCGCACGAGGCGCCGACCGGGCGCAGCCTGCGCATCGGCGGTCTGGTCGAGGCGGGCAGCCTGCAGCGCGACGGCGTGACGGTACGCTTCACGGTCACCGATACCGCGCACCGCCTGCCCGTGGTCTACACCGGCATCCTGCCCGACCTGTTCAAGGAAGGGAAAGGCGTGGTCGCGCAGGGCGAACTGGGCGCCGACGGCGTGTTCCAGGCGCGCGAAGTGCTGGCCAAGCACGACGAGAACTACATGCCGCCCGAAGCGGCCGAGGCCCTGAAGCGGGCCCAGGCCACGGGCGAGGCGACCGGCAGGACGTTGGTAGTGGACAAGGAGGGCGCGCAGCCATGATTCCGGAAATCGGCCATTTCGCCCTGATCGTCGCGTTTCTGATTGCGCTTGTCCTCGCGGTGCTGCCGGTCGCCGGCGCGCAGCGCGGGATTGCGCCCTGGATGGCGGTAGCGCGTCCGGCTGCACAGGGACTGTTCGTGTTCGTTACGCTGGCGATGGTTTGCCTGGCCTATTCCTTCGCGGTCAACGACTTCTCGGTACTGTACGTCGCCAGCAACTCCAACTCGATGCTGCCGTTGCATTACCGGCTGGCGGCGGTGTGGGGCGGCCACGAAGGCTCGGTTTTGTTGTGGGTCTTCATGCTGACGCTGTGGATGGTCGCGGTATCCCTGTTCAGCGACAACCTGCCGCGCGAGATGGCGGCTCGCATCCTCGGCGTGATGGGTTTCGTCTGCGTCGGCTTCCTGCTGTTCATCCTGCTGACCTCGAATCCGTTCGAGCGCCTGATGGTGGTGCCGCCCGACGGACGCGACCTCAATCCGCTGCTGCAGGATCCGGGCATGGTGTTCCATCCGCCGATGCTGTACATGGGCTACGTCGGCTTCTCGGTGGCGTTCGCCTTCGCCATCGCCGCCCTGCTCGGCGGCAATCTCGATGCCGCCTGGGCGCGCTGGTCGCGGCCCTGGACGACCGTGGCCTGGGTGTTCCTCACCGTCGGCATCGCGCTCGGCAGCGCCTGGGCCTACTACGAACTGGGCTGGGGCGGCTGGTGGTTCTGGGATCCGGTGGAAAACGCTTCCTTCATGCCCTGGCTGGTGGGCACGGCGCTGATGCATTCACTGGCCGTCACCGAAAAGCGCGGCAGTTTCAAGAACTGGACCGTGCTGCTGGCCATCTTCGCCTTCTCGCTGTCGCTGCTCGGCACCTTCCTCGTGCGCTCGGGGGTGCTGACCTCGGTCCACGCCTTCGCCACCGATCCCCGGCGCGGCATCTTCATCCTGCTGTTCCTGGCGGTGGTGACCGGCGGTTCGCTGACCCTGTTCGCCTGGCGTGCGGCACGGGTCGGCCTCGGCGGCCGTTTCGATCTCGTGTCGCGCGAATCGATGTTGCTCGCCAACAACGTGGTGCTGGTCGCGGCAGCCGGTTCGGTATTGCTGGGTACCCTGTACCCGCTGGTGCTCGATGCGCTGAGCCTGGGCAAGATCTCGGTGGGCCCGCCTTACTTCAACAGCGTGTTCGCGCCGCTGATGGCGCCGGCCATCTTCCTGATGGGGGTCGGCCCCTTCGCCCGCTGGAAATCCGCCAGCCTGCCGGAACTTGCGGTGCGCCTGCGCTGGGCCTTCGGCGTCAGTCTCGTCACCGCGCTGCTGCTGCCCTGGGTCCTGGGCCGCTGGTCGCCGATGATCAGTTTCGGCTTGCTGCTGGCGCTGTGGGTGTTCATCACCACGCTGCAGCACCTGTGGAGCCGGATCCGTTCGGCATCCGGCGCGTCGCTGGCGCAGCGGTTCGGCGCGCAGTCGCGCAGCTACTACGGCATGGTGCTGGCGCATCTGGGTGTCGGCGTGTTCATCGTCGGCGTGACCCTGGTCAAGGGCTACGAGACCGAGAAGGACGTGCGCATGGAAGTTGGCGACACCGTCACCATCGGTCGCCATCAGTTCGTGTTCCGCGGCGTGAGCGAGGAACCCGGCCCCAACTATCAGGCTTCGCGCGGCCAGGTCGACATGCTTGAAGCAGGGCGCCTCGTGCGTACCCTGACGCCGGAGAAACGCATGTATTTCGCTACCCAGATGCCGATGACCGAAGCGGCGATCGACACCGGCCTGACGCGCGATCTTTATGTGTCGCTCGGCGAGCCGGTCGGCAACGGGGCCTGGGTCGTGCGCGTCTACGTCAAACCCTTCGTCGACTGGATCTGGGGCGGATGCATGGTGATGGCGCTGGGCGGCGCGCTGGCCTTGTCCGATCGCCGCTACCGCCTGGCTGGCCGCAACAGGGCCGTGGCTGCGGCACCCGCGGGCTCGATGCGGGCGGAAGCGGCATGAAGGCCTGGTACCTGATTCCGCTGGCGATCTTTCTTGCCATGCTGGGCTTTCTCGGCGTGGGACTCAAGCTCGATCCGCGCGAGGTGCCGTCGCCGCTGATCGGCAAACCCGCGCCGATGTTCCAGTTGCAGACGCTGGACACGCCCTCGCAGACCCTGTCGCCCGCCGACCTGCGCGGCCAGGTGTGGATGCTCAACGTGTGGGCCTCGTGGTGCGGCGGCTGCCGCGAGGAACATCCGGTGCTGGTCGGGTTCGCGCGCAGTCGTGTTGTTCCCGTCTACGGACTCGATTACAAGGACCAGCCGGACGACGCGCGCCGTCTGCTCCAGCGCGAGGGCAATCCCTATGTTGCCAGCGTGTCCGACCTGGACGGACGCACCGGCATCGAATACGGCGTGTACGGCGTGCCCGAGACCTTCGTCATCGACAAGGCCGGCATCATCCGGCACAAGCAGATCGGGCCGATCACGCCCGAAATCCTGCGCGACACCATCCTGCCCCTGGTGAAAAAACTCAATGCTGCCTAAGTTCCTTTTCCTGCTTGTGCTGGCGGTCACGCTGGGCTCTGCCAGCGCCAGGGAGGCCGCGCCTGCGGCCGCCGATCCGGCGGCCGAAGCGCGCCTGATGCAACTGTCCAGCGAATTGCGCTGCCTGGTCTGCCAGAACCAGACCATTGCGGACTCCAACGCCGAACTGGCGGTCGACCTGCGCAACGAAATCCGCGAAAAGATCGAGGCCGGCATGAGCGACGCCGAGATCAAGGCCTTCATGGTCGATCGCTATGGCGACTTCGTGCTGTACCGGCCACCCGTGAAGGAAACGACCCTGCTGCTCTGGGTCGGGCCCTTCCTGCTGCTGGCTGCGGGCGGCGGCATTCTCTACTTCAGCCTGCGGCGCCGGCGCCAGCAGGCCCTCGAACCCGAATTGAACCCCGAAGACCGGACGCTCGCGGAATCGCTTCTGCAGTCCACCGAACAAACCAAGGAACATCCATGACCGGCTTTTTGATCGTGATCGGCGTACTCGTTGCACTGGGGCTGGCGTTCGTGCTTCCGGCGCTCACCCGGCAACGCAGCGAGGACGACCGGACCACGCGTGCACAGGCGAACGTGCTGATCTATCGCGACCAGTTGCGGGAGCTGGATGCCGATCTCAGGCAGGGCAGCATCAGTCCCGACCAGCACGCGTCCGGCCGCCGCGAACTGGAAAAGCGCGCCCTTGAAGACACGCTGGCGGCATTCGGCGAAACCGCCCCCGTACAGGCCGGACGCGGTCGCTGGGCGCCGATCGCGCTGGCCGTCCTCATTCCCGTGGCGGCTGTGGGCATGTATCTCAAGGTCGGCACCCCGCAGGCGATCTCGCCGCATGCCGGAATGGTGCAGGCGGATGCCGCCGCTTCAGGGGCGGCCAATGCGCCGATGGGCAATGGCGGCGACAACGGCAGCCCGCACAGCACGTCCTTCGAAAGCATCCGGGCCATGGCGGAACAGCTGGCAAGCCGTCTCAAGAGCAGCCCGGACGACGGCGCAGGCTGGGCCATGCTGGCGCGTTCCTACAACGTGCTGGGCCGTTTTGCCGAAGCCTCGGATGCCTACACCCGCGCCGAGAAGCTGTTGCCGGCCGACGCCCAGTTGCTGGCCGACCACGCCGATGCGCTGGCCATGTCGCGTGGGCAGAAGCTGGAAGGCGAACCGGTCGCGTTGCTGCAGCGGGCACTGAAAATCGATCCGGCCAATCTCAAGGCGCTGGCGCTGATGGGCACGGCGGCATTCGACCGCAAGGACTACAAGGGCGCGGTCGGTTTCTGGGGGAAGGTGGTGCAGATTGCGCCGACCGATTCCGAATTCACCCAGTCCGTGCAATCCAGCCTCGACGAGGCGCGTGCCCTGGCATCCGGCAAGACACCGCCGGCCGCGTTGCCGCCGATCATGTCCGCCGCAACCGAGGCGGCTGCGCCTGTTGCCGCTTCGGGCGGACAGCAAATCAGCGGCAGGGTTCGGCTGGCCCCGGCGCTGGCCGGCAAGGTCGCGCCGGGCGACACCCTGTTCATCTTCGCGCGGGCGCAGCAGGGACCGCGCATGCCGCTGGCCATCCTGAACCTGAAGGCCTCGGCCTTGCCGGCGCATTTCACGCTGGACGATTCCAACGCCATGGCGGCGGGCATGAATCTGTCGTCCTTCCCCTCGGTCATGGTCGTCGCGCGCATTTCCAAAAGCGGCAACGCCACGGCGCAGAGCGGTGACCTGGAGGGCAGCGTTGGGCCGGTCAAACCGGGTACGCAGAACATCCAGATCACGATTGATCGGGTGATGCCCTAGGCGCTGTTCACGGCAGGGCAGCGCAAAAGAAAAGGCCAACCGTTTCCGGTTGGCCTTGGTTTGGGTGGTGGAGCCGGGGGGGATCGAACCCCCGTCCGCAAGCCCTCTACAGGCAGTTCTACATACTTAGTCCGGTGTTTTCAAGCTTTAAGCGCCATCACGCCCGCCGAACAGGCTGGATCTTGCCGAGTCGCCTTGGATTTGGCACCCGCCCAAGCGACCCGGACAGGCACGATTTCATGTGAATTAACTCACTGCCGGGTTGACCCGGCCCAGCCCATGAACAGACTGGTGTGAGTCCTGGACCTTAAGCGGCCAGGGCGTACGTTTCGTCGTTTGCGACTAAAGTTTTCAGTTGGATTTACGAGGTGCTCTGACCCTCGGTATGCCCTACGCTGCTTTGCGACCCACGTCGAAGCCATGTCGGCCCCATGGAAAGCGCTGTCAGTGTAACGCATGGAGGCTGCGCCAAGGGCAAAGTTCCACGCGGCCGGAAAATTTTCCGGGCTAGCCGAAAAAGGGCAGGGGATGGTGGGCGTGGGCGACGGCGATGATGTAGCCGAGCACCAGCAGGGCGGCGATCCAGGCGGCGATGCGCTGGCCGCGGGTCCTGCCGCGCTTGAGGGCGATCGTGCCGAGGACGATGTAGGCCAGCAGGGCGACGATCTTGGCGGCGAGCCAGCCGTGTTCCAGCGGCGAGATGCCGAGCGTCCAGGCGAGCGCGATACCGCTGACGAGCAGCACCGTGTCGTTGACGTGCGGCACGATGCGCGTCCAGCGTGCCCCCAGCCGGGGCGACTCGGCGATCATCCAGACGCCGCGCAGCAGGAAGAGCGCGGTCGTGATGGCGACGGTGGCCAGATGCAGGGTCTTGAGCGTGGCGTAATCCATGCGTCACTCCAGGTAGCCGAGGGTATCGAGCGGATGCCGGATTTCGGCGTGCGCGCCCCAGGCGTGGGGCGTGTCCGTCGCGTCGAGATAGCCCCAGGCGGCGACCAGGGCCGGCATGCCGGCGGCGCGGGCGGCCTCGATGTCGCGCTCGGCGTCGCCCAGGTAGAGGCAGGCGGCGGGCGCGGCGTCGCAGAGGTCGGCGGCGGCGAACATCGGCGCGGGGTGCGGCTTGGGCTGCGGGCAGGTGTCGCCGGAGACGATGCAGGCTGCGCGCTCGGCCAGGTCGAGGATGGACAGGAGCGGTTCGGTGAAGCGGGCGGGCTTGTTGGTGACCACGCCCCATTTGAAACCGCGTGCCTCGATGGCCCCCAGCAGGTCGAGGATGCCGGGGAAGGGCTGCGAATGGCGGCAGATGTTGGCGGCGTAGAGTTCGAGGAATTCCTCGCGCAGGGCGGGGAATTTGGCGTCGTCCGGTTTAAGGCCGAAGCCCAGGCCCAGCAGGCCGCGCGCACCGTGCGAGGCCTGCGGGCGGATCGTTTCGTCGGGCAGGGGCGCGAGTCCGTGGCGCGTGCGCTGCAGGTTGAGCGCGTAGCCAAGGTCGGGCGCGGTGTCGACGAGGGTGCCGTCGAGATCGAACAGCACGGCGCGGATGCCCGCAAGCTTCGGCGGTTCAGTCGTCACGGCGGGTCGCCAGCAGGTAGTTCACGTCGGTGTCGGCTTCCAGCTTGTAGATTCTGGTCAGCGGGTTGTAGGTCATGCCGATGAGCTGCTGCGTGGCCAGCCCGGCTTCGCGGGTCATGCGGGCGAGTTCGGCGGGCTGGATGAACTTGGCGTAGTCGTGCGTGCCGCGCGGCAGCAGCTTGAGGATGTATTCCGCCCCGACGACGGCGAAGAGGTAGCTCTTGGCGTTGCGGTTGAGCGTGGAGAAGAACGCCCAGCCGCCGGGCTTCACCAGCCGGGAACATGCCGCCACGACCGAGGCAGGATCGGGCACGTGTTCGAGCATTTCCATGCAGGTGACGACGTCGAATTCGCCGGCGTGCTGCGCGGCAAAGTCTTCCGCCGAGACGAGCTGGTAATCCACGCTGCGGCCGGATTCGTACAGATGCAGCTTGGCGACCTTGAGCGCCTTTTCCGACAGGTCGATGCCGGTTACCGTCGCGCCGGCGCCAGCCATCGCTTCGGCGAGGATGCCGCCGCCGCAGCCCACGTCGAGCACGCGTTTGCCGGCGAGCGGCACCTGCTGGTCGATCCACTTCAACCGCAGCGGATTGATCTCGTGCAGCGGCCTGAACTCGGAGTTCGGGTCCCACCAGCGGTGGGCGAGCTCGGAGAATTTGGCGATTTCGGCAGCGTCGACGTTGCTCATGCGTTCATCCTTTCAGTGGGCTGCTTAGTTTGCTGCGCCAGTATCCGGCGCGGGCAGCGAGGTCGTCCGGGTCGAGATCGACCAGGCGGCGATTGTCGAGTTTCATCACGCCATCCACCCACACATGGGTGACATGCTCGCGGCCGGCGGTGTAGACCAGGTGCGATACCGGATCGAACACGGGCTGGCATTCGGGGCCGGAAAGATCCACGGCAATCAGGTCGGCCCGTTTGCCCGACACGATGCTGCCGATACGGTCGTCGAGGTTGAGTGCGCGGGCGGCGTCGAGCGTGGCGGCCTGGAGTACGACGGCGGCGGGCAGGACGGATGCGTCGCCGCTGGCACCTTTGGCGAGCAGCGCGGCCAGCCGCATTTCGGCGAACAGGTCGAGCCGGTTGTTGCTGGCGGCGCCGTCCGTGCCGAAGCCGAGGTTGACGCCGGCCTGGCGCAGCGCCGCCACGGGCGCGATGCCCGAGGCGAGCTTGAGGTTGGACGACGGGCAGTGGGCGACGTGGCAGCCGTGGGTGGCGAGCGAGTCGATCTCGGCTTCGGTGAGGTGCACAGCGTGCACGCCGATGAAATTGGGCCCCAGCAGCCCCAGCCGCGCCAGCCGTTCCAGCGGGCGCACACCATATTGTTTGAGGCTGCCGGCGATTTCGTCCGCGGTTTCGTGGATGTGGGTGTGGACGGGCACACCCAGCTGTTCCGCCAGCGTGTTGATGCGGCCGAAGGTGGCGTCGGAAATGGTGTAGGGCGCGTGCGGCGCAAAGGCGAAGGACAGCAGCGCCTCGTCCTTCAGCGCGTCGCGCAAGTCGAGCCCGCGGGCGATGTAGGCGTCGGCATCGACGGCGTAGGCAGACGGGAATTCCAGCACGATCATGCCCAGCACGGCGCGCATGCCGGCCTGCAGGAAGGCCTCGGCCGCCGCCCCGGGGAAGAAGTACATGTCGTTGACGGTGGTGACGCCGCCCGCCAGCATTTCTGCGGCGGCGAGCAGGCTGCCGTCGCGCACGAAGGCTTCCGACACATGATGCTTCTCCGCCGGCCAGATGTGCTCGGCGAGCCAGGTCATCAGCGGCAGGTCGTCGGCAAAGCCGCGCATCAGCGTCATCGCGGCATGGCCGTGCAGGTTGACGAGGCCGGGCATGAGCGCCTGGCCGGGAAGGTCCAGCGTGCGGGAGGCCGCATAGCGCTCGCGGGCCGTGTCGGCCGGCAGCACATCGAGAATGGCGCCGTCCTTGACGACCACGGCGTGGCCGGCAAGCCAGCCGGCGGGCTCGATGGGCACGAGCCATTGCGGCAGCAACAGGAGGTCGGCGGGGATGGGCATGGTGGCCGGGATTCTCGCCGTTTACGCCCCGATTGGCAAAGGCGGGCGGGGCGGACGACCATGCTAAAATCCCGGGCTTTGTAGCCAACAACAAAGCCGGATATGGAACAGTTTGCCAAGGAAACCCTCCCGGTCAGCCTCGAAGAGGAGATGAGGCGGTCTTACCTCGATTACGCGATGAGCGTGATCGTGGGCCGCGCGCTGCCGGACGTGCGCGACGGCCTGAAGCCCGTGCACCGTCGCGTACTGTTCGCGATGAACGAGCTTTCCAACGACTGGAACAAGGCTTACAAGAAGTCGGCCCGCGTGGTCGGCGACGTCATCGGTAAATACCACCCGCACGGCGACACGGCGGTGTACGACACCATGGTGCGGATGGCGCAGGACTTTTAGCTGCGCTAGCCGCTGATCGACGGCCAGGGCAACTTCGGCTCGGTGGACGGCGACAACGCGGCGGCGATGCGTTACACCGAAGTGCGGATGGCGAAGATCGCGCACGAACTGCTGGCGGACCTGGACAAGGAAACGGTCGACTTCGGACCCAACTACGACGGCTCCGAGCAGGAACCGCTGGTGCTGCCGACCAAGATTCCCAATCTGCTGATCAATGGTTCGTCCGGCATCGCGGTGGGCATGGCGACCAACATCCCGCCGCACAACCTCACCGACATCTGTGCCGCGCTGTTCGCGCTGCTGGACGACCCCGGGATCGACATCGAGTCGCTGATCGCCATCGTCAAGGCGCCGGACTTTCCGACTGCCGGCATCATCTACGGCCTGTCGGGTGTGCGCGACGGCTGCCGCACCGGCCGGGGCCGCGTGGTGATGCGCGCCACCTGCCACGTCGAAGATCTCGACAAGGCGGGCGGCAAGCAGGCGATCATCATCGACGAGCTGCCCTATCAGGTGAACAAGGCCAACCTGCTGATCAAGATCGGCGAGCTGGTGCGCGAAAAACAGATCGACGGCATTTCCGACCTGCGCGACGAGTCCGACAAGTCGGGCATGCGCGTCTACATCGAGCTGAAGCGCGGCGAGAACGCCGACGTGATCCTGAACAATCTGTACAAGCAGACGCAGATGCAGGACACCTTCGGCATGAACATGGTGGCGCTGATCGACGGTCAGCCGCGGCTGCTGAACCTGAAGGAAATGCTCGACGCCTTCCTGCGCCATCGCCGCGAAGTCGTCACGCGCCGCACCGTGTTCGATCTGCGCAAGGCGCGCGAACGCGGCCACATCCTTGAAGGCCTGGCGGTGGCGCTGGCCAACGTCGACGAGATCGTCGAGCTGATCAAGTCCTCGGAAACGCCTGTCATCGCCAAGGAGCGCCTGCTGGGTCGCGCCTGGAAGTCGGCGATGGTCGAGGAAATGCTCGCGCGCATTGACCCTGAGTATTCGCGACCGGTGAACATCGGTCCCGAGTTCGGCCTGCACGCCGACGGCTATCGGCTGTCCGAAATCCAGGCGCAGCGCATCCTCGAAATGCAGCTGCAGCGCCTGACCAATCTGGAATCCGACAAGATCATCGGCGAATACAAGGAGATCATGGCGAAGATTGCCGATCTGCTCGACATCCTCGCCAATCCTTCGCGCATCACCCAGATCATCCGCGACGAACTGAAGGAAATCCAGGACCAGTTCGGCGACGCGCGCCGCTCGACCATCGTCGAGAACGCGCAGGACATGTCGATGGAAGACCTGATCAAGCCGGAGGAGATGGTCGTCACGCTGTCGCACGGCGGTTACATGAAGTCGCAGCCGATGGACATTTATCGTGCGCAACGCGCGGCGGGACAGCGGCAAACAGGCGGCGGGCACCAGGGATGAAGACTTCATCGAGAAGATGTTCATCGCCAATACGCACGATTACATCCTCTGCTTCTCCAACCGCGGCCGGCTGTACTGGCTCAAGGTCTACAACGTGCCGGCGGGCGGACGCGCCGCGCGCGGCAAGCCCATCGTCAACCTGCTGCCGCTGGAAGAGGGCGAGAAGATCAACGCGCTGCTGCCGGTGAAGACCTTCGACGACGAGCACTACGTCTTCATGGCGACCTCGAACGGCATCGTCAAGAAAACCCCGCTGTCCGAATTCTCGCGTCCGCGCACCGCCGGCATCATCGCGGTGGGGCTGGACGACGGCGACTTCCTCATCGGCGCCTCGATCACCGACGGCCGCCACGACGTGATGCTGTTCTCCGACACCGGCAAGGCGGTGCGCTTCGACGAGAGCGACGTGCGCCCGATGGGCCGCACCGCGCGCGGCGTGATCGGCATGAAGCTCGCCAAGGGCGGCAAGCTGATTTCGCTGCTGGTCGCCGAGGACGAGAACGACTACGTGCTGACCGCGACCGAGAATGGTTTCGGCAAGCGGACCTCGATCGCCGAATACACCCGTCACGCGCGCGCGACGCAGGGCATGATCGCGATCCAGACCAGCGAGCGCAACGGCAAGGTCGTGGCCGCCACGCTGGTGAAGGACGACGATGAGATCATGCTGATCACCACCGGCGGCGTGCTCATCCGCACCCGCGTGAAGGAAATCCGCGCGATGAGCCGTGCGACCCAGGGCGTGACGCTGATCAACCTGGACAAGGGCGAAAAACTCATCAGCCTCGAAAACGTGGCTGAAACCGACAACGAAGCGGAATAAGGGAGACTGACAACATGACGATCTACAACTTCAGCGCCGGCCCGGCCGTCCTGCCGAAGGCCGTTTTGCAACAGGTGCAGGCCGAGCTGGTCGACTGGCACGGCAGCGGCATGTCGGTGATGGAAATGAGCCACCGCGGCAAGGAGTTCATGGGCATCGCCGCCGAGGCCGAGGCCGATCTGCGCGAGGTGATGGGCATTCCCGCCAACTACAAGGTGCTGTTCCTGCAGGGCGGGGCGTCGAGCCAGTTCGCGATGGTGCCGATGAACCTGCTGCGCGGAAAACCTTCCGCCGACTATCTCAATACCGGCGAATGGTCGAAGAAGGCCATCAAGGAAGCGAAGAAATACGGTGCGGTGAACGTGGTGGCATCGAGCGAAGACAGGAACTTCAGCTACGCGCCGGCACGATGCGTGGAAACTCGACCCCAACGCCGCCTACGTGCATTACACGCCCAACGAGACCATCGGCGGCGTGGAGATGTTCTGGACGCCCGCCACCGGCAGCGTGCCGCTGGTGGCCGACATGTCCTCGACCATCCTGTCGCGTCCGATGGACGTGTCGAAGTACGGCCTGATCTATGCCGGCGCGCAGAAGAACATCGGCCCGGCGGGGCTGACGATCGTCATCGTGCGCGACGACCTGATCGGCGAAACGGTGCCCGGCACGCCGACCATGTTCGACTACAAGATCCACGCCGACAACGAGTCGATGTACAACACCCCGGCCACCTTCGCCATGTACGGCGGGCCTGGTGTTCAAGTGGCTGAAGGCGAACGGCGGTCTCGCGGCGATGGAAAAGACCAACCGCGAGAAGGCCGGCCTGCTGTACGGCAAGATCGACGCCAGCGATTTCTACAATTCGCCGGTGGCGAAAGACAACCGCTCGCTGATGAACGTGCCGTTCACCCTCAAGGATGCCGCGCTCGACGAGGCTTTCCTGAAGGGCGCCAAGGAGCGTGGCCTGTTGCAGCTGAAGGGCCACCGCTCGGTCGGCGGCATGCGCGCCTCGATCTACAACGCGATGCCGCTTGCTGGCGTGCAGGCGCTGGTCGACTACATGGCCGCGTTCGAGAAAAGCCATGGCTGACGCCCGCAAGGTGCTCACCCTCAACGCGATTTCCGCGCGCGGACTCGCGCGGCTCCCGCAGCATTACACCGTGGGCGGCGATATTGCCGACCCCGACGGCATCCTGGTGCGTTCGGCCAACATGCACGACATGGCGATTCCGGCCAGCGTGCAGGCCATTGGCCGCGCCGGTGCGGGGACCAACAACATCCCGGTGAAGAAGCTCTCCGAACGCGGCGTGCCGGTGTTCAACGCGCCCGGCGCCAACGCCAACGCGGTGAAGGAACTGGTCATCGCCGGCATGCTGATGGGCGCGCGCAACCTGGTGCCGGCGCTGAAGTTCGTCGAGGGCCTGTCGGGCAGCGACGAGGAGATGAACAAGGCGACCGAAGCCGGCAAGAAAGCCTTCGCCGGGATGGAACTGCCCGGCCGCACGCTCGGCGTGATCGGCTTGGGCGCGATCGGTTCGCACATCGCCGAAGCGGCGATCCGGCTCGGCATGAACGTCGTCGGCTTCGATCCGGCGATCACCGTCGATGCGGCCTGGCGGCTGCCCTCGCAGGTGAAGCGCGCGGAGAACGTCGAGGATGCACTGCGCCTTTCGGATTTCGTCACCCTGCACGTGCCGCTCGTCGATGCCACCCGCAACCTGATCAATGCCCA
The DNA here is from genome assembly GCA_044227195.1 of Thiobacillus sp. Classification (GTDB taxonomy): domain Bacteria; phylum Pseudomonadota; class Gammaproteobacteria; order Burkholderiales; family Thiobacillaceae; genus Thiobacillus. The sequence continues at coordinate 31,124 of JBGAFQ010000018.1, forward strand.
GCGCATCGGCGCGATGCGGCCCGGCGCGGTGCTGCTGAATTTCGCGCGCGAAGGCGTGGTCGACAACGCTGCCGTGATCGAGGCGCTCGATGCCGGCAAGCTGCACGCCTACATCTGCGATTTCCCGGCCAACGCGCTGAAAGGCCAGGCCAGGGTGGTGGCGCTGCCCCACCTGGGCGCGAGCACCGAGGAGGCGGAGGAAAATTGCGCGGTGATGGTCGCCGAGCAGCTCGCCGACTATCTGGAAAACGGCAACATCCTCAATGCGGTCAATTTCCCCAACGTCGCGATGGCGCGCGAATCGAATTTCCGCATCGGCATCGCCAATGCCAACGTGCCCAACATGGTGGGCCAGATTTCGTCGCTGCTCGCCACCGCCGGCCTCAACATCCACAACATGGTGAACAAGTCCAGGGGCGACATGGCGTACACGCTGGTCGACGTGGACAGCGCCGTCCCCGATGCGGTGATCGCGCAGCTCGCCGCCATCGACGGCGTGCTCGCCGTGCGTTACCTGCCGGCATGATGGACGATGGATTGAAGGCGCTGCGCGCGCGCATCGACGCCATCGACGACACGCTCCTGAAGCTGTTGTCCGAGCGTGCGGCCATCGCCCAGGAAGTCGGACGCGCGAAAAAGGGCGAGAAGATCTACCGCCCGGAACGCGAGGCGCAGATCGTCCAGCGCCTGCGCGAAGCCAACCCGGGGCCGCTCACGGGCGATACCGTCGAACGGCTGATTCGCGAAATCATGTCGGCCTGCCGCGCGCTGGAGGAAACCACCCGCGTCGCCTATCTCGGTCCCGCCGGCACCTTCAGCCAGCAGGCGGTGATCAAGCATTTCGGCCAGGACGTCGAGGCGCTCGCCGAAGGCGATATCGATGCCTGCTTCCAGGCCGTGGAAACCGGCCGCGCCGATTTCGCCACGGTGCCGGTGGAAAACTCGACCGAGGGTGCGATCGGCCGCACGCTCGATCTCGTCGTCGCGAGCCCGCTGCGCATTTGCGGCGAGGTGATCCTGCCCATCCATCAGACGCTGATGCGCAAGACTGCGGGACGCGAAGGCGTCGCGCGCGTCTACGGCCACGCGCAGTCGCTGGCCCAGTGCCAGCAGTGGCTGGCCAAGCATCTGCCGCGGGCCGAGCGCGTCGCGGTCGTGAGCAATGCCGACGGGGCGCGCCGCGCGGCGAAGGAGCCCGACGCGGCCACGCTCGGCTCGGAAGCCGCCGCCGACTTGTATGGGCTCGCCGTGGTGGACCGACACGTCGAGGACGACGCGAGCAACACCACGCGCTTCCTGGTGCTGGGCAAGGCCGATGCGCAGCCGTCCGGACGCGACAAGACCTCGCTGGTCATGGGTGCGAAGAACCAGCCGGGCGCCGTGGTCAAACTCCTGCAGCCGCTTGCCGACGCCGGCATTTCCATGAGCCGGCTCGAATCGCGCCCCGCCCGTTCAGGAGGCTGGGAATACCTGTTCTTCGTCGTCTGCGAAGGCCACCGCCAGGACGCGACACTCGCGGCTGCGCTGGCCGAGATCGAGTCGCGCGCCGCCTTCCTCAAGGTCCTCGGCTCCTATCCCGCCGCGTCGTGATGGCCTGCTGCGATCTTTCGCCGTCCCATGTGCGCGCCATTGCCCCCTATCTGCCGGGCAAGCCGATCTCCGAGCTGGCGCGCGAACTGGGGCTTGCCGAAGCCGACATCGTCAAGCTGGCGTCGAACGAGAACCCGCTCGGCCCCAGCCCGCGCGCGCTTGCCGCGGCGCAGGATGCGCTGCACGACATGGCCCTGTATCCGGACGGTGCCGGTTTCGCACTGAAGGCGAAGCTGTCGGAGAAACTCGGCGTGTCGGCCGGCCAGATCGTGCTCGGCAACGGTTCGAACGACGTGCTGGACATGGTTGCGCGCGCTTTCCTCGCGCCTGCAACGTCGGCGGTCTTTTCGCAGCATGCGTTCGCGGTGTACCCCATCGCCACGCAAACCGTCGGCGCGGCCGGCATCGCAGTGCCGGCGAAGGCGTATGGCCACGACCTCGCGGCGATGCGCGCGGCGATCCGCGACGACACGCGCGTGCTGTGGATCGCCAACCCGAACAACCCGACCGGCACCTTCCTGCCGTGGGCGGAGATCGAGGCCTTTCTCGACACCGTGCCGCAGCAGGTGCTGGTCGTGCTCGACGAAGCCTACGGCGAATACCTGCCCACCGACGACCGTTGCGACACGCTCGCCTGGATCGCGCGGTTTCCGAACCTGCTGATCAGCCGCACCTTTCCAAGGCCTACGGCCTGGCGGGCTTGCGCATCGGCTATGGGGCAGGACATCCCGATGTGATCGATCTGCTGAACCGCGTGCGCCATCCCTTCAACGTCAACGCGCCGGCGCTGGCGGCGGCGGAAGCCGCGCTCGACGACGTCGAGTTCCTGCTGCGCAGCTATGCGCTCAATCGTGCCGGCATGGCGCAGCTCGTCGCCGGCCTGAACGACCTGAACATCGAGACCGTACCGTCGAAGGGCAATTTCCTGCTGGCCAAGGTCGGCGATGCCGCGCGCATCAATGCAGAAGTATTGAAGCGCGGCGTCATCGTGCGCCCGGTCGCCAACTACGGGCTGCCCGAATTCCTGCGCGTATCGGTGGGCCTGGCCGGGCAGAACGCGCGTTTCCTCGACGCGTTGAAGGAATGCCTGTGATCCTGATGGAACGCGAATGCCCGTGATCATCGATACGCTCGCCCTCGTCGGCACTGGCCTCATCGGCGGCTCGTTTTCGCTTGCCCTGAAGCAGGCGGGCGCCGTGCGCGAGATGGTCGGCGTCGGCCGCAACCCGGCGCGGCTCACGATCGCGCGCGAACTCGGCCTGATCGACCACGTCGCCGACTGGGCGCAGGCCGGCCAGGCCGACTGCATCCTGCTCGCGCTGCCGGTGGGCGAGACCGAAGCCGTGCTGCGCCAGCTTGCGCCGCATCTCAAACCCGGCGCCATCGTCACCGACGCCGGCAGCACCAAGGCCAATGTCGTCGCGGCCGCGCGCGCCGCGCTGGGCACGCGCTTCGCCGATTTCGTGCCCGGCCACCCCATCGCCGGCTCGGAACAGAGCGGCCCCGGCGCCGCGCGCGCCGACCTGTATCGCGGCAAGCGTGTGGTGCTGACGCCGCAGGCCGATACCCGAACCGATGCCGTGTCCACGGTGCGTGCCTTGTGGGAAGCGACCGGCGCGCAGGTGGAAACGCTCGATGCCGCGCAGCACGACCGTATCTTCGCGGCGGTGAGCCACTTGCCGCATCTCGCCGCGTTCGCGCTGGTGGAAGAACTCGCATGCCGCGACGATGGCGAGACATTCTTTCGCTTCGCCGCCAGCGGCTTTCGCGATTTCACCCGCATCGCCGGTTCGTCGCCCGAGATGTGGCGCGACATCGCGCTGGCCAATCGGGATGCGCTGCTTGCCGAACTGGATGCCTACGGCGCCGCCTTGCAGGTCGTGCGCGCCGCCGTGTCCGGCGAGGACGCCGAGACCCTGCTGAAGATTTTTTCGCGCGCGCGCGACGCCCGCGAACAGTGGATGAAGACTCAGGATTCGTGATGGACTTTCTCGATCTGCCCGCCGCCCGCCACGCCAGCGGCACGGTACGCCTGCCGGGCTCCAAGAGCATTTCCAACCGCGTGCTGCTGCTGGCGGCGCTGTCCGCCGGCACGACGCAGGTGCGTGCGCTGCTCGATTCCGACGACACACGGGTGATGCTCGATGCGCTGCGTGCGCTGGGCGTGGGCGTGCAGCGTGTCGGCGAAACCGACGACTACACCCTCACCGGGGTGGGCGGCGCCTTTCCCGTGGCTGGTTTTCCCGTGAAACGGGCGAGCTCTTCCTCGGCAACGCCGGCACGGCGTTCCGCTCGCTGACCGCGGCGTGCGCGCTGTCGGGCGGCGACTACGTGCTGAAAGGCGTGGCGCGCATGCACGAGCGGCCCATCGGCGACCTGGTCGATGCGCTGCGTCTGCTCGGCGCGAAGATCGACTACCTGGGCGAACCCGGCTATCCGCCGCTGCATATCCATCCCGCCGAGGTGGCGGGCGACATTACGCGCGTGCGCGGCAATGTGTCGAGCCAGTTCCTCACCGGCCTGATGATGGCGCTGCCGCTGTTGAAAAAGACGACGCACATCGAGATCGAGGGCGAGCTGATTTCCAAACCCTACATCGGCATCACGCTGGCGATGCTGCGCCGCTTCGGCGTCGTCATCGAACAGGACGGCTGGGTGCGTTTCACCGTGCCGACCGATGCGCGCTATGTCAGCCCGGGCGAAATCTGGGTCGAGGGCGACGCGTCGTCGGCCTCGTACTTCCTCGCCGCCGGCGCGATCGGCGGCGGCCCGGTGCGGGTCGAGGGCGTGGGCGCCGACAGCGTGCAGGGCGACGTGCGCTTTGCCGACGCGCTGGCGCTGATGGGTGCGCAGATCACCATGGGACCGAACTGGATCGAGGCGCGCGCGCCGGCGAGCGGCCGGCTCAAGGCCATCACCCTCGACTGCAATCACATCCCCGACGCCGCGATGACCCTGGCGGTGGCCGCGCTGTTCGCCGACGGCGCGACCACGCTGACCAACATAGCCAGCTGGCGGGTGAAGGAAACCGACCGCATCGCCGCGATGGCGGCCGAACTGCGCAAGGTCGGCGCGACGGTGGAGGAGGGCGCGGACTCCATCCGCATCACCCCGCCGCAGGCCCTCACGCCCAACGCCGTCATCGACACCTACGACGACCACCGCATGGCGATGTGCCTGTCGCTGGTGTCGCTGGGCGGCGTGCCCATTCGCATCAACGACCCGGCGTGCGTGAACAAGACTTTCCCGACTTACTTCAAGGTCCTGGCCGGGGTGGTGCAATGAGTCTGGTGCCGGTTCTCACCATCGATGGTCCATCCGCCTCCGGCAAGGGCACCGTCGCCGAGCGCGTCGCCCGCGCGTTGGGTTTCCATTTCCTCGACAGCGGCGCCCTGTATCGCCTGACCGCGCTCGCGGTGATGAAAGCGGGCGTGGCGCTCGACGACGAGGCGGGTGTGGCGGCACAGGCCGCGGCACTGCCGGCGACGTTCCGCGACGGCCGGGTGTGGCTGGCCGGCGAGGACGTCACCGACGCGATCCGTGCCGAGGCGGTGGGCGAGGGCGCTTCGAAAGTGGCGGCCCTGCCCGCCGTGCGCGCCGCCTTGCTGGATCGCCAGCGGGCCTATCGCCAGGCGCCCGGGCTGGTGGCCGACGGGCGCGACATGGGCACGGTGGTGTTCGCCGACGCCGGGGCCAAGGTCTTCCTCACCGCCAGCGCCGAGGCGCGTGCCGAACGGCGCTATAAGCAGTTGATCGAAAAGGGGAACTCTGCTAGTCTACCGGCCCTTGTTGCGGATATGCAGGCCCGCGACGCGCGCGATACCGCGCGTGCCGTCGCCCCGCTGAAACCCGCGCCGGATGCGCTTGTGCTCGACACGACCGATATGGACATCGAATCGGCGGTGCAGGCGGTGCTGGCGCATTTTGCTTCTTGCAGGGCCCGCAACCAGCAAGGCAACTGAGTGTCGGCGCCGCGCCCGCGGCCCGGCGATGTGCAACCAACCCCGTCCTTACCGACGGACCAAAAGGTTTTTAATGTCTACTGCTACCGCTTCCGCTTCCCCCGCATCCATGGAAAGTTTTGCCGCCCTGTTCGAGGAGTCCCTCTCGCATCAGGAAATGCGTCAGGGCGAAGTCATCACCGCCGAAATCGTCGGCATCGACAACAATTTCGTGACGGTGAACGCAGGCCTCAAATCCGAGAGCCTCATTCCCATTGAAGAATTCAAGAACGACCAGGGCGAAGTCGAAGCCAAGATCGGCGATTTCGTGGCCGTGGCCATCGAATCCATCGAGGACGGCTTCGGCGCCACCAAGCTGTCGCGCGAGCGCGCCAAGAAGCTGGCTGCGTGGCTGGATCTGGAAGCCGCGATGAACGAAGGCCGCATCGTCACCGGCATGGTGCAGGGCAAGGTCAAGGGCGGTCTCACGGTGCTGGTGGGCGGCCTGCGCGCCTTCCTGCCGGGCTCGCTGGTCGACATGCGTCCCGTGAAGGACACTACGCCCTACGAATACAAGGAAATGGAGTTCAAGGTCATCAAGCTCGACCGCAAGCGCAACAACGTCGTCGTGTCGCGCCGTGCCGTGCTGGAAGAGACCATGGGCGCCGACCGCGAAGCGCTGATGGAAAACCTGAAGGAAGGCTCCATCGTCAAGGGCGTGGTCAAGAACATCACCGACTACGGCGCGTTCGTGGATCTGGGCGGCATCGACGGCCTGCTGCACATCACCGACATGGCCTGGCGCCGCGTCAAGCATCCGTCCGAAGTCGTGCACGTCGGCCAGGAACTCGAAGCCAAGATCCTGCGCTACGACACCGAGAAGAACCGCGTGTCGCTCGGCATCAAGCAGCTCGGCGACGACCCGTGGGTTGGCATCGCCCGCCGCTACCCGCAGGGCACCCGCATGTTCGGCAAGGTCGCGAACCTGACCGACTACGGCGCGTTCGTCGAGATCGAAGAGGGCATCGAAGGTCTGGTGCACGTCTCCGAGATGGACTGGACCAACAAGAACGTCAGCCCCTCCAAGATCGTCCAGCTGGGCGACGAAGTCGAAGTCATGGTGCTCGACATCGACGAGGACAAGCGCCGCATCTCGCTGGGCATGAAGCAGTGCAAGTCCAACCCGTGGGAAGACTTCTCGATGAACCACAAGAAGGGCGACAAGGTCAGCGGCGCGATCAAGTCGATCACCGACTTCGGCGTGTTCATCGGCCTGCCCGGCGGCATCGACGGCCTGGTCCACCTGTCCGACCTGTCGTGGAGCGTGGCCGGCGAAGAGGCCGTGCGCAACTTCCGCAAGGGCCAGGACGTGGAAGCCGTGGTGCTCGGCATCGACCTCGAGCGCGAGCGCATCTCGCTCGGCATCAAGCAGCTCGAAGGCGATCCGCTGACCAGCTACGCGTCGGGCCACGAGAAGGGCAGCATCGTCAAGGGCACGATCAAGACCGTCGAGGCCAAGGGCGCGACGGTCACGCTCGACGGCGACATGGAAGGCTACCTGCGCGCGTCGGAAGTCTCGCGCGATCGCGTCGAGGACATGCGCAGCCACTTCAAGGAAGGCGACGAGATCGAAGCCATGATCATCAACGTCGATCGCAAGAACCGCGTGATCAACCTGTCGATCAAGGCCAAGGACATGAACGAGCAGGATGCGGCCATGAAGAAGATTGCTGCGGAATCCGCCGCCTCTACCGGTTCGACCAACCTGGGTGCCCTGCTGAAAGCAAAGCTCGACAACAAGAACGCCGAATAAACCATGACCAAATCCGAGCTGATCGCGCAGCTTGCGGCGCGGCATTCGCAATTTTCGGTTGCGGATATCGAAATGGCGGTGAAGACGATCCTCGACGCGCTGGCGAAGAACCTGTCGCGCGGCGAGCGCATCGAGATCCGCGGCTTCGGCAGTTTCAGCCTGAGCTACCGCCCCGCCCGCGTCGGCCGCAATCCCAAGTCGGGCGAGCGGGTGCAGGTGCCGGCGAAGTACGTGCCGCACTTCAAGGCGGGCAAGGAACTGCGTGATCGGGTGGATTTTCCGGTTTGACGGCAAAGCCATGGAAGAAAACGGCGCCGCGTGCGCCGTTTTCTTTTGTGCGGCCGCTTTTTGAAGCATGCCCGCAAAGGTAGAATGGTCGCCAACCACGCGCGACCACTCATGAAAAACTTCACACGCTATCTGGGGCTGGCGGCAAAGATACTGATATTCCTGCTGGTGCTGGGCTTCGCCCTGAAAAACAGCCACCCCGCAATTTTCTATTCCTATCTGGGTTACGTCTGGCAGGCGCCGCTGATCGTCATGCTGGGCCTGGCGTTCGCGCTGGGCGTGCTGACAGGCGTGCTGGCGCTGCTGCCGACGCTGTTTCGCCTGCGCCGCGAAGCAACGCGCAAACAACCGGTCCTGGATGCCGATACGGTCATCCAGCCGCCTGATCTGCCTGTCGTCTGAGCACGCATGGAATTCGAACTCTGGTGGCTGCTGGCCTTCCCGCTCTTCTTCGTGCTGGGCTGGCTCGCCGCGCGGGTGGATATCCGGCAGGTGGTGACCGAATCGCGCGCGCTGCCCAACTCGTATTTCCGCGGCGTCAATTTCCTGCTCAACGAACAGCCCGACAAGGCCATCGAGGCCTTCCTCGAGGTCGTCAAGCTCGAACCCGAAACCATCGATCTGCATTTCGCGCTGGGCGGCCTGTTCCGCCGGCGCGGCGAACTCGACCGCGCCATCCGCATGCATGAAAACCTGCTGGGGCGCGAAGGCCTAGCCGAGGAACAGCGCCTGCGCGCGATGAGCGAGCTTGGCCAGGATTACCTCAAGGCCGGCCTGCTCGACCGTGCCGAGCAGGTGTTCACCAAGTTGCTGGAAACGCCGCAGCATGGTCTGGCGCGCACCTATCTGCTGGAAATCTACGTGCAGGAAAAGGACTGGCAGAAGGCCATCGATGCCGCGCGCGTACTGGAGAAGGACACCAGCAAGCCGCTCAACGCCGACATTGCGCATTTCCACTGCGAACTCGCGCTGCTCGAATCGGCGAAGGACAACCCCGACGCCGCGGCCGCGCATCTGGACGAGGCGCTCAAAGCCAATCGCCAGTCGGTGCGCGCCAACCTGATGGCGGGCGATCTCGATGCCGCAACCGGCAGGCACGAAGCCGCCATCGCCGACTGGCGGCTGGTCGAAACCCAGAGTGCCGCACACATGGCGCTGGTCGTCGATCGCGTGCTCGGCAGCTATCGCCAACTGGGGCGACTGGCCGAAGGCGTGCAGTGGCTGCGTGCGCTGTACGCGCGGCAGCCCTCGCAGGACCTGTTCGGCGCGCTGTACCTCGCCGTGTCGGAAACCGAAGGTGCGGCCGCGGCGGCCCTGCTGGCGCGCGAGGAACTGCGGCGCAATCCCAGCCTGCGCACGCTGGACCGTCTGCTTGAGGCGCAACTGCTGGAAGCGGAACCGGGCGAGCGCGAACTGCTGCAGGTGGAGAAGGGCCTGGTCGCCGCGCACAGCCAGCGCATGATGCGCTACCAGTGCGGCAGCTGCGGCTTCAAGGCCAAGCAGTTCTTCTGGCGCTGCCCGGCCTGCGGGCGCTGGGACAGCTTCGATCCCGAGCGGCGGGAGGGGGAAGCGTGAACGGCAAGCGGCAAGCAGTGAGCGGAAAGGGCATGGCATGAATTCGACCAAGATCATCGTGGCGCTGGATTTTCCGGACGCGGCCTCGGCGTTGGCGCTGGTGTCGCGGCTCGACCCCGCGCTGTGCCGGCTGAAAGTGGGCAAGGAACTGTTCACCCTGGCGGGGCCGGAACTGGTACGCGAACTGGTCGCGCACGGCTTCGAGGTTTTCCTCGACCTGAAATTCCACGACATTCCGAACACGGTGGCGGCGGCTTGCCGCGCGGCGGCCGGACTCGGCGTGTGGATGCTCAACGTTCATGCCGCGGGCGGGCGGCGCATGATGGAGGCGGCGCGCGAGGCCTTGGCCGACCTGCCGCATCCGCCGTTGCTGATCGCGGTGACCGTGCTCACCAGCATGAGCGCCGATGATCTGAACGAAGTCGGCGTGGCCGCTGCCCCGGCCGACCAGGTATTGCGGCTGGCGCGGCTGACACAGGCCTGCCAACTCGATGGTGTAGTCTGCTCGGCGCAGGAAGCCGCGTTGCTGCGCGCCAGCCTGGGCACCGATTTCCGCCTGGTGACGCCCGGCATCCGGCCGGCCGGCGCCGACGCGGCCGACCAGCGGCGCGTGATGACGCCGGTGGAGGCCCTGAGGGCGGGCGCGACCGACCTGGTGATCGGCCGTCCCATCACCGGTGCAATCGACCCGCTCGCGGCGCTGCAACAGATTCGAACCGATATTCAGAACGCTTAGGGCATACGACTCCGCAGGGCTTGGGCCCAGTTTGGATCGGAGTTCTTTTTTAAGTAAGGGAGACTTGAAGTGAAAATCACGGTAATTGGCACGGGCTATGTGGGGCTGGTGACGGGCACCTGTCTGGCCGAGGTCGGCAACGAAGTGTTGTGCCTCGACGTCGATCCCAACAAGATCGAGATTCTGAAATCCGGCGGCATCCCCATCTACGAACCGGGCCTGGAAGACATGGTCAAACGCAACGTCGCCGCCGGCCGCCTGTCCTTCACCACCGACATCGCCGAATCGGTGGCCTTCGGCCAGATCCAGTTCATCGCCGTCGGTACGCCGCCCGACGAGGACGGCTCGGCCGACCTGCAATACGTGGTCGCCGCCGCGCGCAACATCGGCCGCCACATGAACGAATACAAACTGGTCGTCGACAAATCGACCGTGCCGGTGGGCACCGCCGACAAGGTCAGGGCCGCGCTCGCCGAAGAACTCGCCAGGCGCGGCGTCGCGCTCGAGTTCAACGTCGCGTCGAACCCCGAGTTCCTGAAGGAAGGCGCGGCGGTCGACGACTTCATGAAACCCGACCGCATCGTCATCGGCACCGACAGCGAACGTGCCACGGCCCTGCTGCGTCAACTCTACGCGCCGTTCCAGCGCAACCATGACCGCCTGACGGTGATGGACGTGAAGAGCGCCGAGCTGACCAAGTACGCCGCCAACGCCATGCTGGCGACGCGCATCTCCTTCATGAACGAACTCGCCGTGCTGGCCGAGAAGCTCGGCGCCGACATCGAGCAGGTGCGCCACGGCATCGGCTCCGATCCGCGCATCGGCTACCACTTTCTCTACGCCGGCTGCGGCTACGGCGGATCGTGCTTTCCCAAGGACGTGCAGGCGCTGCGCCGCACCGGCCAGGAAAACGGCATCCCGCTGCGCGTGCTCGACGCGGTCGAGGAAGCCAACGACGCGCAGAAGCACATCCTGGTCGACAAGCTGACCGCGCGCTTCGGCAAGAACCTGAATGGCAAGCGTCTAGCCATGTGGGGCCTGGCGTTCAAGCCCAACACCGACGACATGCGCGAGGCGCCCAGCCGCACGATGCTCGAGGCCCTGTGGGCGATGGGCGCGAGCGTGTCGGCCTACGACCCCGCGTCGATGGAGGAAACCCGCCGCATCTATGGCGAGCGCGCCGACCTGCTGCTGGTCGACAGCCCGATGGACGCGCTGAAGGGCGCCGACGCGCTGCTCATCGTCACCGAATGGAAGGTTTTCCGCAGCCCCAACTTCGATACCATGAAGTCGCTGCTCAAGGCGCCGTTCGTGTTCGACGGCCGCAACCTGTACGAACCGCAGGCAATGCGCGACATGGGCTTCGAGTATTTCCCGATCGGCCGTCCGTGAGGCTGGCCGGGGAATCTGCCTGAGCGGCATGTCCGGCCAGGCTGAGCACATCCTCGTCATCAAGCACGGCGCGTTCGGCGACCTGGTGCAGGCCGACGGGGTTCTGCGCGACATCCGCGCATTCCATGCGGGTGCGGACATCACGCTGCTTACCGCACCGGCCTTCCGCACGCTGATGCGCCGGTGTCCGCACGTCGACCGCGTGCTGACGGACGCCCGCAGTCCGTTGTGGAAAGTCGGCGCATGGATCCGGCTGGCGGGCGCGTTCAGGGCCGGCCGCTTCGACACGGTCTACGACCTGCAGAATTCGGACCGCACCGAGCTCTATCGCAAACTGTTTTTCCGCCATGCCCGCTGGAACAGCAACCGGGTGCGCACGCGCACTGCGGCGGCCCTGGAAGGCCTGGCCAGGCAGTTGCAGAACGACGGCATTCCTGTGGAACACAGCCTGGTTCCCGACGTGTCCTGGATGGTGGACGACATGACTGACCTGCTGCGGCGCGAGGGCGTGAGGCAGCCCTATGTCGCGCTGATTCCCGGCTGCGCGACGCGCCACCCCTACAAGCGCTGGCCCTACTACGATCGATTGGCGGCCGCGTTGCTGGAACGCGGCTACGATGTGGTCATGGCGCCCGGTCCGGACGAGATCGAACTGGCGAAGTCCATTCCGGGCCATACCTTGCTGGGACAGAACGGTTTCCTGAACTGGTTCGAACTCGCCGGGGTGCTGCAGGGCGCGTGTTTCGTCGTCGGCAACGACACCGGACCCAGCCATGTCGCAGCCTGCCTGCGCAAACCGGGGCTGGCGCTGTTCGGGCCGCGCACGTCGGCAGCACTCACGGGCATGGTGCGCGGGGACTTCCGGGCCATCGAGGCGCCAGACCTCGCCGCGCTGTCGGTCGACACGGTGCTGGACGCCGTGCTGCCGCGACTGCCGCCGCTTCAGTCGAATTCCGTGTAGGACTTTTCCTCGACGATGCGCGAACCGCAGAGTTCGTTGATCGATTTCTTGATGGCGGCCCGGCGGTCGTTCTGGATGTAGACCGAACGCGCCAGCTCGATGAATTTCGGACCGAAATCGCGGGCCGCCTCGCAGGCGCGGATGTCGTCCTCGATGACCCACAAGGCCTGGTTGACCTGCGTCAGCGCGTCTTCCAGCCGCACGAGTTCAGCCGATGGCGGTAGGTTCTCGGCACAGGCGCGGCTCAACACGTCCAGCTCGCGATTCACGTTGCGCAGTTTGGCCGGGTCGGTGATCCGGCCGGCCTTGATTTTCAGGATCGTGATCTTGTCGATCAGCTCGCCCGCACCTACTTCGATGAGAACCGATCCCGGGGGTGTGTTTGCCATTGTGCTTCCGATCAGATAGCCGTGTGCCCTGCACGGCATGGGCCGTGCGCAACCAGGCAGATTATAGGGCATGGATGCAGCCCTGCCTGCCGTCTGCGGCCGCGTGCGGCCGGGCTGCCGCATTCCTGTAGAATGCCGCGACCGGAAGCATCGCGAGTCATGACAGGGGGCGTCTCGGCGAAGACGCATGATTCGGCACACGATGCACGGGATGACTGTTCCGGACGCCAGCGAGGCTTGGCTTGATGAATCACATGGACAATGACGGTGCCTGGGGCGCACATGCGCCGAACGGGATGGGCAGGCTGCTGGTTCTGGCGAGGAGGCTGGGACTGGCGCGCGGGGCGTTCAAGAAAACGATCGCACGGCTCTGGTCGGGGCTGCGGCTTCCGGTCCCGGTCGATATCCGCTATGCCGGCCTGAAATTCAGGCTGCATCCCTGGGACAACGTCGTCGAGAACAAGATGCTGTTCGGCTCGAAGTTGCGGGATGGCGCCGAGATCGGGAAGCTGCGGGAATTTTCCGGCGATGGGGGCGTGTTTCTCGATATCGGGGCCAACATTGGCTACTATGCGCTGATGGCGGCGCACCAGGGCGCGCGCAAGGTCCTGGCGTTCGAGCCGAATCCGGCGGTGTTCAGCCGGCTGCGATTCAACATCGAGGCCAACGATCTGGCCGGACGCATCGTGGCCTTGCCCGTCGCGCTGGGCGACCGGGTTGCCACCACGACCATGGCCGTCTCGGATCGGGACATGGGGGGCAGCCATATCGGCGATCATGCCGGCGCCTCGGGAACGTCGATCACGGTGGAGATGAAACCGCTGAACGATGTGCTGGCGGAGGAAGGCATCACGCGCGTCGACGCCATGAAAATCGATGTCGAAGGCATGGAAGACGCCGTATTGTTCCCGTTCTTCGAAACGAGCGCACGGAGTATCTGGCCCAGGCTGGTGATCATCGAACACACCAGCCGGAAACAGTGGAAACGCGACATCCTGGCCTGGATGCTGGAATCGGGCTACCGGGAAATCGAGCGGAATCGCTCGAACGCGATGCTTCAGTTGACAGACAAATGAGCGACTACAAATCCATCGAAGACACGGTCGGCAACACCCCCCTGGTGCGCCTGAAGCGCATGCCAGGACTGACCAGCAACATCGTGCTGGTGAAGCTCGAGGGCAACAACCCGGCGGGCTCGGTGAAGGACCGCCCGGCCCTGTCGATGATCGATGCGGCGCAGGCGCGCGGCGAGATCCAGCCCGGCGACACGCTGATCGAAGCGACCAGCGGCAACACCGGCATCGCGCTGGCGATGGCGGCGGCGATGCGCGGCTACAAGCTGATCCTGCTGATGCCCGAGAATGCCTCGGTCGAACGCCAGCAGACCATGCGCGCCTTCGGCGCCGAACTGCAGCTCGTCAGCAAGGAAGCCGGCATGGAAGGCGCGCGCGACTTGGCCCTCGCCATGGAAAAGCAGGGCATCGGCCGGATCCTCGACCAGTTCTCCAACCCCGACAATCCGGAAGCGCACTACCGCACGACCGGTCCCGAGATCTGGCGCGACACCCAGGGCAAGATCACCCACTTCGTCTCCAGCATGGGCACGACCGGCACCATCATGGGCTGCTCGCGCTACTTCAAGGAACGCAACCCCGCCATCCAGATCGTCGGCGTGCAGCCGGTGGAAGGCGCGCAGATCCCCGGCATCCGCAAATGGCCCGAGGAATACGTGCCGGAGATCTGCGACTACGACCGCGTCGACCGCATGATCTACGTGACCCAGTTCGACGCCGAGGAAACCACCCGCCGGCTGGCGCGTGAGGAAGGCATCTTCGCCGGCGTGTCGTCCGGCGGTGCGCTGTGGGCCGCGCTGCAGGTATCGAAGGAAGTCGAGAACGCCGTCATCGTTTCCATCGTCTGCGACCGCGGCGACCGGTATCTGTCGACCGGCGTGTTCCCCGCGTAAGCGGTCGATGGCGAAAACCAAAACGATCTACACCTGCACCGAGTGCGGCGGCACCTTGCCCAAGTGGCAGGGCCAGTGCCCGCACTGCAACGCCTGGAACACCCTGGTCGAAACCGTCGCCGAAAGCGCGAAGCCGCGTTTTGCGGGGCTGGCCGCAACGAGCACGGTGCAGCGCCTGCACGACGTCGAAGCCTCGGAAGAAAGCCGCATCGCCACCGACATCGGCGAACTCGACCGCGTGCTCGGCGGCGGCCTGGTGCCCGGCGGCGTGGTGCTGATCGGCGGCGACCCCGGCATCGGCAAGTCGACGCTGCTGCTGCAGGCCCTGGCGGGCCTGTCCGGCACCCTGAAAACGCTCTATGTCAGCGGCGAGGAATCGGCGCGTCAGGTGGCGCTGCGTGCACGGCGCCTCTCGCTGCCCGAAACCGATCTGCCGGTGCTGCCGGAAATCCGCCTCGAAGCCATCCTCGCGCAGCTGGCCGATCTCAAGCCCGAAGTCGCGGTCATCGATTCGATCCAGACCGTGTATTCCGAAGCGCTGACCTCCGCCCCCGGCTCGGTCGCGCAGGTGCGCGAGTGCGCCGCGCAGCTCACGCGCCACGCCAAGCAGACCGGTACCGCGATCATCCTCGTCGGCCACGTCACCAAGGAAGGCGCCATCGCCGGCCCGCGCGTGCTCGAACACATCGTCGACACCGTGCTGTATTTCGAGGGCGACACCGGCTCGTCATTCAGGCTGGTGCGCGCGTTCAAGAACCGCTTCGGCGCGGTCAACGAAATCGGCGTGTTCGCCATGACCGAGAAGGGCCTCAAGGGCGTGTCCAACCCCTCGGCGATCTTCCTGTCGCGCCACGGCGAACCCGTACCCGGCTCCTGCGTACTGGTCACGCAGGAAGGCACGCGGCCCCTGCTCGTCGAAATCCAGGCATTGGTCGATTCCAGCCACGCGCCGAGCCCGCGCCGCCTGAGCGTCGGCCTGGAACAGAACCGCCTCGCCATGCTGCTCGCCGTGCTGCACCGCCACGCCGGCATCGCCTGCTTCGACCAGGACGTGTTCGTCAACGCCGTCGGCGGCGTGAAGATCAGCGAACCCGCGGCCGACCTGGCCGTGCTCGCAGCGATTGTGTCGTCGCTCAGAAGCCAGCCCTTGCCCGACAAGCTGGTGATGTTCGGCGAAGTGGGCCTCGCCGGCGAAATCCGCCCCGTGCAGCGCGGCCAGGAACGCCTCAAGGAAGCGGCCAAGCTCGGCTTCACCCAGGCCATCGTGCCGGCCGCGAACCAGCCCAAGCAGAAGATCGCAGGCATGACCGTGCATGCCGTGCAGCGGCTGGACGAGGCGATCAGCCTGTTCAGGGAAGCCTGATCGGTCAGCCCTCGTCGTACCCCTCATCCGTGGGGTTGTCGACCAGATGGAAGGGATGGTCGATCGGCATGTCCATGAATGCTTTCCGGGTGGACTCCGATTCGAAATACATCGTGACGTTGCCGTCGACCAGATAAGGATGCCCGGACACGTCGTCGATCTCCAGCCCCGTCATCGGATCGGTGCTGCTGAGGATCTGCTCCGGTTCGTGCAGGCGCCTGCTCTGCGTTTGGTCGCGCTCCAGGGGATCGGTCGCAACGTAGTTGGCGAAAATGAAATTGTGTACGGCAAAGCCGCGATCAGCGCTATCCATGGGGGTCTCCTTGCGTGGGGCAGCCGGCTGCGGACATCCGGACAGCAGATGCGCCAGGGCTGCCTCTTATTCATAGACCATGATCGTGCAGACGACCGGCCGGGGGATTCGAAGGGCCAGGATCGATGCATTGTGCGCACTGGGCGGCGGGGTAAACGGCTGTTTATCGGCCGAAGCGGACCGTCCTGTCAGCCAGAGATCACGTCAGCTTCACTGCTAAGAGCAGCCAATGGAGCTGGCTCAAGGGTGAAAAATCAGGCGCATAATCCGTCAGCGCCTGTCTCCTTTTGCATAACGTGATTAAGAGACAGCCAGGTCAGCATCCGATGAAGAATCAAGAAGATAGCCTAGATCAATGCCTGTCCATTTTTTAAAAAACGTCCGGCCCCATGGGTCTCTCTATTAACTGTTAGAGGTTTTCAGTTGATGGCCAAATCACCTCGCAAACTCAGTCTCGTAAAGCTCAAGAAGAAGTGGGCGGCCGAGCCAACATCGAAAGATCTGCCATTCATCGATGACATGCCGCTAATCTTTCTTGGTGAAATTCCAAACATGCCCGAGCACGGTGTTTTTGCGGGGCACCGGAGCGGCCGTATTTACTCTGGCTTTCACATTTTCCAGTTCGTTGAACTGTCCGAAAATGAAGTCTAGCCAATTCATCGCCACCTCTAACCCGGCGCTCAACCTCGCTCCCTTCGGTCGCTGGACGGCGCTAAAGCGCCGCCGGTTAGCTCTACGTTAGCTTTCACGTGCGCTCGGTATTAATAACCACTCTCCTCTTCCTGGTAGCAGGGTTCGCCTATGCAGGCACCCCAGATGTTCTGCGTCTTCTCAAGCGGGATCTTGGCGAGTCAATCGAGGTGGTTTCTAAACATGAAATCAGATACTGCCCAGACAACACATGCGAAATAATCAAATCCAAAAAAACCACAAATCTATTGCCCGTGTTTCTCTATCTCTATCTGTTCCACGAGTCGGGCTACATTGAGCTTGGAAAATCATTTAATAACCAAAAACAATTTCGCGAGGCCGCAGTAGAAGAGCCCCAGGTTCGTAAAACAGTTGAAAAGTTTTGTCCAGCCACAGAGAAAACACTAAAGTGCATTCTTCAAGGCATGCGCTCAAGCTTGGGCATCAAATCTTGTTTTGGGCGTTACGACGAAGGCTATTTCTGTTACGGGTGCAGTGAAAATGAGAACATCTGCAAAAAGCTCTAACACTGCGGTCAACAGGGACGGTAACCTTCCCACGAAATAGTTGACACCTCCATCTAACTGATTGGAGGTTCGACATGGCCAAGGCTGGCCCCAGAAAGACGAACTGCTACAGCCAGGAATTCAAGGCTACTGCGGTGCGATTGAGCGAACTGCCGGATGTGCTGATTCAAGATGTTGCCGATGCATTGGACATCCACCCCTTCATGCTGTCACGCTGGCGCAAACAAGCGCGGGAGGGGCTGATCATGCCTATTCGGCTCATCTTTGATGGCCCGCAATCGAGGTGACCCCTACCTATGACCGTTGTGGGTCGGGAGTGTGGGTTCGCCGTTTTGGAAAGCAGCCATTCAGCTTTGAATTTCTAGTCAACGGCTGGTGTGTAGCGCAAAGCAGACCTAATTTTCTCAGGACGTTACCGGCTGCTTTGGCCGAGCAAGAGACGGCCAGCACCTGGATCAAATTGTCGTTAGACGCTGCCGGCCAGCGCTGGCCAGCCAGCAACAAGCGGGGCTTCCATTCCCATGCCCCGGCTACTCAAGCCATCACCTGCCCATGCTCCCGCGTGT
>JBGAFQ010000019.1:0-47780 GCA_044227195.1 Thiobacillus sp.
GGCGTCGCAGGCGGCGAGCAGGCACACCAGGGGGATCAGGAAACGGGTCATGGCTATTCCTCCAGCAGGTGGGTGGGCAGGCCGTCGATGCTGACCTGGTTTTTTTCGCGCCAGTACTCCAGCAAACCGACCGGGCCTTTCTTCTCGGCCCAGCGCGCCAGCGTCTCGCGTTCGCCGCGGTAGGTGTACATCGGCACGGCGTAGCCGCACGAGGTCTGCACGGAGTCGATGTCGAGGACGATGAGCTGGCGTTCGCCGGGCAGCGCAGGAAAGTGCGGGCGCAGGTCGGCCCAGTCGGCGTCCTGCCGGCGCACGACGCGGCCGCGTCCATAGAGCCGAAGGATGAGCGGGTTGGCGTCGAAGCTGCACCACATCAGGGTCAGCCGGCCGTCGTGCTTCAGGTGCGCGGCGGTTTCGTTGCCGCTGCCGGTGAGGTCGAGCCAGGCGACGCGGCTGGGGGAAAGCACGCGCAGGCTGTCCATGCCCTTGGGCGAGAGATTGATCCGGCTGGCGGCGGTGCCGCTGGCGGTGAAGAAGACCTTCTGCGCGGCGATGAAGTCGCGGTGTTTGTCTTCGAGCGCGGGATAGAAACGGGCCACGGTCGAATCTCAGTTCATGTGCTTCTTGAGGAATTCGGCGAGGATGCGCAGCCGCGTCACGCTGTCGTTCATTTCCAGCAGGTTCTGCCGCACCGAGAGCTTGAGCGGCAGCACCTCGGACAGGCGGTAGCCGACCCACACCGCATCGTCCAGTGCGTGCGGCGGCGGAAAGTGCGCGTCGCCGTATTCGCCGAGGATGTGGCGCATGACTTCGACCGCGAGTTCGAGTTCGTCGGGGATGGCGACCGGCGCTTCGGCCGAGACCGGCTCCACCCGGCCGACCAGCAGGCCGGACGGCTCGGTGTGGGTGCTGCGGATGATGAAGCGGTCGAGGCCTTCGGTGTCGATGTGGAGGATGCCGGTCTGCGGCATATCCCATTCGACGATGCGCACTCGGGTGCCGACGGAATACGGTACGGCGGGCGTGCCGACTTCGCTGCCTTCGCGGATGGCGCAGATGCCGAAGGGCGCGTCGTCGGCGATGGCGCGCTTCACCATGTCGAGATAACGCTGCTCGAAGATGCGCAGCGGCAGGCGGCCGCCGGGGAAGACGACGCTGTTCAGCGGGAACAGCGGCAGGCTGCCGGGCTGGGGCGCGGTACTCAATCGTCCTCCTCGCCCCAGCGCGCCATCAGGGCGTGCTGTATGCCAAGCTGGTCGAGGATGCGCGCGACGATGAAATCGACGATGGCCTCGACCGTTTGCGGGCGGTGATAGAAGCCGGGGTTGGCCGGCAGGATCACCGCGTTCATGCGCGACAGGGTCAGCATGTTTTCCAGGTGCAGGGTGGAGAAGGGCGCTTCGCGCGGCACCAGGATGAGTTTCTTCCGTTCCTTCAGCATCACGTCGGCGGCGCGTTCGATGAGGTTGTCCGACATCCCGTGCGCGATCGCGGCGAGCGTGCCCATCGAGCAGGGACACACCACCATCGCGTCGGCGGGGTTGGAGCCGGAGGCGACCGGCGCGTTCCAGTCCTCGCGGCCGTACACGCGGAGCTGGCCGTCGCGCGCGTCGAGGCCGTCGGATAGCTGGCGTTCGAGTTCGCTGGCGCGTGCCGGCAAAGCGACGCCGAGTTCCTGCTTGGCGACGATGTGTGCGGCTTGAGAGACCAGAAGGTTGACGTCGAGGTCGGCGGCGATCAGACATTCGAGGAGGCGCAGCCCGTAGGCCATGCCGGACGCGCCGGAGAGCGCGAGGGTGACGGAATTGAGCGTATTAGGCATGGGCGGGATTGTCGCCCGCAGGCGGGGGCGCAGCAAGCAGGCGCGCCACGATCACACCATTGACCGCGCCGAAGACCAGCGCGGCGGCGGCGAACACCGGCATGAGCTTGACCAGCGCCACGCCGGGCAGCAGCCACGCCCCGGCGAGCGCGAGCTGGCCGCCGATGTGGGCGAAGGCGGCCAGCACCGACAGGCTCACCGGGCCGAAGTGGCGTTCGGGCAGATGGCGCGCGACGGCGAGTACGGCGAGGCTGGCGCACGCGCCGGCGGCGGACAGCCAGAAGCCGGGCGCAAACAGGGTGCCGAGCAGCAGGCCACCGGCGAGCACGCGCAGGCCGGACACCCAGGCGGCGGCGCGCCAGCCGTATTGCAGCAGCACCAGCAGCACGACGATGTTGGCGAGCCCCGGCTTGACGCCGGGCACCGGGCTGGGAATCGCCGCCTCGGCGAGCGTGAGGCCGAGCGCCAGTGCTGCGAGCCGCGCGATGCGGCGGTCGTCGGCCGTGACCGGCAGTTCAATAACCGAGGGTGTCATACGCCGGGGTGCGTCCGCGGAGTTCGAGACTGACCTGGTTGGGCAGGCACAGTGCGGCGTCGCCTGCGCGTGCGAGCCAGCCCTGTTTGACGCACAGCTGGCGCGGCGAAGGGTCGCGCGCGATGCGGGCGCGGCCGGGAAGGATTTCCACACGGGTGATGCCGAGCGGGCCGGCGACGGAGAAGGTCTGCGCGCGCGCCAGCGGCACGGTGTGGACGATACGGCCGGCGGCGCGGATGACGGCAGTGTCGGCCGCGGTGCTCGGCGCGAACCAGGCCCACCAGGCGAGCGCCGCGACCGTGGCGGCGCCGATCGCGAGCACGCCGAAGTCGCCGCTTCTCAGCATCAGGACAACTCGCGGTGCCGCACCAGTACCTGTTCGCGTTCGCGGAAGGCGGCGGCCAGCGTCTCGGCGAAATACACGCTGCGGTGCTGGCCGCCGGTGCAGCCGATGGCCACGGTGAGGTAGGCGCGGTGGTCGCGGATGAAGCAGGGCAGCCAGTTCTCGACGAAGCCGCGGATGTCGGCCAGCAGCGCCATCGCGTCGGCGCTGGCTTCGAGATAGGCCTGCACCGGCTGATCGCGTCCGGTGAGCGGGCGCAGCTCGGCGACGTAATGCGGGTTGGGCAGGCAGCGCACGTCGAACACCAGGTCGGCGTCGAGCGGGATGCCGTGCTTGAAGCCGAAGGATTCGAACAGCAGGGTGATGCGCGACCGGTCCTGGCCGACCAGGTCCTTGATCCACAGCCGCAGCGCCGAGGCGGACAGGTCGCTGGTGTCGATGCGATGCGCCAGCGGCGCGACGTCGGCGAGCATTTCGCGTTCGAGCTGGATCGCTTCCGCCAGCGAGACCGTGTCGCTCGACAGCGGGTGGCGCCGCCGCGTTTCGGAAAAGCGCTTCACCAGCGACAGGGTCTTCGCTTCCAGGAAGACGATGCGCAGATCGTGGCCCTGTGCGCGCAGGGCGCCGGCGATGTCGGGAAGCTGCGCGAAGCTGGCGCCGCTGCGCGCGTCGATGGCGATGGCGACGCGGTCGCAATGCTCGCTCTGCAGGTGCGCGACCACCGGCGCCAGCATGGCCAGCGGCAGGTTGTCCACGCAGTAGTAGCCGATGTCCTCGAGCACGGCGATGGCGATGCTCTTGCCGGAGCCGGACAGGCCGGAGACCAGGACGATCTGCATCAGCCGTTGCCGTCGATGGCCGCCTGCTGGCGCAGGATGAACTGTTCGACCGGATTGATGCCGCGGCTCTTGAGGATGTGGTTGCGCACCGCCACCTCGACCAGCACTGCGAGGTTGCGGCCGGCCGCGACCGGCACGCGCACCTTGGGGATGGCGACGCCGAGCAGCGTTTCGGTCGAGGCGACCATGTCGAGCCGGTTGAGCCCGACTTCACCGATTTCCTCCGGGTGCACGAGTTCGACGATGAGCTTGAGATTCTTCTGCAGCTTCACCGCGGTCTCGCCGAACAGGTAGCGGATGTTGAGGATGCCCAGGCCGCGCACTTCGAGGAAATCGCGGATCAGCGGCGGGCAGGTGCCTTCCAGGGTTTCCGGCGCGACATGCTTCAGTTCGACCACGTCGTCGGCGACCAGGCGATGCCCGCGCGTGATGAGCTCCAGCGCCAGTTCGCTCTTGCCGACGCCGGCGTCGCCCTTGAGCAGCACGCCCAGGCCCAGCACTTCGAGGAACACGCCGTGCACCGAGTCGGTTTCCGCGAGCTCCTGCGTCAGGTAGTGCCCCAGGTGCGACATCAGGACGGGGCCGGCGAGCGGCGAGGTGAACAGCGGCGTCTGGCTCTGTTCGGCGGCATCGAGCAGCACCGGCGGCACGGCCTCGCCGTTGGCGACGACGATGGCGGCGAGTTCGGTCGAGAACAGATGGCTGATGGCGTCGGCCAGTCCCGATGCGGGCAGGCCGCGCAGGTAGTCCATCTCGGCGCAGCCCAGCACCTGGACGCGGTTGGGATGGATGAAATTCAGGTGGCCGATGAGCGCCAGCGTGGGTTTCTGGATGGTTTCGGAGGACAGTGCCCGGCGTCCGCCGTCGCGGCCGGCGACCCACGCGAGGCCGAGCTGTTCCGCCATGTCGCGGAACAGGGCCTCGACGGTGACGTGGGACGGCTCGATCATGACGGAGCCGTCTAGCCTGACCACGCGCCGAGCAGGGCGGCGAGTTCGGCCGGCGTGGCCACGTCCATCAGCCTGGCGCGCATGGCGTCCTCGCCGAACAGCTGCGCCAGTTCGCCGAGGATCTGCAGGTGCTGTTCGTTGGCGTCCTTGGGTACGAGCAGGATGAAACACAGCGACACGGGCTGGTTGTCGGGCGCGTCGAATTCGAGCGGCGTCTGCAGCCGGTAGAACGCGCCGCGCGCCTCTTTCATGCCCTTGATGCGGCCGTGCGGGATGGCGATGCCGCAGCCGAGCGCGGTGGAGCCGAGGCGTTCGCGTTCGAACAGGCTGGTGAAGATGTCGGCCGACTTGAGTCCGTAAGTCCTGGCAAACAGATCGGCTGCGTGTTCGAACAGTTTTTTCTTGCTGGTGAAGCTCATATCCAGCAGGGTGGTGTCCGGGCTGATGAGGGGTGCGATGAGATTCATGCGGGGTGCAGGGCCGGGTCGGAAGTCCGGCGCTGGCGGATTATACGCCCGGAGGCGGGGGCCCGCCTCCGGCGTGGCGCGGTTGCAACGGATCAGGCGGCGCTCTCCGCCGATTGATGCTTGATGCCACCGCTGCCCTGATGGACGTCGGCGGTTTTTTCCTTGTGCTTGACGATCTGTCGATCCAGTTTGTCGGCCAGGAGGTCGATCGCGGCGTACATGTTGCCGTCCTCGCTGTGGGCGTGGAAATCATGGCCTTTGACGTGCAGGGTGGCTTCCACTTTGTGCACCAGCTTTTCCACCTGCATGATGACCGTGACGTTGATGACATGGTCGAAGTGGCGTTTGACGCGGTCGAGTTTCTCGGAAACGTACGCGCGGATGGCTGGGGTCACTTCCAGGTGATGACCGGAAATAGTCAGATTCATAGAGCCTCCAAAGTCTGCTGAGGTAAGCCGGGGGATCGGGCGCAGGACCGCCTCCGGGAGCGTTTCGTCGCGCTCGGTTTCATTGTGGGACGAAAGCGGGGGACATTCAAGCAAGCAGCCTGAAATGCCTTGCGGATCAAAGGGTGCGGCGCATGTTGGCCGGCGGGATTTGCAGCGATTCGCGGTATTTTGCGACGGTGCGGCGGGCGACCACGATGCCCTGCTGGCCCAGCACCTCGGCCAGCTGGCCGTCGGACAGGGGCTTCTTCCCGTTTTCGGCGGCGACCAGCTGCTTGATCAGCGCGCGGATGGCGGTGGAGGAGCAGGCGCCGCCGTTGTCGGTGGCGACGTGGCTGCCGAAGAAATACTTGAGTTCGTAGAGGCCGCGCGGCGTCATCATGTACTTCTGCGTGGTGACGCGCGAGATGGTCGATTCGTGCAGTTCGACCGCGTCGGCGATCTCGCGCAGCACCAGCGGGCGCATCGCGACCTCGCCGTGTTCGAAGAAGTGCTTCTGGCGGTCGACGATGGCCTGCGAGACGCGCAGGATGGTGTCGAAGCGCTGCTGCACGTTCTTGATCAGCCAGCGCGCTTCCTGCAACTGGCTGGCGAGCTGGCTGCCGCCGGATTCGCGATGGCGCGCGAGGATGTCGGCGTATACGCGGTTGACGCGCAGCTTGGGCATGGCGTCGGCGTTGAGGCTGGCGATCCACATGCCCTTGACCTTGCGCACGTAGACGTCGGGAATGACGTAGTGGGTTTCGTCCGCGCTGAACGCCGAGCCGGGACGCGGGTTCAGCGAGAGGATGAGCGTGCGTGCGGCGCGCAGCGTGACATCGTCGATGCCGAGCATTTTCTTCAGCTTACCGACGTCGCGCGCGGCAAGCAGGTCGAGGTAGTGCGTGGTGAGCCGCATGGCCGCGTCGCGCGCCGGCGTGTCGGCGGGCAGGGCGCGCAGCTGCAGGGTCAGGCATTCGGCGAGGTTGCGCGCGCCGACCCCGGTCGGGTCCATGTTCTGCAGATGCTTGAGCGCGGTTTCGACTTCTTCGGGCTCGAGTTCCTCGAGCTCGGCCTGCAGGCTGGCGGTGATGTCGGCCAGCGGCTGGGTGAGGAAGCCGGCGTCGTCGAGATCGTCGATGAGCGCGGCGACCAGGGTGCGGTCGCGCGGGCCGAGCGGGCTGACGATGAGCTGGTTGAGCAGGTGTTCGCGCAAGCTGGCGCCGGTCACCGAGCCCTGCGCGTAGTCGCCGTCCTCGTCGTCGCTGCCGGCCGCGCTGTAATCGTTCCAGTCGGCGTCGTCGAGCGTGGCCGCGGGTTCGGACTCTGCGTTGTCGGCCTGCTGCGGCGTTTCCATGCTCTGCGCATCGGCTTCGGCGGTGTGCGCCGGCACCTCGGCCGCATTGAAGGCGGCTTCGTCCTCGTCCTCGCGTTCGAGCAGGGGATTGTCCTGGAGCATCTGCTCCAGTTCCTGGTTCAGTTCGAGCGTGGACAGCTGCAACAGCCGGATCGACTGCTGCAGTTGCGGCGTCAGCGTGAGGTGTTGACCGAGCTTGAGTTGGAGGCTGTGTTTCATGAAACTTGACTACGGCAAGAAGTGTGCCGACTTGAGTCAAGTGTATCGCGATTCGCTTATATATATGCGTACTGCGTACCGACGAAAGTGTGATTTTTCGCCGCGGCTTTGACGGCGGGTCTGCCGCGTCGTCAGAGCCGGAAATTTTCCCCGAGATAGACCTTGCGCGCGTTGTCGTCCTGGATGATGAGCTCGGGCGTGCCGGCGGTGAGCACGCGACCTTCGTTGATGATGTAGGCGCGGTCGCAGATTCCCAGGGTTTCGCGCACGTTGTGGTCGGTGATGAGCACGCCGATGTCGCGCTCGATCAGGAAATGCACCAGTTTCTGGATGTCGAGCACCGCAATGGGGTCGACGCCGGCAAAGGGTTCGTCGAGCAGGACGAAGCGCGGGTTGATCGCCAGCGCGCGGGCGATTTCCACGCGCCGCCGCTCGCCGCCGGACAGGCTGATGGCGGCGGCATCGCGCAGGTGGGCGATGTGCAGGTCCTCGAGCAGGTTGTCGAGGTGCTCCTTGCGTTCTTCCGCGCTGTAGGGCTTGAGTTCGAGGATGGCTTCCAGATTCTCCTCGACCGTGAGCTTGCGGAAGATCGACGGCTCCTGCGGCAGGTAGGACAGGCCCAGCCGCGCGCGCCGGTGGATCGCCATGTGGGTGAGGTCATGGTCGTCCAACTGCACGCTGCCGCCGTCTGCCGCGACCAGTCCCACCACCATGTAGAAGCAGGTCGTCTTGCCTGCGCCGTTGGGGCCGAGCAGGCCGACGACTTCGCCGCTGGCGACCTCGAACGACACGTCGTGGACGACGGTGCGCTTGCCGTACGTTTTCTTCAGGCCCTGGGCGACGACGCGGCTCATGGCTTGGCGGCGGGTTGTTCGGTGCGCGGCTTCGGACGGATGACGGCGCGGACGCGGCCGGCGGGCGTCTGCGCGTTGGGCTGGCCGACGACCTTGTAGAACTCGGTGTTGGCGTTGTACGAGATTTGCGCGCCGCGCAGTTCGTCCGCGCCGCGCCGCAGGCGCGCCTGGCCGATGAGTTCGAGCTGGCCGGTGCCGCTGTTGTATTCGATGCGGTCGGCGAAGCCCTCGATGGTCTCGTCGCGGCCGTCGAGCTTCTGCCGGAACGCGACCGGCCGCCCATTGGCGATGACCCTGTCGAGGCCGCCGTCGTTCTGCGTGACCTGCACGCGGTCGGCGCGCAGCATGATCGTGCCCTGGCTGAGCACGACGTTGCCTTCGTACACGCTGAGCTTTTTGATGTCGTCGAGCGTGACCGTATCGGCTTCCAGATTCACGGGCTTGTCGCGGTCGGCCTTTTCCGCGAAGGCGGGCACGGCGAGCAGGCCGGCGAGCAGGACGATGGCGGATTTCGGTATGAAGTGGGTGCGCATGACGCTATTTTGCCTTGGAAACGTAGCGGGCTTTCACCCGCCTTGTCAGTTTGATGATGCGAGGCCCGGCGCGGTACTCCATCGCGCCGGCATGCAGGGCGAGCGTGCTGTCGGCCACGTCCACCGCGCCGGGGGCGCGCAACAGCTTGCGATCGGGAAACACCAGCAGGCGCGCAGTGCGCAGGGTCATGGCGGACTGTCCCGGCCGCGCGGCGCGCATCATGACGACTTCGCCGCGCAGGTCGACTTCGTTGCCGTCCGCCGAGACCGTGGCCTCGCGCGCGGCCGCGCTGAGTTCGCCCGTCTGCTTGTCCAGCTGGACGAAGCGCGGCGCTTCCAGTTCGGTAAGCCGGCTTCCGGTGTAGTGCTTGAGACGCTTGGCGGACAGGCGATATTGCGGGTTGCCTTCGGGATCGGTGCGCAGCGCGTCGAAGTCTTCCATGATGCCTTCCGGATCGATCTTGTCGGCGGACGTGCCGTTGCCGGGCGTCTGCACTGAACGTTCGATCCAGAAGCTGAGTCCGGCCAGCACCAGCAGGACGACCAGCGGCAGCCACAGCGATCCCCGTTCGATCATGCGCATCCCGCCGCGACGCGGCTCATTTCAGGTAGGGGGCGAGCGCGGCGTCGAGCGTGCCCTGCGCGCGCATCAGGAATTCGCAGGCCTCGCGCACCGCGCCCCGGCCGGCTTCGCGCACAGTGGTGTAGTGGCTGTGCGCCTTCACCAGTTCCGGTGCGGCGGGCACGGTGATCGCCAGGCCGGCGCGGCGCATCACCGGCAGGTCGACTACGTCGTCGCCCATGTAGGCGGTGGCCGCGCAGTCGATCCCGAGTTCGCGGCACAGGGCCTCGTAGACGACCAGCTTGTCGTGCGCGCCCTGGTGGATGATGTCGATACCGAGGTTTTTCGCGCGGTGTTCGACGACGCGCGAGCTGCGCCCGGTGATGATGGCAAGCTGCACGCCGGTGCCTTTGAGCATTTTCAGTCCATGGCCGTCGAGCGAGTTGAAGCCCTTGTATTCCTGGCCGTCGTCGGCGAGGAAGAGCGTGCCGTCGGTCATCACGCCGTCGACGTCGAAGGCGACAAGCTTGATCGCGCGCGCGCGCTGGAGCAGGTCGGTCGTCATCACACCACCCCGGCCTTGAGAAGATCGTGCATGTTGAGCGCGCCGACCAGCGTGTTGTCGGCGTCGACCACGAGCAGGCCGTTGATTTTCAGGGTATCCATTTTTTCCACTGCCGCCACGGCGAGTTCGTCCGCGCGGATCGTTTTCGGGTTCTTGGTCATCAGGTCGGCGATCTTCGAATGCTGCAGGTCGAGCGGGCGCTCCAGCGCGCGGCGCAGGTCGCCGTCGGTGAAGAGGCCTGCGACCTTGCCGCCGGCATCGACGATGGCGGTCATGCCCAGGCCCTTCTGCGTCATCTCGACCAGCGCGGCCTTGAGCGTGGCCTCGGTGCCGACCCTGGGCAGCGCGTCGCCGCCGTGCATCACGTCGCGTACGTGCACCAGCAGACGGCGGCCCAGGCTGCCGCCGGGATGGGTGCGGGCAAAGTCGTCCGCCGAGAAGCCGCGCGCGTCGAGCAGGGCGACCGCGAGCGCGTCGCCCATCGCCAGCGCGGCGGTGGTGCTGGCGGTGGGCGCGAGATTGAGCGGGCAGGCTTCCTTGTCGACGCCGGTGTCGAGATGCGCGTCGGCTTCGCGCGCGAGGGTCGAATGGGGATTGCCGGTCATCGCGACGAGCTTGGCGCCGCGCCGCTTGATGAGCGGCAGGATGCTGACGATCTCGCTGCTCTCGCCGGAATTCGACAGCGCGAGCACGACGTCGTCGTGGGCGATCATGCCGAGGTCGCCGTGGCTGGCCTCGCCGGGGTGCATGAAGAACGCGGGGGTGCCGGTCGAGGCGAGCGTCGCCGCGATCTTGCCGCCGACGTGCCCGGACTTGCCCATGCCGGACACCACCACGCGGCCTTTGCAGGCGAGAATGAGTCGCACGGCATCGGAGAATCCGTGGTCGATCCGGCCCGACATCGTGCGCAACGCGTCGGCCTCGATATCGAGCACCTGGCGCGCCAGCGCGAGCAAATCTTCGGAAGACAGGGGTTGGGGACGCATGGTCGGCAAGTATACTAAACGTACCTTGCGACCCGCGATTTCCCGATGCATTCCAGCCTGCACCTCGTCCTGATCCTGCTTGCGGTGGCGGTGCTGGTGGCTGCCGCCGCACGCGCCATGCGACTGCCGACCATGCTGGGTTATCTCGTTACCGGCATCGCCATCGGGCCCTTCGCCCTGGGCTGGATTCCGGACAGCGAGGAAGCGCGCTACCTCGCCGAATTCGGCGTGGTGTTCCTGATGTTCTCCATCGGCCTCGAATTCAGCCTGCCGCGCCTGACGACGATGCGCACGACCGTGTTCGGCTTCGGCGGCGCGCAGGTGATCTCGACCATTGCGCTCACCGCGGCGATCGCCTGGCTGCTCGACCTGCCTCTGCTGGCGGCGCTGGCGCTGGGCGGCATCATGTCGATGTCGTCCACCGCCATCGTGTCCAAATTGCTGGCCGAGCGGCTGGAAATCCAGACTCCGCACGGGCGGCAGATTTTCGGCGCGCTGCTGTTCCAGGACCTGGCGGTGGTGCCGCTCCTGATGCTGATCCCCGCCTTCGCGCACGAGTCGGATTCGATGGCGATCGATCTCGCGCTGGCGATGCTGAAGGCGGTGGTCGTGCTGGGCTTTCTGCTGTTCGTCGGCCAACGCATCATGCGGCCGTGGTTCCAGTGGGTGGCGGGGCGCAAATCGCCCGAGCTGTTCACCCTGAACCTGCTTTTGTTCACGCTGGGGCTGGCCTTCCTCACCGAATCCGCGGGGCTCTCCCTTGCGCTGGGCGCTTTCCTGGCCGGCATGCTGGTGTCGGAAACCGAGTATCGCTATCAGGTGGAAGACGACATTAAGCCTTTTCGCGACGTGCTGCTGGGCCTGTTCTTCGTCACCATCGGCATGCGCCTGGATCTCTTGCAGGCGATGCTGAACTGGGGCGACGTGCTGCTGCTGGTCGCCGCCATCGTGCTCGGCAAGGGCTTGCTGGTGGCGGGCCTGGCCATGGCCTTCGGCAGCACCCGTCCGACGGCAGTGCGTACCGCGCTGGGGCTGGCGCAGGCCGGCGAATTCGGTTTCGTGCTGCTGGCGCAGGCGGCGGATTTGCAGCTGGTGGGGACCGAGGTCGCGCAGCCGGTGCTGGCGGCGATGGTGGTGTCGATGCTGATCGCGCCCTTCCTCATTCATCGCATGGATGCGCTGACGCGGCTGATCGCCGGCAGCGAGTGGGCGGGCAAGGCGAAGGAAGTGCACGACATCGCGGTCAAGACCTTCGGCAAGACCAGGCACGTGATCGTCTGCGGCTACGGGCGCAGCGGGCAGAATCTCGCGAGGCTGCTGGAGGCGGAAGGCATCTCCTTCGTCGCGCTCGACGCCGACCCCGAGCGCATCCGGGCGGTGGCGGCGTCCGGCGTCTCGGTGGTCTACGGCGACGCCAGCCGGCGCGAAGTGCTGGTCGCGGCCGGACTGTCGCGCGCGCAGGCCGTCGTGGTGACGTATTCGGATCTGCCCTCCAGCATGGCCATCCTGCGCCATGTGCGCGAGCTCAAGCCGGAACTGCCGGTGGTGGTGCGCACCATCGACGACACCCACATCGACGCGCTCAAGGCCGCCGGGGCGGCCGAGGTCGTATCGGAGGTGATGGAGGGCTCATTGATGCTGGCGTCGCATGCCTTCATGCTGCTGGGGGTGCCGCTGTCGCAGGTCCTGAAGCGCATCCGCGACGTGCGCGAATCGCGCTACGCCATGATGCGCGGCTTCTTCCGCGGCGCCAGCGACGCTGACGACGAACTCGACCAGCACGCCCAGCCGCGCCTGAACACCGTGCTGATCACGCAGGGCGCGGCCGCGGCCGGACGTACGCTGGAGGAGTTGATGCTGGATGAACTGCTGGTCGAGGTGGTGGCGATCCGCCGCCAGGGCATCAAGGGCGTCGATCCGCAGCCCGATACGCGCATCCAGGTAGGCGACGTGCTGGTGCTGCGCGGCGCCGCCGACGGCCTGGCGGCGGCGGAGTTCAGGCTGCTGCAGGGCTGACGCCCCGCATTACCTCAGGGCGCCTTGCAGACGACGTAGAAGCTGTTGCCGTCGTCGACGTAATTGAGCGTCGGCTGGGTGGCGCCAGCCGTGGTTCCGGTCACGGCACGAACTGTGCCGCTGGTTGCGTTGCCGTCGTCGAACTGGGTGTCGATGGCTTGTGCAATCTTCGCGGGCAGGTTGTTGGAACAGATCACCAGGCCCGGAATGGCAAATGCGCCGTTTTGCACGCCGGTCACGCCCGACGCGGCATTGGGCGGCAGGGTGTCGTCGGTGACGGCACCGCCGACCAGCCCGGCCCGGCGCAGGTGGAGCCAGAACTGGCGCGACTCATCGGCCGCGGTGGAGGTGTTGTAGACCCCCGAGATCGTGCCGTCCCCCAGTGCGCCGGAGCTGGGCGTGGGCGCCGTGATGGCCCAGCGGGCTGCCGCACCGGCGTCGTCGCCCGGCAAGGCACGATAGCGGTCCTGATACAGGTTGATGGCGGCGGTCATGGACTGGAAATCGTTCGCCACGTTGCGGATGCGGCCCTGGGTGATGAGTTCCTGGCCCTTGAGGATGCCGCCGAGCAGCAGACCGATGATCACCAGCACGATGGCGATTTCGATCAGCGTGAAACCCGATTGACGACGCTTGAGTTGGGGGTGCGGCATGGTAGAAGCTCTCCGGTTTTTATTGCCTGAAAACGCTTTTGCAAAATGCGTGCCACGCTGCATATTTTGTAATGCATTGATTTACAAAAATATATTGACAAAACGGCGCCCCGGATCAAGTGGGTTTCGATGAAAAACCAACGCCCCTGCCAGCTTTCCGTCAGGCGAAAATGGCCCTCCGCGCTCTATTTCCCGGCTCAATTGCCGATAGCAGTGACATGCCGACCAACCTGCCCCCTTGCCCATGAGCGCTGAACGTTTGGAGACGGCCACGGACGTGTCGTGGCTGGCATCGGTGGCCGGCAGGCTGGCCCGGGTGACCCCCGGACGCTGGCTCGGCCTGATGTTGCTGGCGCTGCACGCGGCGGTACTGTTCGACACCGAACCGTCGGTGACGCGGGCTTTCCTGCTGGCGCACTACGGCCTGTTCCTGTTGTGGCAACCGCTGGTGCGCAGCGAGGCTCGCATCGAGCCGCGCCTGGCGCTGCCCGTGTTCGCCATGGCGGCCCTGCTGGTGCTGGCCGACAGTGCCTGGGTGATGGCCCTGTGGCTGGCGATCCTGACCGGGCTGGTGGGCGCGGCGGCGGCGGGGCAGACCGAACGCGGGCCGCGACTGGCCTATCTGCTCGCGCTGACCTATCTGCTGGCCCTGCTGCTCGCCTGGGTGCTGCCGCAAAGCCTGGGCAACATGGTCCTGCCCGAGATCCTCCATGCCACGGTGCGCTGGGGCCTGCCGCTGCTGCCGCTGGCGCTCGCCTTCCTGCCGGCGTCGCGCCAGCGCGGGGCATCGTCCACGCTCGATTTCGTCTACGGCCTGATGCTGTCGCTGCTGGTCATTGTGCTGGCGCTCGGCGTGTTCGCGGTGGTGGCGATCGCGCGCACGAGCTATGCCTGGGCGCTGATGCAGACACTGCTCGGCATGGCGGCGCTGCTGCTGGCCCTGTCGCTGCTGTGGAATCCGCGCGCCGGATTCGCCGGGCTGGGGCAGGTCACCTCGCGTTACCTGCTGTCGGTCGGGCTGCCGTTCGAGGAATGGGCGCGCCGGCTGGCGACGCTGGCCGAGCGCGAGCGCGATCCCGAGTCCTTCGTGCGCGACGCGTTGGCCGACCTGCGCGAACTGCCATGGATACGCGGCGGCCGCTGGCAGGCCGCGCGCGGCGAAGGCAGTTTCGGCGAGGCCGCAGCGCACGAAACGACGCATCAATTCCACGGGCTGGCGCTGACCTGGCAGTCGGCGCGTCCGCTCACGCCCGCGCTGGCCTTGCACGTGCGCCTGCTGTCCCAGCTGCTCGGCTATTTCTACGCCGCCAAGGTGCGCGAGCAGACGCTGCGCGAGCAGGCGTACAGCCAGGCGATCCACGACACAGGCGCGCGGCTGACGCACGACGTGAAGAACATCCTGCAGTCGATGAAGACCCTGCTTGCCGCCGCCGATGCCTCGACGCCCGAGGACGGCGAACGCCTGCTGGCCCTGATGAAGCGCCAGCTGCCGCAGCTGGCCAGCCGGCTGTCGCAGACGGTCGACAAGCTCAAGCAGCCGGCGGAAATGGACGTGGCGAAAATCGCGGCGCGCGACTGGTGGGATGCGCTGCGCACGCGCTACGAACACGACGACGTGCGTTTCTTCGCGGAGGATGCGGCCGACGAAACCCCGCTGCCGCAGGACCTGTTCGACAGCGTGGCCGACAACCTGCTGGCCAACGCGCTGCGCAAACGCCAGAGCGCGTCGAACGTGGCCGTGGAAGTGCGTCTGAAATTGCGGCCGCTACCGAGCCTGAGCGTGAGCGACAGCGGCGCGCCTGCCCCCGATCATGTCGCACGCAACCTCTTCCAGAGCCCGGTGGCGTCGGATTTCGGTCTGGGCGTGGGTCTTTACCAGGCGGAACGCCAGGCGGCGCGCGCGGGGTACGGGCTCGAACTGACCGACAACCGGCCAGGGCATGTGTCCTTCCGGTTGCAGGCTAGGGACAACCGCCCGCAGGACATATCCGCCCCCTGAGTTGGTCGGCTGAAATCCACTTCACCAGATCGTCGAACTCGCCTGCGGCGTCGCCGGCCTTGGATGGGGTGCGACTGACGAACTCCTTGTCGGCGGGGGCGGCGTCGACGTTTTCCTTTTCGTTGTTGCTCGATGGCGCAGCCAGCTTGTTGCCGTTGATGTTGTATGCGCCCCATCCGTTCGGCCCGTAGGAGAGGATCACCACGGGCACATTGCCGGCCACGTTGCCCAGTGCGCCGCAGTCGCTGGCGCCTGCGTTCGCGCTGCTGCTGCATACCTGGAGATCGCCTGCGTCCGAACTGGAGAATCCTGTCGAATTCGAGAACGCGCCCGTGACTGCATACAGCAGGCGATTTCCCCATGCGTCCTGATTGGCGGCGCCCAAGGTGGCCCAAGGCAGATAGCCTTCCGATTGGGGGCAGCTTCCGGCAACGCGGGTCTCTTCTATGCCATCGCCGTCGTTTGTCGTGGCCGGGTTCCCGTCGTCGGGTTTGTCCGGGCAGGGCAGGTAATGACGGGTGATCGGCATTGGAATCGACGTGTCGAATGCGGGTGGACTGATCACCGGGCAGGATATTGTCACGGGGCAACCGGTCAAGTCCGCAACACCATCGCCGTCGGCGTGGTAAATGCAGGAACAGGTCGATGCGGCCGTATGGCTCATGGCGTATCCGAAAATCGCTTCCCGCGCTTCTTCCAGAGTCCTGTTGGTCTCCCCGATCCGACGCGCCTGGATCTGCGCCGACAGCGGCACCGCCAGCCCGCCGATCAGGATGGTGATGATCACCAGCACGATGGCCAGCTCGATCAGCGTGAAGCCGCGTTGCCGGTTCATGGCATGGATTCCTTCGGTGCGGGCGGCGCGGCCGGGCGCAGCACCTGGTAGGGTTCGTACACCTTGTTGCCCGCGCGTATCTGGCCCGGCTTCAATCCGCCGACTTTCGACGCGTCGAGCTGCGGCCTGCCGTTGACCCAGCGGATGGTCTTGCCGTCGGAACGGACGACCAGGCCGTCGTACCTGAGCGGCGGGATGTCCTCGTTTGCGTCGTGTCCCGGCGCGCGTTCGATATGGCGTACGCGTGCCGCTTCCAGTTGCGCGCGCTGCGCCGGCGTGTAGAACAGCCGCCCCGGATCGGATGCGACGGGATCGGCCGCGATGGCTTGTCCGGTCGCGATCAGGCAGGCCAGTAGGGAGGTGGCGATTTTCATGGTCGCGGCCCGCCTGTCTGCGCAAGCGTGAACCACAGCAGGTCGCATTCCGCCTGTAGCTGCGGCTGATTGAGCGCCTGGAAGGGCGCGTCGGCGAGGCGCGAGAGCCGGCATCCCTGCACGCGTATCAGCCCCGGCGCGCGGGTCTTCAGCGCATTCAGGAAACGCGGCAGATCGGTTTCCACCAGCAGCGGGAAGGTGAGCGACATGACCGTGTGGCCCAGCGGCAAGCCCTGCGCTAGCTCGGGACGGTCGGGCATGCGCGGCGCCATGCGGTAATCGAGGCCGTAGAGGCCGGCGTCGCGGTTGGCGAGCTGCACAGCTTCGATCCAGGCCAGGCGCGCTTCGGGGCCGACGAAGCCGCGCGCGGCCAATTCCTGGTACGCGGCCAGATGGCTGGCGACGAGTTGCTGCTGCTGGCGGCTGCGCGCGAGTTGCTGACGCGCGTCGGATACCGCATTGCGCGCGGCCTGCAGGACCTGCTGCGCGACCGAGGCCTGGTGGTGGCTCCAGCCCGCACCGGCGATGGCGAGCAGCAGGGCGGCGGCGACCAGCGCCAGGGAAAATTTCAGGGCGGCAAGCGGCGGCCGGTTCATGCTGCATCTCCACGCAGCGTCAGCTCGACGCTGAACCGGGCGGCGGGCGATGCACCTGATCGCGCATCGAAGGTCTTGCCGGAGAGCGCGCTGGTCGAATCGGCGTTGATCGGGCTCGCCCGCAGTTGTACGTCGCGCACCGCGGGTGCGGCGTGCAGGGCCTGCATGAAGGCTTCGATGCGCTGCATCGCGGCGCGGTAGTTGCCGTCGAACGGCGCGATCGCAGCTTCGATGCGGAGGACGCGTGCGCCGCGATTCGGCGTGTCGTC
The DNA here is from genome assembly GCA_044227195.1 of Thiobacillus sp. Taxonomy (GTDB): domain Bacteria; phylum Pseudomonadota; class Gammaproteobacteria; order Burkholderiales; family Thiobacillaceae; genus Thiobacillus. Next base: position 17,200 of record JBGAFQ010000019.1, read on the forward strand.
GGTCCAGGCGAAGGCGTCGAGCGTCACGTCGGGCATGGCCTGCAGGGCCTGGCCGAGTATCGCGAACAGTTCATCTGGGACGACCGGATTGCGTTCGAGCGCATGCGCCAGCGCCACGGTCTGCGCCAGTTGCTCGGGCGCGGCGACGCCCTGAGGAAAGCTGCGGGCGACGTCCCGATGACGCATATCGAGTTGCTGGCGTTCGGCCGCCAGCGTGCGCGCCTGGTCCTGCAGGTCCTGCGTGTGCAGCCACCAGGCGCCGGTGAGTGCCACGCCGGCGAGCGCGATCGCGCCCGCCGCCGCGTTGAGACCGCGGCGCCAGCGGAATTCGGTGTGACGTTGCAGCAATTCCGGCGGCGCCAGGTTCAGTTGCAAGGATTCGCCGGCCAGCGCGGCCAGCGGCGCGACTTCGGGCGTGGCGACGAGGAAATCATCCGGGATGCGCAGGGCAGCGGCCAGCGCCGGCATGTCGATCAGACGGGTGCTGAAGGCCGGGTCGGCGTTGAGCGGCGCCTGTGCGTTGTCGAGCTGGCCGGCAGGGTCGACCAGCAGAACGTGCAGGCGCGCCTCGCGCGGGAGGATGCGCTGGCCGGTGAGGTAGAGCTGGGTCTTGGCGATTTCGTCGGCGGCGTTGCCGGGCGCCGGGGTCGGCGCATCGCCGCCGATCAGGCGCGAAAAGCGCAGCAGGCCGTTGTGGTAGTAGGACAGGCGCAGGCGGTTGTTGAACCGGCACGCCAGCAGCGTGTGTGGTTCCTGGATGCGCAGGGCCTGGATCAGATGCTGGCACGCCAGCGCCAGCGGGACGATGCCGGCCAGCGGCGCGCGTTCGCGTTCCAGCATGCCGAGCCAGGGCGTCAGCCAGTCGGCGTCGGTGAGCGCGGCGAGCAGGTAACGGTCGTCGCGGCGACCGGTGGTTTCGCGCGCCTGCCGCCAGGCCCCGGTGAAACGCGCATTGCGGAATACCTGCTTCAGCTTGCGCGCGAGCAGTTCGTCGCGCGCGCGCCCCTGCACATGCGGCAGGATCTCGCTGCGGTAATCCTCGTCCACCGTGTCTGCGACGATGATCGCCGGCAGATGGGCATGGCGGGCGACGATTTCGCGGAACGCCGCCAGGCCGGCGGTCGTCGCGGAAAACTCGCCCAGCCAGTGCATGCGGCCGGGACGCCAGTCGAGCGCACCGATCTGGCGGGGCGTGGCGAGGAGGACGAGGCGGCGATCGAACATGGTCAGATGGGTAAATTGCCGATGAGATCGTAGATCGGCAGCAGCACCGACACCAGAATGCCGCCGAGGATCAGGCCGAGGATGGCGGTGAGCAGGGGTTCCAGCACGCGCAGCCCGTTTTCGATGGAGTCGAGCACTTCGCGGTTGTAGAAGAAGGTCACGTTGTCCAGCGCCTCGTCGAGCGCCCCGGTGGTCTCGCCCACGCGCAGCATGCGGATCACCAGCGGCGGAAACAGCGCGAGCGACTGGAAGCTCTCGGACAGGCCGCGGCCGTCGGCGATCTGCTGCGCCGCACGGCGGATGCCGTCGGCGATCACCCGGTTGCCGGCGATCATCTCGCCCGCGCGCAGCGCGTCCAGCACCGTCACGCCCGAGCGGTACATCATCGCCAGCGTATTGGTGAAGCGCGACAGCACGATCTTCTGGATGATCGGCCCGACGATGGGCAGGCGCAGCTGGGCCCGGTCCCACCATTCGCGGCCCGCCTCGGTGCGCCGGACCCACAGCGGCAGGCCGATGCCGGCGGCCAGCAGGACCAGCAGGCCGACCAGCCAGTACGAACGCAGCGCATTCGACACCGCCATCAGGATCAGCGTCGGCAGCGGCAGCTTGACGCCCATGGTCTCCACCAGCTGCAATATCTGCGGTACCAGATAGACCATCAGAAACAGGATGGCGATGCCCACCACCGTCAGGACGATCGCCGGATAGATCATCAGCCGCTTGGCCTTCGCCGCGACCTCTTCCTGCCACTTCAGCGATTCGCCCAGCCGTTCGAACACCTCGTCCAGCAGACCGGTCTGCTCGCCCGCCTTGACGCTGTGCACGAACACCGCGCCGAACACCGCCGGATGCGCGGCCAGCGCCTGCGACAGTACCTTGCCGCCTTCCAGGTCTTCCAGCAGGGCCGTCAGCACGTCGCGGAATCCGCGCTTGTCCATGCTGTCGCGCAGGTCGCGCAGACCTTCCAGCAGCGGGATCCCGGCGCGCGTGATGTAGCGCATGTGGATGCAGAACGTCACCAGATCGCGCCGCGTCACCCGCTCGCGGCCTTGCGGCGCGTACTGGCGCGACAGTTCATTGAGCGTGACGAGATCGAGCCCCATGCGCTTCAGGCGCAGTTCGAGATCGACGTCGTTGACGGCCGAGAGCGTGCCCTTGGTCGAGCGGCCGGTCTGGTCGATGGCGCGGTAGGCGAAGAAGGGCATGGTGTCAGGGACCAGAGGTCAGGATTCAGGGGTCAGGGAACACGCGGCTTCGCCGTGACCAATGAATGGATGAAACGCGGCGAAGCAGCACAAGGCCCCCTGAATCCTGATCCCTGTGTGCTGCATCACACCCGCCCCGTCAAATCCACCACCCGCGCCACTTCCGCCAGCGAGGTCACGCCGCTCTTCACGCGCTGGATGCCGTCCTCGGCCAGCGGATGGTAGCCCTGCTCGAGCGCGGCGCGGCGGAGTTCGTGCAGCGGGGCGTGGTTGGCGACGAGTTCGTCCAGCGTCGGGTCCATGCGCAGCAGTTCGATCAGCGCGAGGCGGCCGCGATAGCCCTTGTGGCTGCACGCGGGGCAGCCTACTGCGCGATAGATCGGTGCGTCGCCGGCTGTCCAGCCGAGGATGCGCGCCTCATCCTCGTCCGGCGTGTAGGCTTCCCGGCAATGCGGACACAGCTTGCGCACCAGGCGCTGGGCGATGACGCCGATGATGTTGCCGGACAGGATGCCGGGCTGGATGCCGATGTCCGTGAGGCGCGGGAACACGCCGAGCGCGGAGTTGGTGTGCAGGGTGGTGAATACCTGGTGGCCGGTCATGGCGGCACGGAAGGCCATTTCGGCGGTGTCCTTGTCGCGGATTTCGCCGACCAGAATGATGTCCGGGTCCTGCCGCATGATGGAGCGGATGCCGTTGGCGAAGTCGAGCTTGAGCGTTTCGTTGACCGAGCTCTGACGCATCAGCGTGACCGGGTATTCGACCGGGTCTTCCAGCGTCATGATGTTCACCGTCTCGTTGTTGAGGTGCGAGAGCATCGAGTACAGCGTGGTGGTCTTGCCCGAACCAGTCGGTCCGGTGACGACGAGGATGCCTTCCGGTCGCGCCATCATCAACTGCAGTTCGCGCAGGGCGTCGGCGGTGAAACCCATGTGCTCCAGCGGCATGATGGACTTTTCGCGGTCGAGGATGCGCAGCACCAGATTCTCGCCGTGGATGCCGGGCTGGCTCGAGACGCGGAAGTCGATCGGGCGGCCGTTCAGCGTGAGCGACATGCGGCCGTCCTGCGGCGCGCGGGTCTCGGCGATGTTCATGCCGGACAGGACTTTCAGGCGCACCAGGATGCCGGGCCAGTAGGTCTTGTGCAAGCTGCGGATCTGTTCCAGCACGCCGTCCACGCGGTAGCGGATGCGCAGGAAGGCGTGCTCGGGTTCGAAGTGGATGTCGGACGACTCGCGCTTCACCGCGTCGGTGAGCAGTGCGCCGACCAGTCGCACCACCGGCTGGGTGTATTCCTCGGTCTCGGGGTTGAGGCTGGCGTAATCGACCTCGCCGGTCTCGATCTCGCGCAGGATGCCGTCGAGCGAGAGGTCGAAGCCGTAGAACTTGTCGATGCATTCGAGCAGCTGCGCCTCGCCGGCGAGCAAGGTATCGATCTCGATGTTGCCGCCGAGCGCCGCCTTCAGCTGGTCGAGCGCGACCACGTTGAACATGTCGGTGGTGGCGAGCGTCAGCACGTTGCGCGTGGCGTCGTGCGCGATCGGCAGCAGATGGTGGCGGCGGGCGAACTCTTCCGGCACCAGCTGCAACGCCTCGGGGTCGGCGACGACCTGGGTGAGATCCACGCCCTGGCTGCCGAGCGCGTTGGCGAGCTGGTCGCGCAGCACCGCCTCGGTCATGAACCCGAGCGCCACGAGCTGGCGGCCGATGGGCAGGCCGGTGGCCTTCTGTTCCTTCAGGCCGATGCGCAGCTGGTCGACGGTGATGAGCCCCTGGGAAACCAGGGTTTCGCCCATGCGGAGTTTCTTTCGGCGCTCCATGACGCGCCCCTATCGCACCGATTGGAGCTGCTGCACGCGTGCTTCGGCCTGGGCGCGGTCGAAGCGGTGTGCGCCTTCGGCGGCGAGCGCCTTCTGGTAATACGTCAACGCGGCAGGATATTGCCGCAGCTGGTCGAGGCTGACCGCGAGGTTGAACGCATAGTCGGCATTGCCGGGCGCGCCGCGGTAGGCCTCGAAGTACGCGGCCTGCGCATCGTTCCAGCGCTGCTGGTCGGCGTAGAGATTGCCGAGCGTCTGGTAGAGCTGCGGGCTGGGATCGCGGTCGATCAGCGTCTTCAGCCGGCTCTCGGCGGCCTGGCTGTCGCTGTTGCCGAGCAGATCGAGCAATGCGCCCTGCGCAGCGGGGTTGCGCGGATCGAGGTCGAGCACCTGGCGATACAGGCGCTGCGCGTCGGCATCGCGGTTCTGCACGCTGGCGATGGCGGCCAGGCCGAGCAGGGCGTCGACGCTGCGCCCGCCGGCGGCGGCCTGCGCATAGAGCCGCTGCGCGTCGTCGAGCGCGCCGCGCTGGTAGGCTGCATAGGCGCGCGCGAGCACGGAGGATTGGACGTCGGGCTGGAAAGTCGGGAGCGCGGCCGGCGCGGCGGCGGGCCGCGGTGCGGGCCTGGGCGGGGCGGCAGGGTGCGGGGATGGCGTGGCAGCGGCTGGCGGCGCGAGCGCCGCGACGGCCGGCGATACGGCGAGCGTTTCCGGCTGCACGGGCGCTGCGCCGGGTGCGGCGACAGGCGCGGGCAGGGCTGCCGGGGCGGGCACGGGCAGATTTTCCGGTGCGGCTGCCACGGGGACGGCGGGTGCCATCAGCGAGGACGCGGGCGGCTGCAAGGCGAAATAGAGATACACGCCGTAGCCCAGGGCAACCAGTACGGCGAGCAGCGCGGTTGCCGGAACCAGCGAAACCTGCGGCCAGCGGAAGGCCGGGGCGCGGCTGGGCGCAGGGCTCAGTCCGCTGCTGCCGAACAGCAGGCCGGGCGGTTCTACCCATTCGCGCGCCTGTGCGCCAGGCGTGGCGAGCGGTTCGAGTTCGAGGTCCGGGTCCGGGCGGCCGCCCGGGCCGGATTTGTCCGCACCGGCCCTGTCGCCGGCTTCGGCCTGTTTCAGCGCTTTGAGCAGAAGGCTCAAGGCCTGCTCTCCGCGCTCGCAGGCAGCAGGCGTTGGAACTGGCGCAGCTCCTCGCTATCCAGCGTGGGATTCGAAACCACGATGGGGCGCAGGAAGATCACCAGTTCGGTCTGGCTGCTCTGCCGCTCGTGCTGGCCGAACAATGCGCCGACGCCTTCGGGGCGCGACAGGCCGGGGATGCCGTCGCGCGCGTTGTTGGTGTCGTCCTGGATCAGGCCGCCGAGGATCACGGTCTGGCCGCTCTTCACCTGCAGCAGCGATTCCATCTCGCGTACCTGGATCACGGGAATCTGGTTGGGAATGGCTGCGGGAATGCTGGGGTTGGGGTCCTTCACGAAGCCCACGTTGCGCGAGATCGTCGGCCGCACGGTGAGCGACACCATGCCGTTCTCGTTGATCTGCGGCGTCATCGTCATCACGATGCCGACCGGAACGGTCTGCGGCGTGGTGGTGAAAGTGGTCGTCGTGCCGACGTTTGCGGTGGTGGTGGTGTCGGCCTTGACGTTGAAATACACGAGGTTGTCGACGACCTTCAGCAGCGCGGTCTGGTTGTTCAGGGCCATGAGTTTGGGGCTGGACAGCACGCGGGTCTTGCCGAAGGATTCCAGCAGGTCGATCGCGGCGGTGAAACCGTTGCTGCCGGAATTCGTGTAGGTGGCCTGGACGAAGGGCGAGAGTGCCCCCGCCAGCGCGTTGGTGCCGCCGCCCAGGGTATTGATCGACCAGCCGGTGGCGCCTTGCAGCGCTTTCGACCAGTCGATGCCGGCACGGTATTGGTCTTTCAGCGTGACTTCGACGATGGTCGCCTCGATCAGCACCTGACGCTGCGCGGACTGCATGGCGCGATCCAGGTACTGCTGCACCAGTTCCTGCTGCTGCGCGGTGCCGAGCACGGTGACGGTGCCGGCGACCGGGTTGACGGCGACGTCGTACTTGCCGTCGCCCGCCGGCTGGTTGGCAAAGGCCGCAGTGAACAGGTTGGCGGCGCCTGCGCCGGCCTTGCTCGCGGCCTCGGCCTGCGATACGCGTTCCGCGCGCGCGGCCTTTTCCGCGTCGAGCCGGGCAGCGCGTTCCTCGGTGCTTTGCGTGACGGCGCGGGTGCCGGCGAGGATGGTGCGGATGTTGTCGGCCAGCAGCGCCCACAGGTCGTTGTTGGACTGGCTTGCCACGGTGGTGAGCGAGGAGTTGCCGCTGGACGAACCGGCGGCGCCGGAACCGGATGTCGTGCTGCTGCCGGCGCTGGCGATCTGCGCCGCCACGCCGACGCTGGACGTGGTGTTGCGCGCGACGTTGACGTAGTTGACGGTGTAGGTCTTGACGTAGGGCGTGTCGGGCATGACCGACACGGTGCGGCCGTTCATCTCGTAGCGCAGGTTGGCCTGGCGCGCGATGCGGTCGAGGATGGCAGGCAGCGGCTCCTGCACGGCGTTGAGCGAGACGCGTCCCGAAATGCCGGGATACAGGTCGATGTTGTACTGGGTGTCGCGCGCGATGGAGAACAGCAGGTCCTTCACCGGTACGTCGTTGACGACCACGGTATAGGTGGGCACTGGTGCGCCGGTTTTCGGCGGCGGCAGCGCGGGCGCCGCGCGCACCGGGGCGGGCGGAGGGCTGGCCGGAGCGGCGGTGGGCGCGGGCTGGGAAATGTGGCCGGGCGAGGTGTCGAACGCCTGGGGCGGCACGCAGCCGGCCAAGGTCAACAGGCCGGCCAGCAGAAGGCCCGTCAGGGGTGGGTTCAACACAGCGTTCATCGTCATCCAGTTGGCAACACTACGGTGCGCATTTTTCCGACCGTGCGCAAAAACGGCTTGGTCCCCACCCCGGCAGGCAATGCGCGCAGGGCGGCCATCGCCGCGTCGCGATCGGGAAACTCGCCCGCGAGGATCATCCAGGCGGGGTTGCCCTGGCTCAGGCCATGCAGCACCCGCACCGGTTGCGGGGTGGCGTTGTTCAGGCTTCCCAATAAAACGGCTGCCCCGGCGGCTTCTTTAGCCGCGGCGAGCTGGATGACGTGGGTGCCGGGCTGCGCAGCGGCGAGCCAGCGCTCGGTCTGGCGGGCCAGTTCGACGACGCGGTCGGCCGGTGCGACGGCGGGCGCAGCGGCAGGCAGGGTGCGCACCGAAGCCGCGGCAGGCGGTGCCGTGTGCGACAGCGCCTGCCAGGCGACGAAGGCCAGCAGGCCCAGGCCCGCCGCGAGCCCGGCGGTCAGCCAGGCCCAGCGCGGCGGACGGAGAGGGCGGGCACGATGGCCCCGGCCCTGCGCAGGCTGCATCTCTGCATCGCCGGCCGCGGCGTCCACGTGCGCCAGGCTGAGCGTGTGGGTCTGTCCGGCGTAGGCAGCGAGCAGGGTCTTGTCGGCGAGCACGTTGATGCGGCGCGACAGGCCGCCGGAATGCTGCGCCAGCCGCGCGACCAGTGCGGGCGGAAACAGGTCGGGCCCCCGATAGCCGGCCACCGCGAGGCGCGCACGCACGTAGTCGCCGACTTCGGCTTCGGAAAGCGGCGACAGGTTGAGGCTGACGGTGATGCGGTCCTTCAGCTGGCGGATGCGCGGATCGGCCAGCAGGGCGTCGAGCTCGGGCTGGCCGAACAGCACGATCTGCAGCAGCTTGTCGGTGGCGGTTTCCAGATTGGTCAGCAGGCGCAGGAATTCCAGATTCTCCAGCGGAATCCCCTGCGCCTCCTCGACGAAGGCCACCACGCGCCGGCCGGCGGCGTGGCGTTCCAGCAAAATCGCATTGAGCTGGGCCAGCCGCGCCTGGCGGCCGGTTTCCGGCGCGGCGACGCCGAGATCGGCGAGGATGGCCGCCAGCATGTCGTCGGCGTCGAGGGTGGGGTTGCCGAGATAGACGCTGTCCACGGTGTCCGGCAGGTGCGCAGCGAGCTTGCGGCACAGCATGGTCTTGCCGCTGCCGACTTCTCCGACGACCTTGACGATGCCTTCGCCCTGGCCGATGGCGTACAGCAAAGCGGCCAGCACGTCGCCGCGCTGGCCGCCGTCATGCCAGTACTCGGTGTTCGGCGTGATCCGGAAGGGGGCTTCTTTCAGGCCGAAAAAATCGAAGTACACAGGGGCGATTATCCTGGAAACCGCAGTTGGACGCGTTCGAGGGTGCGGCTGGTCGCGCGGCTGCCGCGAAGCAACGACGCCGCAGGCCGGGGCCTGCAAGGAGGCGCGACAAAGGCGGGTGCGCGTGCAGGCGTGCCATCGGGCGTGTAGCGGGCTATGCCCATCCGGTGAACGTGATCGAAGGCAGAGTGCTCAACGTTCATAAGGACTTGGACAGGAAGACGAGCGGTCGACTGCGGTTTCCAGGATTATTCCGTGCCGTAGGTCTGCATGCGGCTGTACAGCGTGGTGCGGTTGATGCCGAGGAGCTTGGCCGCCTGCGACAGGTTGCCGTGGGTCATGTTGAGCGCGGCCTCGACGTAGGCTTTTTCCCACTGGCGCAGGGTGACGTCGAGGTTGAAGTTGGCCAGCGTCTGCAACTGCTTGCGCGCCAGTTCGATCAGCGCCTTGCCGTCGCTGGCGAGCGGGATTTCCTGCGGGTAGGCCTGGTCGGTGTCGAGCTCGGCTTCGAGTTGCTGCGGGTTGACCGCCATCCCCGGGTATTTGGTCGTGAGGCGGATGGCGATGTTGCGCAGTTCGCGCACGTTGCCGGGGAAGTGGTAGTCCTCCCACATCTGCTGCGCGCGCGCGTCGAGCGAGAAGGGCTGGCTCTTGGCCTCGCGCGCGTAGAAGTCGCGGAAGTGGTTGAGCAGCGTCACCTTGTCCTCGCCCATTTCGCGCAGCGGCGGCACCGAGATGGAGAACACCGACAGCCGGTGGTAGAGGTCGGCGCGGAAGCGCCCGGCCTTGATCTCGGCGCGCAGGTCGCGGTTGGTGGCGGTGACCACGCGGGCATTGGAAAAACGCGGCTGGGTTTCGCCGACGCGCTGGTATTCGCCGTTCTCCAGTACGCGCAGGAGCTTGGCCTGCAGTTCCAGCGGCAGCTCGCCGATCTCGTCGAGGAACAGGGTGCCGTTCTCGGCTTCCTCGAAGTAGCCGGCGCGCGCGCTGGTCGCGCCGGTGAACGCGCCCTTGGCGTAGCCGAAGAGGGTGGGCTCGACCAGGGTCGGCGAAATCGCTGCGCAGTTGAGCGCGAGATAGGGCTTGTTCGAGCGCGGCGACAACTGATGCAGGCTGGAAGCGACGCGCTCCTTGCCGCTGCCGGATTCGCCCTCGATCAGCACCGGAAAGGGCGCGGCGGCGTACTGCTTGATCTGCTCGCGCAGCTTGTCCATCGCCGGGCTGGTGCCGACGATGCCGGAATCCTTGACGGGGGCGGGCACCTTGTCGGCGCTGCGTTCCGCATCCTGCACCAGCAGTGCGTTGAACAGCAGCGACTTCAGGCGTTCGGGCTCGCACGGCTTGGCGACGAAATCGATGGCGCCCAGCGCGCGCGCGTGGCGGGCGTTGGCCTCGTCGCTCTGGCCGGAGAGTACGAGGATCTTGATGCTGGGGGAGATGCCGAGCAGGTCGGCGATGAGGGCGAAGCCCTCGTCGGGCTTGTGCGGTTGCGGCGGCAGGCCCAGGTCGACCAGTGCCAGCTGTGGGGGTTCGTCGAGCTGCATCATCAGGCTTTTCACCTGGGCGCGCGATTCGGCGGCGGAGATTTCGAAGTCCTTGCTCAGCACGTAGGTGAGTGTGTCGGAAATCAGCGGATCGTCGTCGACGATCAACAGGCTAGGCTTATTGGTGTGAGCCACATGTCCTCCATGTCTATGGCGCTGCGCACGTCTCTTCTGCGCCAAAGGGCGAACGAGCGTGTCGGGTTTTCGACGATTGTGCCAGAGAGCCGGTGAAAGTTAAACCGGCAGGAGGCGCTGCGCGCCCATTCGGGCGCGGGGCAGGGCAGGGATCAGGTGCTGACCGCTTCGACCGCGACGCGGATCCAGCCTTCGCTGCGCTCGATGGGGTTGCCGAGCGAGACGAATTTGGGTTCCTGCGAGCCGTGTACCTGGAAAATCTTGCCCGGCATGAAATGCACGGGATCGATGATCAGGGTGCTGGCGTCGCCTGCCAGCCAGAGACTGGCATTGGGCAGGGTGGCGCCGCTGTTGTCCTGGCCGTTGACGGTATAGCCGGACGAGGATGCGGTGTCGTACAGCATGGCTAGCGTCGGGGCCTCGTTCAGGGTTTCGATGCCGACCGAACTGGTGTCGTCGTTGAGACGCGACAGGCGGCGCACGATGCCCAGCTTCCAGGTCTGCGAATCGTGCGATTTCACGCCGAGCAGGGCGCCCACGCGCAGCCAGTCCTTGTCGCGCGACTCGACGATGGCCCCGTATCCGCATTCGCTCTCGTCCTGCATCACCCAGCGTTCCACATCGGGCGAAACGCGGGTTACGGGCGGCTGCATCTGGGAAACGCGTTCGCGCGTCCGTTCGGTGACGAAGCCATAGACCTGGACGTCGTCGGCCTCGTTGTAGTTGATGCCCATCCCGTAGGGCGAAACGGCGACGATAGGGGTGGAGGTCAACTTGATCTGGCTGATGATGGTGTTGAGGCCGTGTGCGACATCGACCAGGCGCTTGACCGATTCGCGCGGGGCGCGCCGTTGTTCGCGCGCCGAGAGCGAGGCCCAGTGGTGGTGCAGATGGTCGAGCAGGTCCAGACTTTCGCTGGTACGCGCGTCCTCGGTCAGGCCGAGTTCGGCGGGAATGCTGCCTTCGCGCAGTGCCGTCTGCAGCGCTTCCAGTTTTTCCAGCAGATCGGCCGTTGCCCAGTAGCGCATGGGCTTTTCGCTGTCGGTCTTGCGGATGCGGCGGGGGCCGTGATCGGCCGAGAGGTCGACGGCGAAGGTGTGGTGTTCGACGTCGGGCCGCGCATCGAGGTGAAGCTGGCCCTGCCAGCCGCAGATCCAGCGGTCGAGCAGATCGAGCTGCTTGGGGTAAAGGGTGCCCGAATTGGCCAGGTGCAGCATCAGGATGTGCAGGTAGGCAGCTTCGACCGTGCTGGCCTGGGTTTCGTCGGCGTAGGCGTGCAAGGGCAGCTTGTGGAAGCCTTCGTTCTCGGCGACGCGATACAGGTTGTGCAACCGCAGCCAGAGTTTCTCGCCGGCGGCCAGGTAGCGCACGGCCCGCCATTTCAGCAACTGGCCGAAGATACGGATGGCGCGCAGGGTGATCAGGGGAATCTGGCTGTCGTGGGGGCTCTTCCCGGCGCCGCGCGCGAAGTGCAGCACGAAGGTGTGGTAGCCGCGCGCGATTTCCCAGTACAGACTGTAAACGGCATGCCAGAGCTGGCTTTCGACCGGACGCGACATGCGCGGATTGCGCAGGTACTGGCGCACCAGGGTGTCCTGCAGGTCGCGCGATTTTTCGTCGAGCAGCATCAGCACGGCGAGTCGATCTTTCGTGATCTCCGACGAATTTTCGTTGAAACGCTTCAATTCCTCCAGGATCGACTGCTGGCATTTGAAAGCGTCGCCGATCGGCAGGCTGTCGAACCAGCGCGTGGCCGCCTTGATATTGGTGAGCGGGTCGTCCTCGCGCTTGCCCAGATTGGTCAGGCGGGCGATTCCCGAAGCGAATTTACCGGCCAGTGAAGTCATGTTTGTGGTGCCATCAGGTTCAAATGCGTGTACTTGGACACTTTACGGCTGCATCAGCAAATTCTGTACCTGCAAATCAGGCCAGGCGGGATTCGACCCAGGCGCGCACCGAAGCGAGCGCGGCCGGCAGGGCGGCGGGATCGCTGCCGCCGGCCATCGCCATGTCGGGCTTGCCCCCGCCCTTGCCGCCCACCTGCAGGGCGACGGCGTTGACCAGCTCCCCGGCCTTGATCCTGGCCGTCGCGTCCGGCGTCACGGCGGCGATCAGGCTGACCTTGCCGTCCGCCACCGTGCCCAGTACCAGGGCGCAGGATTTCAGCTTGTCGCGCAGCTTGTCGGCGGTTTCGCGCAAGGCCTTGGGGTCCAGTCCGTCGACCTGCGCTGCCAGTACCCTGAGGCCGCCGACCTTGACTGCCTGACCGACGAGATCGTCGCCCTGCGCGCTGGCAAGCCTGGATTTCAGGCGTTCGAGCTCTTTTTCCAGTGCGCGGGCGGATTCCAGCAGCTGCGCGACGCGTTCGGCAGCCTCGGCCGGGGTGGCCTTCACCAGCCCGGCGATCCGGTCCAGATTCTTCTCGGTTTCCCCGATGTAGGCGAGCACACCGGTACCGGTGGTCGCTTCGACCCGGCGTACGCCGGCTGCGACGCCGGATTCTGCAATGATCTTGAACGCGCCGATGTCGCCGGTGCGCGATACGTGGGTGCCGCCGCACAGCTCGCGCGAGCTGCCGATGTCGAGCACGCGCACCTCGTCGCCGTACTTTTCGCCGAACAGCATCATCGCGCCGGTTTTCTGCGCTTCCTCGATGGGCATCACGCGCGCCAGCGTGGCGGTGTTGGCGAGGATTTCCGCGTTGACCCGGCGCTCGACCTCGGCGATCTGTCCGGGCGTCATCGGACTGGGCTGGACGAAGTCGAAGCGGGTCTTTTCGGCATCGACGAGCGAGCCTTTCTGCTGCACGTGGTCGCCGAGCACCTCGCGCAAGGCCTTGTGCATGAGGTGCGTGACCGAGTGGTTGCGCATGGTCGCGGCGCGGGTCGCTTCGTCGACCTTGGCCACCACGGCGTCGCCGACCTTGAGTGTGCCGGTCTTGACCACGCCGTGGTGGCCGAAGACCTGCGCCTGGATTTTCTGCGTGTCCTCGACCTCGAACAGTCCGTTCGCACCCAGCAGCGCGCCGCGGTCGCCGACCTGGCCGCCGGATTCGGCGTAGAAAGGCGTGTGGTCGAGCACGGCGACGCCGAGTTCGCCTTCGTTCAGCTGTTGCACCGCTGCGCCGTCGCGGTAGAGGGCGAGCACCGTGCCGTCGTGCGCCAGCGTGTCGTAACCGTGAAAGGCCGTGGCGGCGCCGGCGTAGTCGAGCCCGCCGACCATCTTGAACTTGCCCGCTGCGCGCGCCTGCGCCTTCTGTCGCGCCATCGCGGCGTCGAACGCGGCGGTGTCCACATTGACGCCGGCCTCGCGGCAGACGTCGGCGGTGAGATCGAGCGGAAAACCATAGGTGTCGTGCAGCTTGAACGCGAGCTCGCCGTCGAGCGTGCCGTTGGCCGGCAGGGCCTTGAGCGCGGCATCGAGGATGCCCATGCCGTTTTCGATGGTTTCGAAGAAGCGCTCTTCCTCCTGCCGCAGGATGTCCATGACGCGCGCCTGTGCCTTCACCAGTTCCGGATAGGCCTCGCCCATCTGCGCAGCGAGGTCGGGCACGATGCGATGGAAGAAGGCGGCGCGCGCGCCGAGCTTGTAGCCGTGCCGGATCGCGCGGCGGACGATGCGGCGCAGCACATAGCCGCGCCCTTCGTTGCCGGGGATGACGCCGTCGACGATGAGGAAGGAACAGGCGCGGATGTGGTCGGCGATGACCTTGAGCGAGTTGTTGCCCAGGTCCGTCGTCGCGGTTTCGCGCGCGGCGGCGGCGATCAGCGCCTGGAACAGGTCGATCTCGTAGTTGGAATGCACGTGCTGCATCACCGCCGAGATGCGTTCCAGACCCATGCCGGTGTCCACGCTCGGCTTCGGCAGCTTGTGCATCGTCCCGGATTCGTCCCGGTTGAACTGCATGAAGACGTTGTTCCAGATTTCGATGTAGCGGTCGCCGTCCTCATCCGGCGAACCCGGGGGGCCGCCCGCGACCTCGGGACCGTGGTCGTAGAAGATTTCGGTGCAGGGGCCGCAGGGGCCGGTGTCGCCCATCGCCCAGAAGTTGTCCGAGGCGTAGCGGGCGCCCTTGTTGTCGCCGATGCGGACGATGCGTTCCTTCCGCACGCCGATGTCGTTGTGCCAGATGTCGTAGGCTTCGTCGTCTTCGGCGTAGACCGTCACCCACAGTTTCTCGGTCGGCAGCTTGAGCACCGTGGTGAGGTATTCCCAGGCGTACTTGATCGCGTCCTGCTTGAAATAGTCGCCGAAGCTGAAGTTGCCCAGCATTTCGAAGAAGGTGTGGTGGCGGGCGGTGTAGCCGACGTTCTCGAGGTCGTTGTGTTTGCCGCCGGCGCGCACGCAGCGCTGCGACGACACGGCGCGGGAGTAGGCGCGCTTGTCCTGGCCGGTGAATACGTCCTTGAATTGCACCATGCCGGCATTGGTGAAGAGCAGCGTCGGGTCGTTGCCAGGCACCAGGGGGCTGGAGGGGACGACGGTGTGCCCCTTGGAAGCGAAGAAGTCGAGGAAGCTCTGGCGGATGGCACTGCTTTTCATGATGTTGTGAGGGTAGCGGGCGTGAACGTCGGACAATGGCGCATTGTATCCGCTAAGCCCGCGGGCTTACAGGCGGCGCGCACACGACAAAAAAGGGGCCTAGGCCCCTTTTTTGTCGTGCCGGAATCCGGCGGCTCAGGAAACGACGCCGTCGTAGTCGGCAATGCCGGGGTTGTTCTTGCCGATACCGACGACCTTGGGCGTGTTGAGCTTGACGCCCTTGATGGTCTTCTTGTCGCGCAGGTAGGCGGCCACGACGTCCCAGATCGGTTCGCCGGTGACGCCTTCGCCCACCGGCGCCCAGCCCGCGACCTTGTAGACCTTGTCGGCCTCGACCGGCTCACCCTTCAGCATCATGTTGCTGATGCGCTCGCCGATCTTCTTGTTGGGGGCGACGGTGTATTCGATGCCGCCCACGCGCACCATGTCGCCACCCTGCTGGTAGTAGGGGTCGGCGTTGAACAGGTTGTCGCAGACGTCTTCCATGATGGTCTTGATCGTCGCGCCCGTCATGTGGTTGAGCGTGGTCGCCGGGTAGGTGATCGCGGTCTGGTCCATCAGGCGTTCCATGGTGATGGCGTCGCCCGGCAGCAGCGTGGTGCCCCAGCGGAAGCCCGGCGAGAAGGCGGCGTCGGCGCCTTTCACTTCCATCAGCGCGTCGACGATGACCTGGTCCCAGGTGCCGTTGAAGTTGCCGCGACGATAGAGGAGGTCGTCGGTGACGGCGAGCGTCTCGTTGAGCTTGCTCTCGAAGGGCGCGCGCACCTGCTTGATGAAGGCGTCCATGTCCTTGTCGGCGGGCAGCAGGTTGGAGAACACCGGCAGCAGGCGGTACTTGTAGCTGGCGACGCGGCCGTTCTTCACGTCGAAATCCAGCACGCCGAGGAACTTGCTGTTGGAACCGGCGTTGGTGACGAGCGTGATGCCCTTGGCGTTCTTGACCTGCACGGGTTGCGGCACGCCGTCGTGGGTGTGGCCGCCGAAAATGGCGTCGATGCCGGTGACACGGCTGGCCATTTTCAGGTCCACGTCCATGCCGTTGTGCGACAGCACGACGACCACCTGCGCGCCGTTGGCGCGGGCATCGTCCACCCATTTCTGCATGCTGTCGTCGCGGATGCCGAAGCTCCAGTCGGGCACCATGTAGCGCGGATTGGCGATGGGCGTGTAGGGGAAGGCCTGGCCGACGACGGCGATTTTCACGCCGTTCATTTCCTTCATCACGTAGGGCTTGAATACCTGGTCGCCGAAGTCGTTGGTGACGATGTTCTGCGCGACGAAATCGACGTTGGCGTTCTTGAAATCCTTGTTGACGATTTCCAGCACACGCTCGGCGCCGAAGGTCGATTCCCAGTGTGGCGTCATGACGTTGACGCCCAGCTTGATGCACGCGTCGACCATGTCCTGTGCGTTGGTCCACAAGGACGTGGCCGAGCCCTGCCAGGTGTCGCCGCCGTCGAGCAGCAAGGCACCGGGACGCTGCGCGCGCATTCTGTCGACCAGGGTTTTCAGGTGGGCGAAACCGCCAACCTTGCCGTACACCTTGGCGGCTTCGGTGAAATCGAGATAGGTGAAGGCGTGGGCCTCGGCGCTGCCAGGCTTGACGCCGTATTTTTTCAGGAGGTGCTGGCCTACGATGTGCGGCGCCTTGCCGACGGCCGTTGCCACGCCCAGGTTGACGTTGGGTTCGCGGAACCACACCGGCGTCAGCTGCGCGTGACAGTCAGTGAAGTGCAGAAACGAAACGTTGCCGTGACGCGGCACATCGTAGAAATTGGCAGGCGCGTTGCCGGCCAGCGCAGACTTGCTGTCCAGTGTCATCCCGGAAGCGGCGGCGACGGCCAGCAATTGCAGGAATTCGCGACGGTTCATGTGCATGAGGCTTCTCCTAAGATCGATTCGGTAATGCTGATTGTTGCTATTGTCCGTTCGTCAGGTGGGGCGGGTAAATAGTATCTCCAGTTCATGCCGCCCTGGCATGAAATGAAAAAGCCCGGTTGCCCGGGCTTTTTCGCAGACATGCGCCGCTTTACTTGCGGAACACCGAGGCCTTCATCGGCAGGCCGTTGGACAGCGAGGAGTGGAAGTACTCCAGGTCGTTCATGGTGGTGCTGCCCTGTGCGGGCGGAACCGCGCGCACCTGCTTGAAGCAGCCATCGTAGCGTTGTTGCAGGGTCACGAGCGTGTCACCGCCGCGGAACACCGGCCAGTGGACGGCGTGACCGACCGCAGGCGAGATGATCTCGGAGCGCAGGCGGGTGCCGGCATTCTGCACGTGACAGCTGGCGCAGGCGAAGTTGAGCTGGCCCTTGCGCGTGAAGAAGGTTTTCTTGCCGTCTTCGTACGCAGCCATGGCCTTGGGCCCTTCGACCTTGATGTTCATCAGCATGCCGTCGGACAGCGTACGCATGTAGGCGGTCAGCGTGCCCATGGTCTTCATGTCGTTGACCTTGTAGGGCTCCTCGCCATTCGCCACGCGACAGTCGTTGATCGCGTCCTGCAGGGTCACGACCTTGCCCTTGGCGTCGTCGAACATCGGGTAGTTGCCCGCGATCTGTTTGCCGCCGTTGGGCAGGCAGTCAGAATATTTCTTGCCGCTCTTCAGGGGGGTATCCCACATCTTGCGGCCTTTTTCGACATCGGCTTCGAAAGGCGGGAATTCCATGATCGCGTCGTACTGGGCCTTGCTGTCGGCATCGAAAGCCAGGGCGCCGTAGACGTAATCCTCAATCTTCACGTTCGGATATTTCGTCGTGTAGTACTTGATGAAATCCTGTCTGTCCTGTTCGGGCGAAGCCTGAACACTGGCTGCGCCAAGGGCAATGCCCAGCCCGGCCAGTCCAGCCAGCAGTTTTGCAATGTTTTTTTGTTTCATGCCGTCCTCCAGAAACCTGATGAATGAAGCAAAGCGGGGCTTGCGCCCCGCCTGTCACTGTTGGTTGTTAGCCGATGGCGGCTTCGGCGCTGTTCTTGTCGCCCTTGTTGTCACTCCAGTTGACGACAACCTTGTCGCCCGCTTTCGCGCCCTTGACCTTGAAGCCGAGGTAGGGGTTCTTGGAGATGCCGCTACCGAAGTTGGCGGACAGCACTTCCTTGCCGTTGATGGTGGCGGTCACTTCCTGGATGAAGTGCGCGGGGACCAGTTGGCCGGTCTTCGCGTCTTTACGCTGGCCGGTTTCCATCGGGTGGTTCATCAGCACTTTGACGTCGGCGACGTCGCCCGCCATGGTGGCACGGATACGCATGGGTTCAGCCATTTGGCTTTCCTTTCCTAAATATTCAGTTCAGATGAGTGCAGTCGTTCGGTTCGGGGGCGATCAGCCGCCGCAGCCACCGATGGTGACCTTGACTTCCTTGGCGGCGGTGTACGTCTTGCCGCCGGCGGCGACGACCGCACGAACCAGCGCGGTCTGGCCCATCTTGATACGGGTGGAGATGAAACCCTCGGTGCCGCCGGACAGGGTGTAGCTGCCGACCAGCGGGGTGGCGTTCTTCTCGGCGAAGATGGAAATGGTGGTGGTGCCCGGGATGTTGCTGGTCACTTCCACCGGCACGACGGCGCCGTTCTCGGCGATGTCGGGGGCCTTGATGACGATGTCCTTGGAATCGGCGGGAGCGGACACGCCCAGGCCCTTCATCGCGTCGCCGACGTTCTTGGCTTCGAAGGCGGCGTTGTTCCAGGCGGCCATGGCCTGGGTGGGCTTGAGCAGACCGGCGGCCACAGCCACGGCCACGGTGCCTGCGCCCGCGGCGCCTTTCAGTACGTTTCTACGAAGTGCATTCATTGGCATGTCTCCTTGCTTGAACAATTACTGCTACGGGAATTACAGACCGTACACGAAGTCGGTCACTTTATCGATTTCCTGCTCCGTCAGCACGCCGTGCTTGCCGAAGGGAATCATGGATGTGCTGGGGTTGGTTGCGGTGGCATCCCAGATCTGGGCGCGCAGCTTGGCCTTGTCGGGATAGCGGGCGCTCATGGCGATGAGGGGCGGACCATACAGGCCGGGGGATTCTGCATCAGGCACGGTGGGCATGGCATGGCAGGCCAGGCAGTTACCCTTGGTGCGGTTGAACGCGATGTCCTTGCCGGTTTCTTCCTTCTTCGGCGCGGCAGCCTGGGCCATTACGCTGCCCGACACCACTGCGGCGCCAAGGGCGAAAACGGCTGCAACCTGGTGCAACTTTCGCATAGTCATCCTCCTAGTTTTCGACGTCTTGATGAAAGCGCCTGCTGCTTGGGTTTGCCGCGCAGTGAACGCTATCCAGTACTGGATGGACCGAAGCATAGTGGAATTGGTTTTTGCCACGCAAGGCCATGCATGAATTTTTACGTGCCAAACGCGGGGTAATTTCCTACCAGCCCCGCCAATGCTGGGGTTCGCGGGGATGGCTATTCTTTCCGCTGGGCCTTTTCCTGCGCCTGCCATTCGCGCCGGCGCGCTTCGGCCGCCGACTGGTCGTAGAAACTGCCGTCCCCGGCCTTGATTCCCAGACTGATCTGTTCGATTGCCGCGACGAGGTTGCCGGTCAGTGCGGTGGCTTCGGCCTGGGCACGGTGGCTGAGCAGACGATGGCCGAGCTGCGCATGCGCTTTCGCGGCCAGTTGCCACAGCCGCCGGTCGTTGGGATAGAGCGCCAATTGCTTGTCGGTCTGGGCCAGAGCCTCGTTGTTGCGCGCCGAAGTCAGCAGGGCGTCGATGTAGCCATACTGCAAGGGACGATAGCCCGGGAAGTTCCGGATGCCTGCCTGGTAGCGCTGCAGGGCAAGCGGCGGGTTTCCGGCTTCGGCCGCGACCTGGGCAGCCTGCAATTGGAGAATCGCGCTGCCTGCTCTGCCTGTCAGCAGTTTCTGTACTTCGGTTTCCGCCTCGCTGAACTGGCGGGCGCGCACAAGGGCGACGACGAGCCCGTAGCGGGCGGCGGTTTCGTTGCTGTAGCGCTTGTCCCTGAAACGCGCGCGCGCGGCCAGCAGCGCATCGGCGGGACTGTCCTCGCGCGCGCGCAGCCGTGCGCGCACGAGCTGGAAATCGAGGCTGTCCTGGACCTGGTGGTACGGCGTCGATTCGCTGCGTGCCTCCATGTCGGCGATGCGTTCGCTGGTGAGCGGGTGGGTGCGCAGGTAGGCCGGCGCGCTGCTGTCGTAGAAACGGTTGGCGCGTTGCAGGCGTTCGAAGAATGCGCTCATGGCGTGCGGGTCGAAGCCGGCGCGGGTCAGCATTTCGTAGCCCAGGCGATCGGCTTCGCGTTCGAAGTCGCGGGTGAAGCTGAGCTGGTTCTGGATCGAGTAGGCCTGGGTCGAGGCAATCGCCGCGCCGGCCACGTTCGGGTTGGAGCGCGACGCCAGCAGGGCAAGCGCCAGCGCAGCCATGGTGGGCCAGTAGCTCTGGCTCTGGGCGGCCACCATGCGCGCGATGTGGTTCTGGGTGACGTGGGCAATTTCGTGCGCGATCACGCTGGCAAGCTCGGATTCGCTCTGCGCGGCGAGCAAGAGTCCGGTATGTACGCCGACGTTGCCGCCGGGCAGGGCGAAGGCGTTGATGCTGGGATCGTCCACCACGAAGAAGGTGAATTCGCGCTGGTTGCGCGAACTGACCGACACCAGCCTGTAGCCGAGCTGGTTGAGATAGGTTTCGGCCACCGGATCGTCGAGATAGCGCGGATCGGCGTATACGTCGCGCAGGATGGCGCGGCCGAGCGCCTGTTCCTCCTGGTCGGAGAAATACTGGCGCGAGACTTCCCCGAGGTCCGGCAGATCGGCTGTCGCCAGGATTGGCTGGAGCGCAAGGACAAGGATGAGCAGGGTGCGCAGCATCAGCGGAGATGGAGAGAGGGAAAGAAACGGTGCATTTCGTTTACGATGCGCGGATTGCAATCGGGTTCCGGAATCATGAGCGAATTCACCCATTTCGACGAAGCCGGCCGCGCGGTGATGGTCGATGTCGCGGACAAGGCGGACACGCGTCGCATCGCGGTGGCGAGCGGGCGCATCCGCATGTTACCCGATACGCTCGCGCGCATCCTCGGCGGTCAGGCCGCCAAGGGCGATGTGCTCGGCGTGGCGCGCATTGCCGCGATCCAGGCGACCAAGCGCACCGCCGAACTGATCCCGCTGTGTCACCCCATCGCGCTCACCAGGGTCGGCGTCGCCTTCGAGCCCGACGAGCCGGCCGCGTCCATCACCTGCGTCGTCACCGCCGAAACGGTCGGCAAGACCGGCGTGGAAATGGAAGCGCTGGCCGGCGTGTCGGTCGCGCTCCTTACCATCTACGACATGTGCAAGGCGGTCGATCGCGGCATGCTCATCGAGTCGGTACGGCTGCTGGAAAAACAGGGTGGCCGCTCCGGGCACTGGCGCAGCGATACCCCTGCCGCCTGAGGCCTCTGGTCCTATCGTTCTCTATGTTCGAACGCGACGGTGCGGCAAGATGGGCGGGTGTCGTGCGGGGGATGAATTGAGATTCTGGTTTGCGCTACTGGGACTGTGTGCGTGCGCGATCGATGTGCATGCCGCCTTGCCGGATTATCAGCCGTTCCCGGCGTCCGGCGAACGCTTGCTGCTGTGGACGGGGTCCG
Source organism: Thiobacillus sp. (assembly GCA_044227195.1). GTDB lineage: Bacteria > Pseudomonadota > Gammaproteobacteria > Burkholderiales > Thiobacillaceae > Thiobacillus. The sequence continues at coordinate 38,459 of JBGAFQ010000019.1, forward strand.
AGCGCGGCCTTGCCGGGCCGGAACTCGAGGCCGCACGCAAGCTGGCGGCGCAGGGCGTGACCGTGTGGTCGCTCGATCCTGCCGGCGCGTATTTCCTGCCGCAGTTGCCGAGCAGCATGGACGCGGTGCCGACGCAGGACGTGGCCGACTGGCTGGCCGCGGCGCTGGAGAGTGGCAAACAACAGGTCGCGGTCTACGCGGTGGCGCGCGCGGCGGTGCCGGTCTTGCGCGCGGCCGCGCGTCTCGACGCCGCGCAGCGCGGTCGCCTGTGCGTGATGCTGATGTACCCGAATCTGTATGCTTCGGCCGAGGCGCTGGCCGACGCCGATTACCTGGATGTCGGCAGGCTCGACGGTCTGCGCGTGCGGGTGCTGCAGCCGCGCCGTTCGGCCGCCACGCCCTGGCTGCCAGGGCTGCTGGATCATCTGGCGCTGCACGGCGCGACAGTCAGCCACGTGATCCTGGAAAACCTGCGCGAAGGCTACTGGGCGCGCGATACGCCGACCGAATACGAAATCGCCGAGAGTCGGCGCATGGATGCGATGCTGTTACACGAAATGGATGTTTGGGGATGCAAATGAAGTCTTGGATGGGATGGGTCGCTGCGGGCCTGCTGTTCGGCACGCAGGCACTGGCGGCCGGGCTGGAGACGCGCGCAAGCCAGCCCGCGCCGGCCCTGCAGGCCGTGGATCTGCAGGGCCGCGCGAAAACCCTGGCCGATTATCGCGGCAAGGTCGTGCTGCTGAATTTCTGGGCGACCTGGTGTCCGCCGTGCCGGCGCGAGATGCCCTCGATGGAGCGCTTGCGCCGGAAAATGGCCGGGCAGCCGCTGGAAATCGTGGCGCTGGACAGCGCGGAGTCGCGCGACGATGTCCAAACCTATCTGGCGCAGCTCGATCTCGGCTTTCCCGTTCTGCTCGATGTCGACGGACAGAACACGCGCCGCTGGAAGGTGTACGCGCTTCCCACCACCTTCCTGCTGGATGCCGAAGGGCGGATACGCTACGTGCTGAAAGGTCCCACCGAGTGGGACGAGGCTGAGGCCCTGCAGGCGATCAAGACCCTGCTGGCGGAAACCGGCAGCCCCGCGGGCCAGTAATCCGGGCGGCATAACCCACAGAAAAAACAAGGATTTTTATCAACTGGTCTTATCGGACTATCAGCCATTTTGCTTGCCATGCGGCGTGCATGAAGTGCAAAATAACTGCATATTCGAAATGATTAATATTTAGCCGTCCCCGCAGCAACGGTGCTGAGGCGCTGGTGCTGCATCCGTAGTACCCCAGTGAACGAATCAGGGAGCAACGCCGCAGCTTCGCAAGAGGCCGCGCGGGACGATTTTGAATCCAGGGATCGCATGAACGCCAAAATCAAACTCGAAAACCACGACCGGCAGCAGATCAAGTACACGACCTGCTACATGTGCGCCTGCCGCTGCGGCATCAAGGTGACGCTGGAAGACGACAAGGTGCGCTTCATCCAGGGCAACCGCAACCACCCCACCAACCAGGGCGTGCTGTGCGCCAAGGGTTCGGCGGGGATCATGAAGCAGTACTCGACCGCCAAACTGACGCAACCCTTGATGAGGAAACCGGGCACCGAGCGCGGCGAGGGGGTGTACGAGGCGATTTCCTGGGAGCAGGCGCTCGACGTGCTGACCACGCGCCTCGGCGACATACGCGCGACCGACCCGTCCAAGCTCGGTTTCTTCACCGGCCGCGACCAGATGCAGGCGCTGACCGGACTGTGGGCGCAGCAGTTCGGTACGCCGAACTGGGCGGCGCACGGCGGTTTCTGCTCGGTGAACATGGCGGCCGCCGGCCTCTACACCATCGGCTTCTCGTTCTGGGAGTTCGGTGCGCCCGACTGGGATTTCGCCAAGTATTTCATCATGTGGGGCGTGGCCGAGGACCACTCGTCCAACCCGATCAAGATCGGCCTCGAAAAGCTCAAGCGCCGCGGCGGCAAGTTCGTCACCGTGAATCCGGTGCGCACCGGCTATTCGGCGATCGCCGACGAGTGGCTGCCGATCAAGCCCGGTATGGACGGCCTGCTGGCTATGTCGATGGTGCACGTGCTGCTGAAGCACGAGCAGTTCGACTACGATTTCCTGGTCAAGTACACCAACGCCTCCTGGCTGGTGGTGCAGACGCCTGGGCAGAAGGGCGACGGCCTCTTCCTGCGCGACGAGGCGGGCAATCCGCTGATCTGGGACATCGAGAAGGAGGTGTTCAAGAACGGCGTCGACGGCGATATCGCGCCCGCGTTGTTCGGCGAATACGTGGCGCCGGACGGCCGCCGCGTGAAGACGGTGTTTTCCATGCTCGCCGAACGCTATCTCGACGTCCGCTACGCGCCGGAAAACGTCGCGCTCGAAGTCGGTTTGCCGGCCGAGACCATCGAGCGCATTGCGCTGGAGATGGCGCACGTCGCGTTCAAGGAAGCGGTCGAACTGCCCATCGAATGGACCGACGTGTGGGGCCGGAAACATGAAAAAGTGGTGGGCCGTCCGGTCGCCATGTACGCGATGCGCGGCATCTCCGCGCATTCCAACGGCTTCCACGCCTGCCGCGCGGTGCACTTCATCCAGATGCTGCTCGGTGCGCTCGACGGCCCGGGCAACTTCCGCGCCCGTGCGCCTTACCCCAAGCCCATCCCGCCGCACCAGCTGCCGGAAAACAACGTCGATGTCATCAACGCGCCGAACACGCCGCTGTCGCGTCCGCCGCTCGGTTTCCCGACGCGGCCGGAAGAACTGGTGGTGGATGAATTCGGCAATCCGCTGCGCATCGACAAGGCCTTCTCCTGGGAGACGCCGCTGTCCTCGCACGGCCTGATGCACATGGTCATCACCAATGCGACCAACCACGACCCCTATGCGCTCGACACGCTGATCCTGTTCATGGCCAACATGGCCTGGAACTCGTCGATGAACACGGCGAATATCCAGGGCATGCTGCGCGCCAAGGATCCGGAGAACTTCGGCGAGTACAAGATACCCTTCCTGGTCGTCATCGACGCCTTCCATTCGGAGATGACCAACTTCGCCGACCTGATTCTGCCGGATACCACGTACCTCGAACGGCACGACTGCATCTCGCTGCTCGACCGTCCGATTTCCGAGCCGGACGCGGCCGCCGATGCGATCCGCTATCCGCTGGTCAAGCCCGACCGCAACGTGCGGCCCTGGCAGGAGGTGATGGTCGAACTCGCGTCGCGCCTGAAATTCCCGGCCTTCACCAAGCCCGACGGCAGCCGCAAGTTCAAGGACTACCCCGACTTCATCGTCAATTACGAGCGTTCGCCCGGCATCGGCTTCCTCTCCGGCTGGCGCGGCGCGGACGGCACGAAGTCGCTCAAGGGCGAGCCCAACCCGAAGCAGTGGGACAAGTACATCGAGAACCAGAGCTTCTTCGCGCACCACTGGCCCGACGCGGATGCGGGCTTCGTCGGCAAGGTCGAGCCCATCATCATGCAGTTCTATTCCGAACCGCTGCAGAAATTCCGCCTGGCGGGCCAAGGGCTGTACGACGGTCCTCAGCCGAACAACCAGGTCGACCGCGAGCGTCTGGTGAAGTATTTCGACCCGTTGCCGATGTGGTACGAACCGCTGGAGCAGCAGCGCGTGGACGCGAACGAATATCCCTTCTTCGCGCTGACTCAGCGCCCCATGTTCATGTACCACTCCTGGGATTCGCAGAACGTGTGGCTGCGCCAGATCATGGCGCAGAACTACATGTACATGAACGCCCGCAAGGCCACCGAGATGGGCATCAAGGACTTCGACTGGATCTGGGTCGAGTCGCACAACGGCAAGATCCGCTGCCAGGTGAAAACGATGGAAGGCACGCAGGAAGACACCATCTGGACCTGGAACGCCATCGGCAAGCAGAAGGGCGCGTGGGGCCTGAAGGAAAACGCTTCGGAAGCGACCAAGGGCTTCCTGCTCAACCACCTGATTTCCGAACTGCTGCCGGAAAAATCCGGCGAACGCCGCGTCACCAACTCCGACCCGGTGACCGGCCAGGCCGCGTGGTTCGACCTGCGCGTGAAGATATGGAAAGCCGAGCCCGGAGAAACCGGTTCCTGGCCGCAGTTCGACGTGCTGAAACCCTACCCGGGCGACGAGCGCTACGAGCGGCCCCACGTGCTGCGCTACGACGCGCGCAGCCACGAGAAGAACTGATGCGTTTCAAATGAATACAAAGACGAGAGAGAACATGAGGCTGGAACAATCATGAGACTGGGTTTGGTCATCGACCTCGACGTATGCGTGGGTTGCCATGCCTGCGCCATCGCCTGCAAGGAATGGAACGCCTCCGGCACCATCGGCCCGCTGTCCGATTACCAGCCCTACGGCGCGGAGCCATCGGGCGTGTGGTTCAACCGGATTCGCCATTTCGAAATGGACGAATACCCGAACAACAAGACCGTGAACTTCCCGATGTCGTGCAACCACTGCGAGGATGCCGACTGCGTCACGGTGTGTCCGACCGGCGCATCCTACAAGCGCGCGGAAGACGGCATCGTGCTGGTTGACCAGGACAAATGCATGGGCTGCAACTACTGTTCGTGGGCCTGCCCCTACGGCGCCCGCGAACTCGACCGTTCGAGCGGCACGATGAAGAAGTGCACGCTGTGCGTGGATCGCATCTACGACCAGAACCTGCCGGTCGAGGAACGCCAGCCCGCGTGCGTGCTGACCTGCCCGGCGCATGCCCGCATGTTCGGCGACTTCGACGATCCCGATTCGGCCGTGTCGCGCGTGGTGCGCGAACGCGGCGGCTACGGCCTCATGCCCGAACTCAACTACAACCCGACCAACCAGTACCTGCCGCCGCGCCGCAAGCCGGTGATCGAGATCGACACCAAGCCGAAGGGCGGCCTGAAAGAAAGCATCAAGCAGTTCGCCAACCGGCTGGTGCGTCGCTAAGAACCCAGGAGTCATCATGCATCCCGCTTTCTCCGTCATTTTCTTTACCGTGGCGTCGGGCGCCGGCTTCGGCCTGTTCTCGCTGCTGTTCATCGCCGATACCTTCAAGCTGGGCGGCGGCTTCAACCAGGACCAGCTCGTCGCAGGCGGTCTGATGGCCATGGGCTTGGTCGTGTTCGGCCTGCTGTCCTCGACCTTCCACCTGGCCAACCCCAAGAACGCCTGGCGCGCGTTTTCGCGTTTCCGTACCTCGTGGCTGTCGCGCGAGGGCGTGTTCGCGGTGGTTTTCATGCCGCTGGCGCTGATCTACCTCGCCAGCATCATGTTCGGCGCACCGCAATGGCTGCGCGAAATCAGCGGTTTTCTCACCGCCGTGCTCGCCTGGATCACCGTGTTTTCCACCGGCATGATCTACGCCTGCCTGAAAACCATCCGGCAATGGAACACCCCGCTCGTTCCCGCCAACTACCTGGCGCTCGGCTACGCCAGCGGCAGCCTGCTGCTGCTGCTGGGCGCGGTGATCGCCGGGCTCGACACCACGCCCTACATCTCAATGTCTGCGCTCATCGTGTCCATCGCGGCGGTGTTGAAGGCGATCTATTACTTCTGGATACGCAGCCCCGGCCTCACGCCCACCATCAACACCGCGACCGGCCTGACGCGCGCCGGGGTCAAGCTGCTGGATACCGGCCATACGCACGGCACCTTCCTTACCCAGGAATTCGGCTTCATGCTCGCGCGCAAGCAAGCCGGCCTGATCAAGACGCTGGTCTTCGTGGTGGGCTTCGGCCTGCCGGGGCTGATGCTGGTCTGGGTTTTCAACCAGCAGGGGGGCATGCTGGCAGCGGTCGTCGCGGCCCTGGCGGGGCTGGTAGGCGCCGCGATGGAACGCTGGCTGTTCTTTGCCGAGGCGCGTCACGTGGTGAACCTGTATCACGGCGCGCAGCGCTGCTGACAACCCGGCTACGGGCAGGGTCATGCTTGGTCGTGGACGGGGTTTGGGGTATATTAGAAAATTCTAATTTCTCCATGACAGGAGTTTGACGCCCATGTTCGGATTGTCTGGTTTCAAGGAAGTCGACCCGGGTTACGTTGCCGAAATCGCCGCCAAAGGCGCGCATCTCATCGATGTGCGCACCGAGGCCGAAGTCGCGCAGGGCGTGATCGACGGCGCCATCCACATTCCGCTGCATCTGCTGCCGCTGCGTGCGGCAGACATTCCGCAGGACAAGCCCGTCGTCATCTATTGCCGTTCCGGTGCGCGTTCCGCACAAGCCTGCGCCTTCATGGCCTCGAAAGGCTACAGCAACATGCACAACCTCGCGGGCGGGATTATGGCCTGGGCGCGTTCCGGGAATGCACTTGCCCTGCCTCGCTAGGCGCTGGCCATAAGCAAAGCTGATCGACGCTGCAAATTTGGTTGCAATGGCAAAGCTTCTGGTTTAAGGTACCGCAGCATTTTTTGTGCTTGCCGATTTAATGTTAGGAGAACAAGATGAACTTCGATAAAGAACTCGACGCCCGTGGTCTGAACTGTCCCCTCCCCATCCTTCGTGCCAAGAAGGCTCTTGCGGAAGTCGGCAGCGGCCAGGTCCTGAAAATCCTGTCCACCGATCCGGGTTCGGTCAAGGATTTCGCCGCTTTCGCCAAGCAGACCGGTAACGAGCTGCTGTCCACCGCCGAAGCGGGCGGCGAATTCACCTTCTTCATGAAGAAGAAGTAAGCAGGAAACAAAACAGGCGCCGTATGTTCCAACGAACACACGGCGCTGTTTTTTTAACCGGAACAGGAGAGACAGAGCATGGATACCAAAAAAATGGCCATCATCGCCACCAAGGGCACGCTGGACTGGGCTTACCCCCCTTTCATCCTAGCGTCCACCGCGGCGGCGCTGGGTTATGAAACCCAGATTTTCTTCACCTTCTATGGCCTCCAGCTCGTCCGCAAAGACCTGTCCGGCCTCAAGGTCAGCCCGCTGGGCAACCCAGGCATGCCCATGAAGATGCCCTTCGGCCCCAAGTGGTTCAAGAGCATCAACTGGAACATGCCCAACGCCATCCAGTCCTTGGTGCCCGGCTACGAGAACGTGGCCACCAGCCTGATGAAAATGACCATCGCCAACAACGGCGTGGCCACCATCCCTGACCTGCGTAGCCTGTGCCAGGAAGCCGAAGTCAAGTTCATCGCCTGCCAGATGACCGTCGAACTGTTCGGCTTCGAGCACTCCGACTTCATCGACGGCCTCGAATACGGCGGCGCTGCCACCTTCTTCGAATTCGCGGGCGAAACCGACATCTGCCTGTTTATCTGAAGCGCTCCTAAAGAAAACGGTTTTTGTAGTCGCTGAAATGAGCCGGAGAACCCGGCTCATTTTTTATGTGTCATTTGTACCACAGGGTTCTGAATTTCCGCGGGCATCCGACGCCCTTGTCCTTGTTCGCGAGCGTATCGACGCGTAGCCTTCGGGCAGGTCATTAAAAAAGTCTATCCGTAATAATCACACCCTAGGAGATCCTCGATGAAGCTCACCCGTGTATTCGCATTCATGGCGCTGGCCGGTCTGACCGGCAGCGCGTTCGCCACGGTTATTTTTCGGCTACGGCATGACACCCTAGGCGATGCGGCAACCGCGACTCGCATTCATGGCGCTGGCCGGTCTGACCGGCAGCGCGTTCGCCACCAACGGCTACTTCTCGCACGGCTATGGCATGAAGGCCAAGGGCATGGCCGGTGCCGCAACCGCCAGTTCGGACGACGCCTTCGGCGGCGCCAACAACCCCGCTTCCATGGCTTTCGCAGGCAATCGGCTGGATCTGGGTGCCGATCTGTTCAGCCCGATTCGCGAGGCTAGCCGTGTGGGTGGCGGCCTGAATGGTTCCACTGAGAGCGACTCCAAGTACTTCCTGATTCCCGAATTCGGATACAGCCGCACCATCAACAACAACATGGCAGTCGGCGTGACCGTTTACGGCAATGGCGGCATGAATACGAATTACCCGGTGAACCTGTTGGGGGGTACCCGAAAGCTCGGCGTGGACCTGATGCAATTGATCGTGGCCCCGACGGCAGCGTACAAGATTGCCCCAAACCATTCCCTGGGGATTTCTCCCCTGATCGGATACCAGCGTTTCAAGGCAGAGGGCCTGCAAGCCTTCCAGGGTTTGTCGTCTAGCGCATCCAATGTGACCAACCGCGGTTATGACGATGCATTCGGCTACGGCGTGCGTATTGGCTACATGGGCAAAATCGCCCCCACGGTTACGATCGGTGCTGCCTATGCCTCCAAGATCAATTTCGAGGAATTCAGCAAATATGCAGGCTTGTTTGCTGAACAGGGAGATTTCGATATTCCCGAAAACTACAATTTGGGCGTTGCCTGGCAGGCTACTCCCGCTGTCAAGCTCGCACTTGACTACCAGCGTATCAATTACAGCGATGTGAATTCTGTTGGTAACGCTTCCGCCAATTCGCTCGGCGGTTCTCCCTTGCTGGGTACGGCTGGTGGTTCGGGTTTCGGCTGGGACAACATCGACGTCTGGAAGCTGGGTGTGGAGTATAAATTCGATCCGAAGCTGACGCTGCGTGCTGGTTACAGCCACAGTGACAACCCCATCAATGGCGCAGATGTGGGCGAGGTGATGTTCAACATTCTCGCACCGGCAGTGATCAAGGATCACGTAACGCTCGGGTTTACCTACACGCTTGCGTCGGGTGACGAAGTGACCATGTCCTACATGCATGCCTTCAAGAACGATGTGGATGGAGCTTCTATCCTTCCCGTGTTTAGCGGTGGCTCTCCGACATGAGAAAATTGATATGTATCAGAACGCCCTGGGTATCCAGTACAGCTGGAAGATGTAATCCAGATCGGAAGGCAACAAAAAACCGGGGCTTGCCCGGTTTTTTGCCTTGCAAATACCTAAGCCAGCCGGGCGTATTGCATCTCCATCTTGTTCAGCATGGCGCCGAAATCCGCCAGACGCGCTTTTTCCTGTTCCACCACCGCGGCAGGCGCCTTGTCGACGAAACTCGGGTTGGCCAGCTTGCCCTCGGCTTTCCTGATCTCGCCCTGCAGCCGGGCGATTTCCTTGGCCAGGCGTGTGCGTTCGGCCTCGCGGTCGATTTCGACGACGAGCATCAGACGCATGTCGCCGACGAGCGCCGCGGGGCATCGGCGTCTTCCAGCCTGGCGACCGCGCTGACTTCCGACCGGCGAGCATCCGGATGTAGGGTGCAAGCTTGCCGATCAGGGTGGCGTCGCCTTCGATCACCAGCGGCACGCGTTGCGCGAAGGAGTTCATCTCGCCGCGCAGCGCCGACAGGCATTGACGAGTTCCTTCAGGGTCGCGATGGTGGCGTCGCTGGCGGGAGACTGCTGCTCGGCGACGC
>JBGAFQ010000020.1:0-47859 GCA_044227195.1 Thiobacillus sp.
CCTGGGCGCAGCCGTATCGCGTGGACTGCATGTCGATCACCAGCGCCTTCGCCTTCGGCTTCGACCCGGCGTATTGCGCCAGCGGCTGCAAGCCGACCAAACCCAGTGCCTACTTCAACAGCGGCGTGACGCAGCCCTGGAATGCGTACAAGATTCGCCCGACCATGAGCCTCGCCGCCGCCAGCGTGGCCGAAGCGAAGAAGCTGATCGACCGCGGCGTCTCCGCCGACGGCAGCGATCCGGCCGGCACGGCCTATCTGGTCAGCACCACCGACAGGAACCGCAACGTGCGCGCCGCCGATTACGCGATCCTGCGCGCACGCCTGCACACCGTGCTGCCGGTCGAGATCGTCGAAACCAATGCGCTGGAAAACCGGCGCGACGTCATGTTCTATTTCACCGGCATCGCGCAGGTGGCCGGGCTCGACAGCAACGGCTTCCTGCCGGGCGCCATCGGCGACCACCTCACCTCGGCCGGCGGCGACCTCTTCGGCGGCAGCCAGATGTCGAGCCTGAAATGGCTGGAAGCCGGCGCCACCGGCAGCTACGGTGCTGTGACCGAACCATGCAATTTCCCGTCCAAGTTCCCCGTACCCGGCGTGGTCATGGCGCATTACCTGCAGGGCGAAACCCTGATCGAGGCCTACTGGAAGAGCGTGCAGATGCCGGGCCAGGGCGTGTTCATCGGCGAGCCGCTGGCGCGCCCGTATGCCGGCGTGCGCCAGCGCAAGGACGAGGCGGGGCTCGTGCTCGAAGCGCGCCTGTTCCCGCCCGGCGTGTACGAGGTGCGCGCCGCGCCAACGATGATGGGACCGTATCGCCTCGTCGGCCGCCTGCCCGTCGCCGCCGGCACCCGTACGCTCCGGCTCGAACGCGCGCCGCCCGCCTACTACCGCTTCCAGCGCATCGAGCCGCGCGCGGCGGATTAGACTGGACGGCGGCATCCCCAGGAGGAGAACATGCAGATCGGCATACCCAAGGAATCCAAGAACCACGAATACCGCGTGGCGCTCGTGCCGGAAGGCGCGCGGCAGCTCGTCGAGGCCGGCCACGCCGTGTGCGTCGAGTCCGGGGCGGGCGCCGCGGTGGGCTACGCCGACGACGCCTACCGCGCCGCCGGCGCGACGCTGGTCGACACCGCCGGCGCCTGGGCCGCGGCGCTGGTGGTGAAGGTGAAGGAACCGCAACCGGACGAAGTTGCGCGTCTGCACGCAGGGCAACTGCTGTTCTGCTATCTGCATCTCGCCGCCGCCCCGCAGCTCGCCCGCGAGCTGATGACGCGCGGCGTCACCGCCGTCGCCTACGAAACCGTGCGCGACGCGGGCGGCCGGCTGCCGCTGCTCGCCCCCATGTCGGACATTGCCGGCCGGCTGGCGCCGCAGATGGGCGCGCTGGGCCTGCACAAGATGCACGGCGGCAGCGGCAAGCTGATCGGCGGCCTGCCCGGCGTGGCGCCGGCGCACGTGGTGGTGATCGGCGCCGGGGTGGTGGGGCTGGGCGCCGCGCGCGTCGCCGTCGGTTTGGGCGCACGCGTCACCCTGCTCGACCGCCAGGCCGACAAGCTCGCGCACGCGGAAAACCTGTTCGACGCGCGCGTGGCGACGCGCTTTTCGTCGCCGGACGCGATCGCCGACTGCCTGGCCGGTGCCGACATCGTGGTCGGCGCGGCGCAGATTCCCGGCCGCCACGCGCCGCGCCTGATTCCGCTCGATCTGCTGCGGCGCATGCCGCAGGGCTCGGTGCTGGTCGACGTGGCCATCGACCAGGGCGGCGTCGCCGAGACCTCGCGCCCGACCACGCACAGCGCCCCCTTCTTCGTCGCCGAGGGAGTGGTGCACTATTGCGTGACCAACATGCCGGGGGCGGTGGCGCGCACCGCGACCGAGGCGCTCACCCACGCCACGCTGCCCTACGTGCAGGCCCTGGCTGCCCAGGTGGTGACCGATCTGGACGCGGATGCCGGGTTGCGTGCCGGGCTGCATGTCCACGCGGGCCGGATTACTCATCCCGAACTGGCGCAGGATCTGGGTTTCAGCTGATTCAGCGCAGCGGCTCGGCCACCTGCGTATCCAGCCACGCGCGCCCAAGCACGCTGCCCGCTTCGTCCAGGCGGTAAACCAGGGGCACGCCCGAGGGGATTTCCACTTTTTCCATCGCGTCGGCGGACAGGCCGTCGAGATGCATGACCAGCCCGCGCAGGGTGTTGCCGTGGCTCACCACCAGCAGCCGCTGTCCCTCGCGTAGCGCCGGCAGCAGCACGTTTTCCCAGTACGGCAGCATGCGCTGCTGGCAGTCGCGCAGGCTCTCGCTCGCCGGCAGCACAGCCGGATCGAGATCACGATACAAAGGATCGAAACGCGGATGCCGCGGGTCGTCCGGTGCCAGCGGCGGCGGCGCCTCGACGTAGCCGCGCCACCAGCGCCGCGACGCGGCTTCGCCCCAGGTCGCGAAAATGTCCTGCTTCACCATGCCCTGCAGGGCACCGTAGTGTCGCTCGTTGAGCCGCCAGCTTGCATGAATGGGTACGTCGGGCGTGTCCATCGCCGCCAGCACGGCCTCGGCTGTCTGGCGGGTGCGTTTCAGCGCCGACACGTGCACCGCGTCGAAGGCGCAGCCCGCGCGGGCCAGCGCCCCGCCCGCCGCCGAGGCCTCGGCCAGCCCCGTTTCGGTCAACGGGATGTCGGTCCAGCCGGTGAAACGATTGGCGAGATTCCATTCGCTGTGGCCGTGACGCAGCAGCACGAGCTTCATTCCGGCGCTCCGGTGAGCACGCTGGTCAGATGGTGACGGTCGGCCCAGGCTTCGAGGTGCCAGCCCTGCGCATCGACGTGAAACCAGTTGAGCGCGCAGTTCGGGATCTCGAAATCGCGCGGGGTCGAAAGCGGCCGCCCGGTGGCATGCCGATAGATCACGTCGAGCACGCCGCTGTGGCAGACCGCGGCGACGGTCTGGCCGGGATGGTGGCGCGCCAGCCAGTCGATGCCGGCAGCCACCCGGTCGGCGAAGGCGCGCAGCGATTCGCCGGTTTCGAAATCGTAGTCGGGGTCGCGCGCGACGTAGCAGGCATAGGCTGCGGGATGGCGCGCGGCCGCCTCCGCGGCAGTCAGGCCCTGGAATATCCCGTAGTGGCGCTCGCGCAGCTGGGGCAGCGGCAGGACCGGCTCGTCCTCGCGGGCCGCCAGCGCCTGCGCCGTTTCGCGCGCCCGCGCGAGGTCGCTGCTGTAGATCGCGGCGAAGCGCTGATGCGCGGCGTTGTACGCCATCGCCAGCGCCTGCGCCCGTCCGGTCGCATTGAGCGGGATGTCGGTATGGCCCTGGATGCGCTTGTCCGCGTTCCAGTCGGTCTCGCCGTGACGGATCAGACAGAGCCGCGTGGCGACAGGGTTGTGCGCATGGTGCATTTCAATCGGGCAAAATTGAGCTATACCAAATTTGGCACAAAAGGATGAACGTGTCAGTTTTGCTGGCGCGCAACACTCGCCCAGCCTGATTTTCCCGGTCGCATGCGTCAACTTGACACACCTTGATATAAGAAGATATATTTATCCACATATGTAAATCGCAGTATCGGGTTTGCATGTATTCAACAGTCATCAATCACGGGAGACGTGTATGGAAGCGACAACCTATAACTACAAGGTCGTCCGCCAGTTCGCCATCATGACGGTGGTGTGGGGGATCGTCGGCATGCTGGTCGGGCTCATCCTGGCGGCACGCGGTGATTTTTGCGTTCGGCGGTTCCGGCCTGTTCGCGGTGTCGTACTACATCGTGCAGCGCACCTGCCAGGTACGACTATGGGCGGGGCCGCTCGCCGCGTTCACCTTCTGGGGCTGGACGGCAGTGATCGTTCTGGCCGCGGTGACCCTGCCGCTGGGCTACACCAGCAGCAAGGAATACGCCGAGCTGGAATGGCCGATCGACATCCTCATCACGCTGGTCTGGGTGTCGTACGCGCTGGTGTTCTTCGGCACCGTCATCAAGCGCAAGACCAAGCACATCTACGTCTCCAACTGGTTCTTCGGCGCCTACATCCTCACCATCGCGATCCTGCACCTGGTGAACAGCGCCGAACTGCCCGTCTCCCTGACCAAGTCCTACTCCGCCTACGCCGGCGTGCAGGACGCGATGGTGCAGTGGTGGTACGGCCATAACGCGGTGGGCTTCTTCCTCACCACCGCCTTCCTCGGGATGATGTACTACTTCATTCCGAAGCAGGCCGGCCGCCCGATCTACTCGTACCGCCTGTCGGTCGTGCACTTCTGGTCGCTGAACTTCATCTACATGTGGGCAGGCCCGCACCACCTGCAGTACACCGCGCTGCCCGACTGGGCCCAGTCGCTCGGCATGGTGTTCTCGCTGATGCTGCTGGCGCCGAGCTGGGGCGGCATGATGAACGGCATCATGACCCTGTCCGGCGCATGGCACAAACTGCGCACCGACCCGATCCTGAAGTTCCTCGTCACCGCGCTGTCGTTCTACGGCATGTCGACCTTCGAAGGCCCGATGATGTCGATCAAGACGGTCAACGCGCTGTCGCACTACACCGAGTGGACCATCGGCCACGTGCACTCCGGCGCGCTGGGCTGGGTGGCGATGATCACCATCGGCTCGATGTACTACCTGATTCCGCGCCTGTTCGGCCGCGAATCGATGTACAGCACCAAGCTCATCGAATGGCACTTCTGGCTCTCCACCATCGGCGTCGTGCTCTACATCGCCTCCATGTGGATCGCCGGCGTGGCGCAGGGCCTGATGTGGCGCGCGGCGAACGCCGACGGCACGCTGACCTACAGCTTCGCCCAGGTGCTCAACACGATGTATCCGTTCTACGGCATTCGTCTGGTGGGCGGCGTGCTGTTCTTCGGCGGCATGCTGATGATGGCGTACAACGTCCTCAAGACCGTCGGAATGGGTCGCGTCGTCAACGACGCGCCCATCCCCCAAGCCGTTCACGCCTAAGGAGACCGAACCATGATTTCGCATGAAACCATAGAAAAGAACATCGGTCTGCTGATCGTGCTGACCATTCTGGTGGTCAGCATCGGCGGCCTGGTGCAGATCGTGCCGCTGTTCTTCCAGACCTCCACCACCAAGCCGGTGGCGGACCTGAAACCCTACACGGCCCTGCAACTGTCGGGACGCGACATCTACATCCGCGAAGGCTGCGTCGGCTGCCACTCGCAGATGGTGCGTCCGTTCCGCGCCGAGACCGAGCGCTACGGCCACTACTCGGTGGCGGGCGAATACGTGTACGACCGTCCCTTCCTGTGGGGCTCCAAGCGTACCGGTCCCGACCTGCAGCGCGTCGGCGGCCGCTACTCCGACGCTTGGCACCGCGCCCACCTGATGAACCCGCGCGACGTGGTGCCCGAGTCGAACATGCCGGCCTATCCGTGGCTCGACCGTCCGCTGAAGGATGCGGACATCCAGCAGAAGATGCGCACGCTCAACTGGGTGGGCACCGGCTATTCCGACAAGGAAATCGCCGACGCCCCGGCCGAGCTGGCGGGCAAGACCGAGCTGGATGCGCTGGTCGCGTATCTGCAGGTGCTGGGCACCCACGCGCCGAAGAACTGAGGTCACAGGTCAATGGATAGCGGGACTCTCAGCGGCATCGTCACCGTGATCTTCATCGCGGTGTTCGTGGGCATCGTGTGGTGGGCGTACAGCCGCAGCAACAAGTCGCGGTTCGAGGACGCCGGCCGCCTGCCCTTTGCCGATGACGACACGCCCGCCCAACAAGGAGACAAGCAATGAGCGATTTCACAAGCGGCTTCTGGCCGATCTACATCAGCGTGATCACCCTGGTGAGCATCGTCGGCACCTTCATCTTCCTGAAGAAGCAGACCACGCGCAAACTCGCCCCCGGCGAGAAGGCCGAGCTGATGGAGCACACCTGGGACGAGGACCTTCAGGACTTCAACAACCCCCTGCCGCGCTGGTGGCTGGGCCTGTTCTACGGCACGCTGGTCTTCGCGATCGCCTACCTCGCCCTGTGGCCGGGTCTGGGCAATTTCGCAGGCGTCCTGGGCTGGACCTCCCTGGGCGAGTACGAAGCCGAAGTGAAGGCTGCCGAAGCCAAGTTCCAGCCCGTGTACGCAGGTTTCATGAAGCAGGACATCGCCACCGTCGCCGCCAACCCCGAGGCGCGCGCCATCGGCAAGAACCTGTTCCTGACCTACTGCTCGCAGTGCCACGGCTCCGACGCCGCCGGCGCCATGGGCTTCCCCAACCTGGCTGACCACGACTGGCTGTACGGCGGCGATCCCGACACCATCAAGGCGACGATCACCGACGGTCGTTCCGGGATGATGCCCGCGCTGGGCGAAGCGCTCGGCCCAGAAGGCACCAAGGAAGTGGCCAATTACGTGCTGTCGCTCTCGGGCCGCAATCACGACGCCGCCCTGGCCGCTGCCGGCAAGCAGAAGTTCGCCGACAACTGCGCCGCCTGCCACATGCCCGACGGCACCGGCATGGCTGCGATGGGGGCGCCCAACCTGACCGACAAGGTATGGTTGTACGGCGGCAGCGAAGCGTCCATCATCGAGACCATCGCCAAGGGCCGCAACGGCGTGATGCCTGCATCGAGCCAGACGCTGGGCACCACGTCCAACAAGGAAGCCAAGCTCCATCTGCTGGCCGCCTACGTGTACGGTCTGTCGCAGAAGCAGTAAGCAGTGAGCGGATTTCGCCGGGTTTGCCCGGCGAGCCGCTAGAGCGCATTGCAGGCAGTGCGTTCCAGCGGCTCAAAACGATACGAACCATGGCAGCGACAGACGACAAACAGACCTCGAACGAGGCGCCGATCGAGCAGCAACTTTATGCGATACGGCAGACCATCCAGACGCGCTCGGTGCATGGCGTATTCGCCAACTGGCGCATCGCGCTGGTGCTGTTCACCCAGTTCCTCTACTACGGACTGCCCTGGCTGCAGTGGGACAACCGTCAGGCGGTGCTGTTCGACCTTGCCGCCCGCAAGTTCTACATCTTCGGCCTGGTGTTCTGGCCGCAGGACTTCGTCTATCTCACCGGCCTGCTGATTCTTTCCGCGCTGGCCCTGTTCCTGTTTACGGCCGTGGCCGGCCGGCTGTGGTGCGGCTACGCCTGCCCGCAGACGGTGTACACCGAAATCTTCATGTGGGTGGAAAGCTGGCTCGAAGGCGACCACATCGCGCGCAAGAAGCTCGACGCCTCGCCCTGGAACGCCAACAAGCTGCGGAAGCGCGGTCTGAAGCACCTCGTCTGGTTCGTCATCGCGCTGTGGACGGGCTTCACCTTCGTCGGCTATTTCACCCCGATCAGGACGCTGGCCACCGAAGTGGCGAGCCTGGGCCTGGGTCCGTGGGAAACCTTCTGGATCCTGTTCTACGCCTTCGCCACCTGGGGCAATGCGGGCTTCATGCGCGAGCAGGTGTGCAAATACATGTGCCCCTACGCACGTTTCCAGAGCGTGATGTTCGATTCCGACACGCTGATCATTTCCTACGATCCGGGCATCGGCGAACCGCGCGGGCCGCGCAGCAAGAAGACCGATTACAAGGCTGCCGGTCTCGGCACCTGCGTCGACTGCGGCGTCTGCGTGCAGGTCTGCCCCACCGGCATCGATATCCGCAACGGCCTGCAGTACGAGTGCATCGGCTGTTCCGCCTGCATCGACGGCTGCGACCAGATCATGGACAAGATGGGCTACCCGCGCGGGCTGATCCGCTACACGACGGAGAACGTGCTGAAGGGCAAGTATCCGGACAAGGGCATCGTCAAGCACGTCCTGCGCCCCCGCACCATCATCTACACCGGGTTGCTGGCCGTCATCTCGGCCGCCTTCCTCTACAACCTGGCCACCCGCGTGCCGCTGCGCGTCGACGTGGTGCGCGACCGCGTCGCGCTGTCCAAGGAAACCGACGAGGGCATGATCGAGAACGTCTACCGTCTGCAGCTCATCAACAAGGACGGGCAGCCGCACCACTACACCGTGCAGGCGCACGGCATCGAGGGCCTGCAGGTCGTTTCCGCCAGCGGCGACATCGTCGACATCGTCGCGGCGCCGCTGGAGACGGTCGACGTGCCGGTCAGCCTTATCGCCGATCCGGCCATGCTGAAAGGCCGCTCGATCAAGGTCACGTTCACCATCCAGGCCACGGACAATCCGCGCATCCAGGATGACGTCACGACCAAATTCTTCAACCGCTAGTCTTGATTGGGAGTAGCGCCATGAACACGCTGACTGCACCGACGCGCAAGCCCTGGTACCGCGAACCCTGGCCTTGGTTCCTCATCAGCCTGCCCGCCACGGCGGTGGTTGCGGGCCTGACCACGGTCTGGATCGCGGTGACGCATTACGACGGCCTCGTCGTCGGGGACTATTACAAGGCCGGTCTGGCGATCAACCAGACGCTGGCACGCGACGACGCGGCGTACGCACTTGGCCTGGCCGCCGCTTTCCACAAGGAGGACGGTGCGCTGACCGTGACGCTCACGGGCAAGCTCGCCACCTGGCCTGAGCGGCTGACCCTGACCCTTGCGCACCCCACGCGGCAGGGCCAGGACCGGACGCTGACCCTGCACCATGCCGGCGGCGGCCGCTACCGCGTCGCACTGCCCGCATTGCATCCTGGCAAATGGCACGCCCAGCTCATCGATGCCGCATCGACCTGGCGTCTCTCGGGCGTGGTGCACGCCCCCTTCGATCAGGTTGCCACCTTGACCGCTTCCACCGTTCATCAACCACAGGGAGACTGAAATGGACGTCGTACTCGATCTATTGTTCACCAGCGGGATTGGCCTTTTGAGCCTGTTCACCATCCTCTTCATCATCGGGATGGGCTTCTTCCTCTCGGCCTGGTTCAAGCGCAAAATGAACAACCCGGAAGAATAAAACCATATCTGACGACGAGGAGCACGCCATGATGCAACGCCTGATTCACATCCTGTGGCCGTCCTTCCTCGTTGCGGGAGTGGCCGACATCATCTTCACCAGCCTGTTCGATCCGCTGGAGATCATGTACCGCGGCGACGCGCTGATCGAACACCGCCTCGCCGCCTACACTGTCGGCTTCTTCATTTTCTGGCTGCTGGGCATCGCCTCCAGCATGATGACCTGCTACTTCCAGCGCGGCGCCGACGAAGTCAACCGCTGCCCCCTGCCCGCTCCCAAACGGCCAGAGGGCTGCCCCAAGCGCGAGGACGGCAGCGACTGCTGCTGACCGCCTTACCTCCGCCCCATCCCACGTCTGTATCGCAGCCACGCCCGGCCGGCCCGGGCGTCGCGGCGGCGGCGCGCCTCCAGCCAGGTCAATCCGGCGCAGCCATATCGCAGCAAGCCACGGACACACGGTTGCGGCCCGCACGCTTGGACAGATAAAGCGCGCGATCCGCCTGCCGCATGAGACTGTGGAGATCGTTTGCGCCATCGACGCCGAGTGTTGCGACGCCGATGCTGACGGTGATGCCTTCGCGGCATTCGGCGAACTTCAGCGATTCGGTCAGGGCGCGCAGGCGCTCGGCCAGCGCGCAGGCGTCGTCCCGGTTCTGTCCGGGCAGCAGCATCATGAATTCCTCGCCGCCCAGACGGGCGAAGATGTCGCTGGAACGCAGGCTTGCATGCATGGCATTGGCGAACGTCTGCAGGACCCGGTCGCCGGCCTCGTGCCCGTGCTCGTCGTTGACCTGCTTGAAATGATCGAGATCGAGCATGATCGCCGCCAGCGGGGTGCCGAGGCGCAGGGCACGGTCGACCTCGATACGGGCGTTTTCCAGGAAATGCCGCCGGTTGCTGGCGCCCGTCAGGGCATCGACCGAGGCAAGTTGTTCCAGCAGCTGGTTGGCCTTCTGCAACTCATCGGTCCGCGCCTGCACCCGCGATTCCAGATCGAGATTGAGCTGCCGCACCGCCGCCTGCGAGTCGCGCAGCTCTTGCTCGCGTGACTCTAGACTCTCGTTGCGATCGCGCAATTCCTGCAGCAGCGCGGCCAGCACCAGTGAGGAGAACAACAGGGTTGCCAGATATTCCTGCACCCTCAGAACTGTCGTGGTCTGGGAATCCGACATGAACGGCCCGAGTCCATTCAGATTCGCGAGGATGACGATGACCGCGACGAACAGCCCGGTAGCTGCCGTTTCACCTACCCCGAGGCGCACGGCGGGCCAGAGCAGAACAGGCAGCAACAGGAAAGGGCTGCTCATGAACCGGTCAGGACCGGTTCCGTCCTGCACGAATATCCACCAGGCCAGCACGGCCGCACTCGCCAGGATGACCAGTACCTCGATGGCCCACCAAAACCGTGGCCTTTTCCCCCAGGAGAACCAGCCCAGCAGGAGCGGCACAATCAGCAGCACGCCCAAACCGTCCCCGATCCACCATATCCTCCAGTACGACCAGAATGACGCACGGGATGCCGGATCCATTGCATAGATCACGGCACCCGGCAGGGCCGCCAGTGCAGGTGCAAGCAATAGCGCAATCAAACCAAACCAGACCGCATTTCGCAGTCGGTCGAAGGTGAACGGATTGGCCAGGCGCCGCAGCAAGATCGCCGCCAGCAGGCATTCGAACAGATTGGCCGCCGCAAACCCCAGGGACTGAATCAGCGTGAACACCGGCATGTCCGCCAGAATCTCGGCCAGCACGGCCACGATGAGGTAAGCCGGCCACTCGCGCACGCGAGTCAGCAGCAGCGCGGCCAGCAACACGCCATTCGGGAGCCAGAATATCGCGATGCCCTCCGACATGGCGGATGCCGCCACGCCGAGGCGCGCACCCGCGAAATACAGCAGTCCCGCGAGAAGGGGATACAGGAGTCGCCGCACTATCATGATTATCGTGCGTACTTTACCGCAAGCCGGTCCGGCCTGCTGCCGCAGTGCGACAGCAGAACGCACACAACCGTACTAGTCCGGCTGCAGCAGGTCGATCCTGAATTCCGCCTCGTAGGGCGGGACATTGCATTCGACGATATCGCGCGGGGCCACGTCGAGCCGCACGCCGACGATGTCGGCCCGCACCGGCAGCTTTGCCGCGCCGCGATCCACCAGCACCACGGTGCGGATTTCCGCCGGCCGTTTCGCAGCCAGATATTCGACCGCGCGCAGCATGGAGTGGCCACGATACATCACGTCGTCCACCACCAGAACCGTGTAACCAGACAGGTCGATGTGCGCATGCTCGGGATTTTCGGTCAGCCGGGTTTCCGGATGCAGCAGGGTGAGATCGTCGGCATAGCGCTTGATCTGCAGGTCGAGGCGCGTGCAGTCGCGCAGACCATAATCACGCACCAGGCAGGCGTGCAGGCGGTCGGCCAGCGGCGCACCGCGCCGCAGGATGCCGACGAGGGCGATCCGGCTGCGGCCGGTCAGCAGGCCCGCGACCTGGCGCGCCATGTCGGCCGCCACGACGTCGAGTTGCGCCGGCGTGTAGAGACAGGTACGGCGCCCTTCCGGTCTGCTCATGGGCGGCTCAGGCCGTGCGCGAATAGCGGGGCCGGTCGCTGGCGGCGTCCTTCAGATAGCGGTCGAAACACATGCCGATGTTGCGCAGGAACAGACGGCCCCGGTCGGTGACGGCGATGCGTCCGGCGCCCAGCTCGACCAGTCCGTCGTCCGCCAGCGGGCGCAGATCGGCCAGCGCATCGGTGAAATAGTCGGCGAAGCCGATGTCCCATTCGCGGCCGAAGGCGGCGAAATCGAGTTCCAGGTCGCACATCACGCGGGTGATCGCATCGCGGCGGATCTGGTCGTCGCGGTTGAGACGGATGCCGCGTTCGACGGCAAAGCCGGTCTCGCCCACGCGGTCCTGATAAGGCTTGAGCTTCTTTTCGTTCTGCATGTAGACGTCGGCGGTCTGGCTGATGCTGGAGGCGCCGAAGGCGAGGATGTCGCTGTCCTTGTGCGTGGTGTAGCCCTGGAAGTTGCGCCACAGGGTCTTGTTCCGCTGCGCGCGCACCAGTTCGTCCTCCGGCCGCGCGAAGTGGTCCAGTCCGATGTTGACGTAGCCCGCGTCGCCCAGCATCTCGTTCACCGCCTGCTGCAGGCCCAGGCGCGCCGCCGCGTCGGGCAGGTCGGCATCGCGGATGAGCTGCTGGTGCTTCTTCATCCACGGCACGTGCGCGTAGGCGAACACCGCCAGCCGGTCGGGTGCCCAGCCGATCACCTGGGCCAGCGTGCGCCGGAAACTCTCGACCGTCTGCTTCGGCAGCCCCACGATCAGGTCCAGGTTGATGCTGGAAAAGCCCAGCTCGCGCGACCAGTCCATCACCTGCCGGATCAGTTCGGCCGACTGGATGCGGTTCACCGCCTGCTGCACTGCCGGGTCCATGTCCTGCACGCCGAACGACACGCGGTTGAAGCCGGATTCGCGCAGGGCTTCGAGATGCGCGCGCGTGAGCTCGCGCGGGTCGACCTCGCAGCTCACCTCGGCATCCGGCGCCAGGGTGAAGTAGTGCTTCATCGTCGCCATCAAGCGGCGGATGTCGTCGGGGTTCAGGTAGGTGGGCGTGCCGCCGCCCCAGTGCAGCTGGTGCGCCACCCGCGTCGGGTCGACGTGCCGGGCCGTGCTCGCCATTTCGCGTTCGAGCGCGGCGAGGTAGGGCCGGGTTTTCTCGTAATCGCGCGTCGCGACCATGTTGCAGCCGCAGTAGTAGCAGAGCGAATCGCAGAACGGAATGTGGGCGTACAGCGACAGCCCCCGGCCGGCCGCCGGCGCCGCCAGCGCATCGACCCAGTCCGCCTCGCCGAAGCCTTCGTGAAAATAAGGCGCAGTGGGATACGAGGTGTAGCGCGGGCCCGGCACGCTGTATTTGCGGAGCAGCTCCAGAGTCGTCGCCGTCATGTCGTCACCTTTAAAGATATGCTTGTCTTTTTATCACATCCGGCCGCGGAAATCCAGCCCACGGGCGGGCGCGGCGCGATTTGCGGTAAAGTTCGCATCTGGCAGCCCGTTGATCTGTATCCATTCCGCTTATCCAGACGCCCATGCACCGCCGCCCCGTTTCGCTGCGCCTTCTGTTATTCACGCTGCTGGCGTGCCTGATCGGCGTCGGCCCCGTCCGGGCAGACGAGGCGAGCGCACTCGCGCAACGCGTCCACGACCGTCCCAACGGACGCGATCTCACCACGCTGGGCCGCATGGTGCTGACCGAAAAGGGCCGGGCGCCGCGCATCCGCGAACTCGTCACCTACCGGCTCGACAAGTCCGGAGGCGAAACCGCCAATCTGGTCCGCTTCCTCGACCCCGAGGATATCGCGGGTACCGGTCTGCTCAGCATAGACAAATCCGACGGCAGCACCGACCAGTGGCTGTACCTGCCCGCGCTCGATCGGGTGCGCCGCATCTCCAGCGACCGCAAAGGCGGCCGCTTCGTCGGTTCCGACCTGTATTTCGAGGATCTGGAGGAACGCAAGCCGTCCCGCGACAAACACCGTCTGCTCGGCAAACAGACCGAGAACGGCATCGTCTGCGACGTGCTCGAAAGCATCCCGGTCGATCCCGGCGAATCGGTCTACCTCAAGCGCATCAGCTGGATCGACCCCGCCACCGCCATACCCCAGCGCGTCGATTATTTCGAGAACGACCCGAACGCGCCCAGCAAACGCTGGCTGCTGCGCACGAAAAAACACATCCAGGGCTACTGGACGGTCACCGACAGCCGCATGATCGACCTGCAGAACGGCCACGAAACCCGGCTGGTCATCGACACCGCCCTGTACGACCAGAAACTGCCCGCCAAACTCTTCACTACGCAAGCCCTCGCCGACGAGAGCCTGGAATCGGACTATCGCCCATGAACAAACTGCTGCTGACCCTGAGCCTGTCGCTCGCCGCCCTGCCCGCCCACGCCGCAGACGACCTGCCGCCGCCGCGCGCCGCCGTCCAGGACGCGCCCGACGACCTGCCGCCGCCGCGCACGACGACGCGCAAGCCGCGCCCGGTTGCCGCCGAACCGGCTGCCGCCGAACCCGCCGCCCGGACCGGCCCGGCCGATGACCTGCCGCCGCCCGCGGCACGCAGCCGCAAGCCCGCCGCACGCGGCTTCCAGCCCTCGGTCAAGGTCGGCATCGACGACTTCCTGCTCGAAGCCGGTGGCCTGCCCGACGCGCCGGAAGCCGACAGCTATTCCACCCTGCGCACCAGCGCCTACGTGCTGTGGCAGCCCAGCCGCGCCTGGGAATTCCGCGCCGGCGCACGCCTCGACGGCATGAACCAGGCGGGCGGACGCGCCGACCATGACGAGATGCTGGCCGACTACGGCGATACCTACGTACGCTACCGCAACGGCGACACCCGCCTGACCCTTGGCGCGCAAACCATCGTCTGGGGCCGGGTGGACGAAATCCCGCTGGCCGACCGCGTCAGCCGCGTCGACCTGACGCGCTTCGCCCTGGACGACCTCGCCGACCGCCGTCGCGCGCAGCTCGCCGCGCGCTGGGAGCAGACCTTCGGCGACTACAAGCTCGACGCCGTCGTGCTGCCGGTTTTCCGCGCGGCGCAACTGCCGGACGCCGCCAGCATCTGGAGCCCGATCAACCGCAGCACCCGCCAGATCGTCGGCATCGACCCCGCGCTCACCGGCTGGGTGAACAACGCGCGCATCGACGAGGACGAACACGGCAGCGGCGGCGGTGCGGTGCGCCTGACCCGGACCGGCGACCCGCTCGATTTCGGCGTGACGCTGGCGCGCACCCGCCAGTCGCTGCCCTACTACCGGCTCGACCTGCCCACGCTGTCGCTCACCGCCGTGCATCCCTTCAACAACTTCGTCGGCGCCGACATGGAGCTGGTCAGCGGCGGCCTGACCTGGCGGATGGAAGCGGGCTACACCGACAACGTGCCCTTCACCCTGCCCACCACCGCGATGGACACCACCCACGCGCTCGACTGGATCGGCGCGCTGGAATTCTTCCCCGGCGGCGCGGACACGCGGGTGAACCTGCAACTGGTCGCGCATGCGCTGCAAACCGACCGCGACACGCTCGAACTGAAGGAGTACTACGGCGCCAACGGCGAAATCGAAACCGCGTTCGGCAGCGGCCGCTGGAAAGCCGGCCTGCGCTTCGCCTCGGGCTTCAACGTCCACGACGTCTACCTCAGCCCCAAGCTCAGCTACGTCGGCTGGGAACCGCACGAAATCTATCTCGCCGCGCATTACTTCGACGGCGAGGCGCGCACCCTGGGCGGCTTCCACCAGGACCATTCGCTGATCACGCTGGGCCTGCGCACCAGGTTCTGAGCCTGCCCGGCGCATGGAGACGCTGAAATCCTGGATCAACGGGCAGCGCATGCTGCCGCCCTGGGTGGCGCTGGGCATCCTGCTCGGCATCCTGCTGGTCTCCCTGCCCTTTGTCCTGAAGCTGCATTTCAACAACGCGCCGGACATCTACTCGCCGCCGGATTCGTCCACCCTCCAGCTGCGCGCCTCGCTGTTCAAGGAGTTCCCCAACGACGAAACCATCGTCGTCCTGTTCGAGGGCGACGACCTCTACACGCCCGCGTTCCTGTCCGCGCTCGACCGCGTCGTCAAGAGAATGCAGCGCCACCCGTCGGTCGACCGCGTACTCACGCTCACCACGGTGGAACATATCGACGCTTCCGACGACGGTTTCTCGGTGTCGTTGCTGGTCGACCCCGGAAAGCTGCAGACGCGCAGCCCAGCGCAGTGGAAGGCGCGCGTGCTGGGCGACGCCTTCGCGCCCGGACTGCTCGCCTCGAAGGACGGTCGTGCCGTGGCGCTGGTCGTGCGGCCGAAATTCCTGAAGGAAAGCCTCGCCCGCCGCGAGGTGCTGATCGCGCTCGACGACGCCATCGCGGCCGAGAAGCTCGACGGCCATCGCACCGCCACCGCCGGCACGGTCGCGCAGACCGTCGAGGAGTTGCGCTCGCTGTGGCGCGACAGCGCCATCTTCATCCCGCTAACCTTCCTAATCGGCATGGGCCTGCTGTGGTGGGTGGTCGGGCGCATACGGCCGGTGCTGATCGGCGGACTCGCGATGGCCGTCGTGGTCGCTGCAAGCGTAGCCGGCCTGGTGGCCGCCGGCCAGCCGTACACGCCGGTCACCGCGATGATCCCCACCCTGATGGCCGCCTACACTATCGCCACGATCCTGCATCTCTACGCCGGCATCCAGCGCGCCCGCATCGCGCTGCTGCCGCGCCGCGAGCGCATCGCGCGCGCGCTGAAGGACACCTTCGTCCCCGGCCTGTTCAACGTGCTGACCACCGGTGCCGGCATGCTGAGCCTGTTGTGGGTGAACATTCCACCGGTGCAGGCCTTCGGTCTGTCCGGCTCGATCGGTACGCTGATCGTGTTTCTGGTCGTCTTCATCCTGGTGCCGCCGGTCCTGCTCAAATGGGACACGCCGCGCTGGCCGCGTCGCCGCTCGGGGCTCGCGCACGCGCGCCACATCGCCGCCGCCGTGTCGGTCTTCAGCCTGCGCCACGCGAAGTGGGTGCTGGGCGGCACGGTCTTGTTCGTGGTGGCAACCATACCGCTGGCGATGCAGGTCAGGGTCGAGTCGAACCTGATCGAATTCTTCTCGCCCGAGCACAGCATCAGCCGCGGCACCGCACGGATCGAGAAACAGCTGGCCGGCGTCACCGGCCTGGAAATCGTGCTCACCGGCACCGGGCGCGATGCATTGAAGGATCCCGTGCGTCTGGCCCGGATCAAGGCGCTGCAGACCTGGCTGGAGCAGCAACCGGAAATCGACCGCAGCCTGTCGCTGGTCGACATGCTCGAGGAAATGAACCGCGCCTTCAGCGGCGAACCGCCCGGAACCGACGCCCTGCCGACCAGCCGCAAGCTGGTCGGGCAACTGCTGCTGATCTACGACGGTACCGACCTGTACGAACTCGTCAATCGCGAATTCCAGCGCGGCCGCATCGCCATGAGCCTCAACGTGCACGGCGTGAACGAGATCAGCGCCGTGATCGACCGCATCAAGGCGCACGTCGCCGCGCACCCCATCGAGGGCGTGCAGATCAGGATGTCAGGCTACGGCCAGCTGTTCGCCGACCAGACCGACCGCATCGTCAACGGCCAGTTGAAGAGCTTCGGTTCGGCTTTCGTGCAGATCCTGCTGCTGATGGCGCTGCTGTTCCGCTCGTTCCGCGGCGCGCTGATCTGCCTGATCCCCAACCTGGCGCCGCTGTTCTTCATCTTCGTCGTGATGGGCGTCACCGGGATTTCGCTCGACGTCGCCACCGTGCTCATCGCCGGGGTCATCCTGGGCATCATCGTGGACGACACCATCCACCTGTATCACGGCTACCTGCACCGTATCCATCACGGCGTCAGCCCGGTGTTCGCCATCATCCGCAGCGTCGAAAGCTCCGGCCGCGCGGTCATTGCCATTTCGGTGGTGCTGATCGCCCAGTTCAGCCTGCTGGGCCTGTCGGATTTCCGGCCCACGGCGCATTTCGGCATGCTGTGCGCCGTCGGCCTGTTTGCCGGTCAGGTGTTCGAATTGCTGCTGATGCCCGCGCTGCTCGGCCTGAAGCTGCCGAAGGCGAACAGGCCGCTCAGGGCACGCTCAGCCTGAGCGCGGCGAACTCGTCGTTGAACAGGGCGAACTCGTCGCCCGAGGAAAACTGCCAGCCTTCGAGATGGCCGAAATCGGTACTCGATCTGGGTTCCAGATCGAGCTTGAAACGCTTGACGGTCGACAGCGTGGGATTGCGCACCGAGAGCGTCACCGTGAGATAGCGGTCGCTGGCGTTCTGGATCACCGCGACCAGCCCCTTGCCCAGCATCGACGCCCGGAAACTCACGGCGACCGGCAGCGCCGGCTTGGCCGAGATCGCGGCCTGGTAGTCGGATTCCTTGTACGTCAGCTGCTGCTTGAGCCGTTCGACTTCGCGCTGGCTGGCGATCAGCTGGTTGCGCGTTTCCGCCAGGTAGCGCTCGGACTGTTGCCGGAGTTCGACTTCCTTCGACAACTGCCGCTTCAGTTCGCCGAGATCGACGTTGAGCATGAAAACATACAAGGCCAGGCCGCACGCCACCACGAACAGCAGGGCGGCGAGCAGCAGCGCGGCGAACAAGCCACGCCGCCGGGGTGCAGGAACAGTCGCTTCGCTCATCCGGTATTGCGCATACCCGCCGCGATGGCGTTGATCGAGCGCTTCAGCGGCGTCAGCCAGGTGTCCTGTTCGGCCTCCCACACGCTGCCGCTACGGTAGCGTTTCAGCAGGCGCACCTGGATGTGGTTGATCGGGTCGATGTAGGGCCGGCGGCGCGAGATCGACAGCGACAGCGTGGGGTTGTCCTCGAGCAGGTGGGCGATGCCTGCGACCTGCCTGACGCCGGCGACGGTGAGTGCGAATTCGTCGGCGATGGTGCGGTAGATCGTCATCGTGTTGGGGTGCTCGCACAGGCGCGCGTATTCCTCGGCGATCTCGATGTCGGCCTTGGTCAGCGCCATCTGCACGTTGGACAGCAGGCTGCGGAAGAATGGCCACGCACGGTGCATCGCCTGCAGATGCGCCAGGCCGTCCGGATGCCCGTCGACGTAGCCCTTCAAGGCGCTGCCGATGCCGTACCACGCCGGCAGCGTGTGGCGCGACTGCGCCCAGCCGAACACCCAGGGAATCGCGCGGATCGAGCCCAGCGAGCGGTCGGCTTTCTTGCGGTGCGAAGGCCGGCTGCCGATGTTGAGCAGCCCGATCTCGGTGACCGGCGTGCTCTCGTAGAAATAGTCGATGAAGCCTTCCATGCCGATCAGCGCGCGGTAGGCCACCTCGCCCGCCGCCGCGATGTCGCGCATGCGGTCGAGATATTCCTGCGGATAGCGCACCTCGCTCTGCGCCAGTGCGGTGGCGCTGGCTTTCAGCAGGCCGGTCACGCCCATGCCGATTTCGTAGTTGGCGGTCTCCGGGTTGCTGTACTTGTAGTAGAGCATCTCGCCCTGCTCGGTGAACTTGATCTCGCCGTTCACCGTGCCCGGCGGCTGCGACAGGATGGCGTCGTAGGTCGGGCCGCCGCCGCGTCCGACGGTGCCGCCGCGGCCGTGGAACAGCCGGCACTCGACGCCGTGGTGCTGGGTCAGCGCGATGATGGAAAGCTGCGCCTGGTACAGGTTCCAGTTCGACGCCAGGATGCCGCCGTCCTTGCACGAATCGGAATAGCCGAGCATCACTTCCTGGCGGTTGCCGTTGGCGGCGACCAGCGCGCGATACACCTTGTTCGACAGCAGTGCGTCGAGGATGTCCTCGCTGTGCTGCAGGTCGTCCACCGTCTCGAACAGCGGCGCGACCAGCAGGCGGCAGAACCATTCGCTGCCGTTGTGGCCGGCGAGCCCGACCAGGCGCGCGAGCAGCATCACTTCCATCACGTGGCTGGCGCTGTGGGTCATCGAGATCACGTAGGCGCCGAACAGTTCGTCGCCGACCTCGGTCTGCAGCTTGGCCATGCGGCGGAACACCGCGAGCGCCTCGCGCGCCTCCTCGTCGAGCACGGCGTCGTTGATCTGGATCGGGTCGATGTGGCCGATCCACGCCGCCAGCCGCGCCAGGCGATCGGCCTCGCACGCCGCCAGGTAGTCGAAGTCGGGATCGATCTGCTGCAACACCGCCGCCACTGTGCGCGTGTGCACCGTCGATTCCTGGCGGATGTCCAGTTGCAGCAGGTGGAAGCCGAAGCTCTCGACCAGCCGGATCAGGGCCTGCAGGTCCTGATTCGCGACCAGCCTGTCGCCGTGGCTGACCAGCGAATCGCGCAGCAGGTACAGGTCGTCGAGGAAGGCCGCGGCATTGCCGTAGGCGAGGTGCGGCTTGAAACTCGGCACATCGGCGAGGCTCTGGTGCACGTAGGAGAGGTTGGCGTCCAGCCGCGCCAGCATGATCGCGGCCATGCGGCGGTAGGGCTCGCGGCTGTAGATCTGCACCGCGGTACCGCGGAACACCTGCTCGCCGTATTCGGTCTCGTACTCGTCGAGACGTTCAAGGAAAGGCGCCGAGGGCGTGCACCAGCCGCTGCTGTGGGTGAGCGTCTGCCGCAGCTCGAGCACCCGCACACGGTACTCGTCGAGCGCCGCCTGCATCTGGGTGTACACCGTCCACTCGGTAACGTCGGCGGTGACGAAGGGGTTGCCGTCGCGATCGCCGCCGATCCAGGAACCGAAGCGGATGAAGCTCGGCACGGCGACCGGCGCCACGCCATCTGCGTTCACGCCGTAGTGCTTGCGCAACGCCTTCTCGAAGAAGTGGTAGGCCTTGGGCACCGCCTCGAACAGGGCCTCGCGCACGTAGTAGAGACCGTTGCGCACCTCGTCGCGCACTTCCAGCTTGGCATTGCGCAGTTCGTCGGTGCGCCACATCACCTGGATTTCGGCGGCGAGCTGGGATTCGAGTTCGCGCTGGTCGTTGACGCCCAGCGTCGGGCTGTAGAGCTGGTCGCAGATCAGGAACACGCGGCGCATGCCTTCCATCACCGCGCGACGACGCGCCTCGGTGGGGTGCGCGGTGAACACCGGCGCGTAATGCAGGCGGTTCACCATCTCCTGGAGCGTGCCGGCGGACAGGCCCTGCGACTTGAGCTCGCCCAGGGTGCGGTCGAACGAACCTTCCCACAGCGGCATGCCGTGCGACAGCATGCGGCGCCGGTTGCGATGGGCGAAGCTTTCCTCGGCCACGTTGACCAGCTTGAAGTAGCTGGAGAACGCACGCACCACCAGCTCGACCTTGTCGGCCGGCATGGCGTCGATCATCGCCATCAGTTCGGTGCGGCGCTGCTGGTCTTCCTGCTGGTGCAGTTCGGCGAAACCGCGACGCAGCGTTTCCACCATCTCGAACACGTCCTCGCCGGCAAATTGCAGCAGAACCTGGCCGAGCAGCGTGCCCAGCAGCTTGACCTGCGCGCGCAGGTGATCGTCGGTAAGGAGGTTCTGGGGTGCGTTCATGGCAGGCGGCGGGCTGGCGACAGCGCGCGTCGAATCGTCAAACCCGCGTATTTTCTCACAGGCGCGGCCATCACCCAACCGCGCGGCGGGCGTTGCGGAACATGCGCAGCCAGGGGCTGTCCCCGGTCAGGTCTTCGGGCTTCCACGACATCTGCACCGCGCGCACCACCCGCTCGGGGTGCGGCATCAGGATGCTGAAGCGGCCGTCGCCGGTGGTGAAGCCGGTGAGTCCGCCCGTCGAGCCGTTGGGGTTCATCGGGTAGGTTTCGGTCGGCGCGCCGCGATGGTCGACGTAGCGCAGCGTCGAAACCGCCTGCGCGGCGTGCGCCGGATCGCGGAACTCGACCCGGCCTTCGCCGTGCGACACCACGATGGGCAGAACCGAGCCGGCCATGCCGGCGAAGAACAGCGAGGGCGAATCCAGCACCTCGACCAGGCTGAAGCGCGCCTCGAACTGCTCCGACAGGTTGCGTTCGAAACGCGGCCAGGCGGACGCGCCCGGAATCAGGTCGTGCAGCTGGCTCATCATCTGGCAGCCGTTGCACACGCCGAGCGCGAAGGTGTCGGCGCGTTCGAAGAAGGCGGCGAACTGGTCGCGCGCGCGCGGGTTGAACAGGATGGACTTGGCCCAGCCGCCGCCCGCGCCCAGCACGTCGCCGTAGCTGAAGCCGCCGCACGCGGCGAGCCCGGCGAAATCGCCCAGGCTCACGCGGCCGGAGAGGATGTCGCTCATGTGCACGTCGAAGGCCGCGAAGCCGGCGGCGTCGAAGGCCGCCGCCATCTCGACGTGGCCGTTCACGCCCTGCTCGCGCAGGATGGCCACGCGCGGCCGCTTGCCGCTGGCAACGTAGGGCGCGGCAATGTCGTCGCGGACGTCGAAGCGCGGCGCGCAGCGCAGGCCGGGATCGGCCGCTTCCAGGTGCGCCGCGTATTCCTGCTCGGCGCACGCGGGGTTGTCGCGCAGCTTCGCCATCTCGTAGCTGGTGCGCGCCCAGGTGCGCTGCAGTTCGGCGCGTGCCTCGTCGAGGATCACGCGCTCGCGGCGCGCCACGCGCACGCGGTCGTTCGCGGCGGGTTCGCCGATGATGTAGAACTCGCCGCGCAGGCCGGCGGCGAAGAAAGTCTCCATCGCCGCCTGCGTATCGGCACGGCGCACCTGCAGCACGGCGCCCGCCTCTTCGCTGAACAATACATTGAAGATGCGCTCGGAATAGCCGCGCGGGTCCTCCATGTCGGGTTCGGGCATGCCCGCTTCCTCGGCATCGTGGCGGATCTTCTCCGAACACAGCTCGTCGATGTCGACCTCGACCCCGCAGTGGCCGGCGAAGGCCATCTCGCACAGCGTGACGAAGAGGCCGCCGTCGGACCGGTCGTGGTAGGCCAGCAGCTTGCCGGCCGCGTTGAGCGCCTGCACGGTGTCGAAGAAAGCCTTGAGCGCCGACGCCTCCGGTGCATCCGGGCACTGGTCGCCCACCTGCTTGTAGGCCTGCGCAAAACTCGACGCGCCGAGGCGGTTCCTGCCCAGCCCGAGGTCGATCAGGATCAGGTCGGTGTCGCCGCAATCGGTGCGCAGCTGCGGCGTAAGCTGGCACGTGGCATCCGGCGTGATCGCGAAGGCGGAGATCACCAGCGAGACCGGCGAGGTCACCTGCTTCTTCTCGCCGCCGTCCTGCCACATCGACTTCATGCTCATCGAATCCTTGCCGACGGGAATCGCGATGCCCAGCGCCTGGCAGTAATCCGACACGGCGGCGACGGTGTCGAACAGCGCCGCGTCTTCGCCGGGGTGGCCGGCCGGCGCCATCCAGTTGGCGGAGAGCTTCACGTCGTCCAGTTTTTCCACACGCGCGGCGGCGAGGTTGGTGATCGCCTCGACGATGGCCATGCGGCCCGAAGCCGGCGCGTCGATCAGCGCCAGCGGCGCTTTCTCGCCGATGGAAAACGCTTCGCCGAAGTGCGTGCGGTAGCCCGCCAGGGTGATCGCGCAATCAGCCACGGGAATTTGCCACGGCCCCACGCACTGGTCGCGCGCGGTGAGCCCGCCTACGCTGCGGTCGCCGATGGAAATGAGGAACATCTTGGAGGCCACGCCAGGCATCGCCAGCACGCGCTCGATGGCGTCCTTCAACTGAATGCCGTCGAGCGCGAGCGGCGCCGGCTTGTCGTGGATGTGCGTAACGTCGCGCGTCATCTTCGGCGGCTTGCCCAGGATCACATCCAGACTCACGTCCACCGGCGCGTTCTGGAAATGGCTGTCGGTCACCAGCAGATGGTTCGCTTCCGTCGCCTCGCCAAGCACAGCGAAGGGGCAACGCTCGCGCTCGCAGATTGCGCGGAATTCGCCGATGCGGTCCGCCGGAATCGCCAGCACGTAGCGCTCCTGCGCCTCGTTGCACCAGATCTCGCGCGGCGACATGCCGCTCTCTTCCGACGGCGCGGCGCGCAGTTCGAAGCGCCCGCCCTTGCCGCCGCCGTGCACCAGCTCGGGCAGCGCGTTCGACAGACCGCCGGCGCCGACGTCGTGAATGGAGAGAATCGGATTGTTCTCGCCGAGTTGCCAGCAGCGGTCGATGACTTCCTGCGCGCGCCGTTCCATTTCCGGGTTGCCGCGCTGCACCGAATCGAAATCGAGGTCGGCCGCGTTGGCGCCGGTATCCATCGACGAGGCCGCACCGCCGCCCAGCCCGATCAGCATGCCGGGACCGCCCAGCTGGATGAGCAGCGTGCCGGCCGGCAAGAGCTTCTTGTGCACGTGGTCGTCGCGGATGCTGCCCACGCCGCCCGCCAGCATGATGGGCTTGTGGTAGCCGCGCCGCTGACCGGAAACCGTTTCCTCGAAGGTGCGGAAATAGCCTGCCAGATTGGGCCGGCCGAATTCGTTGTTGAACGCCGCCGCGCCGATGGGGCCTTCGAGCATGATCGCCAGCGGGGTGACGATGCGGTCGGGCTTGCCGTAGGCATCTGTCTCCCAGGGCTGCGCGCAGCCGGGAATGTTCAGGTTCGACACGGAAAAGCCGCACAGGCCGGCCTTGGGCTTGGAGCCGGTGCCGGTCGCGCCTTCGTCGCGGATTTCGCCCCCGCTGCCGGTGGCCGCGCCGGGGAAAGGCGAGATTGCCGTCGGGTGGTTGTGCGTCTCCACCTTCATCAGCACGTGGGTCAGTTCTTCGCTGTAGGCATAGCTGCCGTCGGCGCGCGGGTAGAAGCGCTCGATGGCTGCGCCCTCGATCACCGACGAGTTGTCGGAATACGCCACCACCGTGCCCTCTGGGTGCGCGGCGTGGGTGTCGCGGATCATGCCGAACAGCGACTTCGATTCGGCCTTGCCGTCGATCACCCAGCTGGCGTTGAAGATCTTGTGGCGGCAGTGCTCCGAGTTGGCCTGCGCGAACATCATCAGTTCGACGTCGGTGGGATTGCGTCCGATGCGGCTGAAATTCTCGACCAGGTAATCCACCTCGTCGTCCGACAGCGCCAGGCCCAGGTCGCGGTTGGCCGCGACCAGCGCGGCGCGCCCGCCGGCCAGCACGTCGACCGAGGTCAGTTCACGCGGCGGCACGTGACGGAACAGCACGGTGGCCTCGTCCAGCGTGGGCAGCACGGCCTCGATCATGCGGTCATGCAGCAAGGGCAACAGGGTTTTGAGGGCGGCTTCCGCCAGCGGCGCGCCGGCGGCATCCAGCAGCCGGTACGCCACGCCGCGTTCGATGCGCTTCAGCCGGGCAAGCCCGCTGTTCCTGAGAATATCCGTCGCCTTCGAGGACCACGGCGAAATCGTGCCCGGGCGCGGCGTCACCAGAACCTGCACCGCATCGGCCGTGGGTGCATCGGTCGGCTCGCCGTAGGCGAGCGTCTGGTCGACCTGGCGTTCGGCAGCGGCGTCGAGCGCACCGTCGATCTCCAGAAAATGCCAGAACCGGGCCTCGACGCTGCCCAGCGTCACTCCCAGACGGGCGGCCTCCTGGCGGATTTTTTCGATGCGGAATGGCGACAGCGCGGCGCTGCCGGGGCGCGAAACAATGGAAGACATGTGCGTCTTTGCAGTGGGAGCAAAGGCGCTATTTTACCCGGTTCGCTCAGGCTCCCGGTGACCCGCGTCCGCCGGCCTCCGCCGCCTGCCGGCGCCAGATGTCGAGGCATTCCAGCCCGCAGAAATGGTGTACGTAGTCCTGCGCGTCGGCCACGTCGATCGCGTCGGGCGGCACTTCCTTCAGGCACACCTCGCAGCGCGTCACCATGCAGGCGTCCTCGTCGGCGCACTGCACGACTTTTGCACCGGCCGGGGTGAGATGCAGCTTATCCATGCCAACCTCCAGAGGGGATGGACTGCTTTTACTTTAGATGGCGGGGCGGAAATGGGAAGGCGGCGGGGCAATTCGAATTCGCCATGGGCGACGTGGACAGGCACGACAAAGCCAGGCTTCATCCCGTTTCAGGGCAAACCGCCAAACGGCCCCTTGTGCTGAAGCCTGTGTGGGCGCAGTGTTGCAATCACCCCGGATCGACTTTCCCGCATCATGCCCATTCCGCTTGCCGACCTGACTTCGCCCCTTCTTTACCCCGCCGCTGCGATCCGCGCTCTGGAGCAAGCCTGGCAGGCTGCGCACCCGGACGATGCGCTGATGGAGAAGGCGGGGTTGGCCGCGGCGGATTTTGCGGCGTCGCTGGCGCAGGACACCGGCACACCGGTGCTGGTACTGGCCGGCCCCGGCAACAACGGCGGCGATGCGCTGGTGGCGGCACGCCTGCTGGCGGCGCGCGGCTTTCGCGTGGTGGTGTTGGCGAGCTGTGCCGACCCGGCCCGGCTGCCGCCGGACGCGGCATGCGCACATGCTGCCTGGAAGGTGGCGGGCGGCAGCTACGCACCCGCTTTCCCCGCAGGCCAGCCGTTCAGCCTGGTGATCGACGGCCTCTTCGGCGCGGGGCTCGCGCGCGAGGTGGCCGGCATCGAGGCAGCATGGATTGCAAAGGCCAACGCGCTCGCCTGCCCGCGCCTGGCATTGGACGTGCCGAGCGGTCTGGACGCGGATACGGGCAGTGTGCGCGGCATCGCCTTGCGCGCGGACGCGACGCTGACGTTTCTCGGCGCCAAGCCGGGGCTGCTCACCGCCGACGGGCCGGATCATGCGGGCGAAATCTTCGTCGACACGCTAGGCGTGGACGCAACCGAAGCCCCCGGCTTCGCGCTCACGCGGCCGGAACCGCGCCACCACTTGCCGCCACGCCCGCGCAACAGCCACAAGGGCGATTTCGGCCACGTCGGCATCGTCGGCGGCGCGCCGGGCATGGTCGGCGCGGCGCTCATCGCCGGGCGGGCCGCGCTGGCGCACGGCGCGGGCCTGGTCACGCTGGGCGTTCTGGATGCGCGCGTGGCGGTGGACTACGGCGAGCCGCGCCTGATGTTCGCGCCGCCGGAGAATCTGGCCGGCCAGGCGCTGACGGTGCTGGCCATCGGCCCGGGGCTGGGGCAGACCACGCCCGCCCGCGCGCTGCTGGAAACCGCCCTCGTCGCGGCCTGCCCGCTGGTGCTGGATGCCGATGCGCTGAACCTGCTGGCGGGCGATGCGGCGCTGGCGGAAGCGGCTGCGCGGCGCACGGCACCCACGCTGCTCACGCCGCATCCCGGCGAGGCCGCGCGACTGCTGGGCTGCGACACGACCGCGGTGCAGGCCGACCGCATCGCGGCGGCGACGGCGCTGGCAGCGCGTTTTGGCGCCCATGTGGCCCTGAAGGGCGCGGGCACGGTGGTCGCGCATCCGCAGGGCCGCTACGCGATCAACACCACGGGGGGCCCGCATCTCGCCCAGGCGGGTTCGGGCGACCGCCTCACCGGCCTGGTCGCCGCGCTGCTGGCGCAGGGCATGGCGGCAGGCGACGCGCTCGAAACCGCCGTCTGGCGGCACGGCGGCGAGCAGCTTATTCCAGCAGCGCCTTGACGATGCGCTTCAGCGCATCCAGCGCCGCGTCGGGCGTTTCGTCGAACTGCGCACGCACGATGGCGCCGTCGATGGCCAGCGCGATCGCCTGCGCCAGTTTGGCGCGCCGGCGCGAGGCCGGCAGCACGGCGGCGATGGCGGCGGCCACGTCGGCCTTGTGCGCGCGCGCGATTTCGACGACTTCGGGCAGGCTGCCCGCGAGCTCGCCCACGCTGTTGATGAACGCGCAGCCGCGATAGCCCGGATCGCGCAGCCACTCGCCCACCGCCGGCACGATGGCATCCGGCCCGCCGCCATGGCGCGCCAGCGCGTCCGCGAACCAGGTCAGCCAGCGCTGGTGGCGATAGTCCAAATAGGCGCGGATCAGGTCGTTCTTGCTGGGGAAATGCCGGTAGAAGGTGAGCTTGGCCACGCCCGACTCGGCGATGACGCGGTCGATGCCGGTGGCGCGTATGCCGTCGCGGTAGAAGAGATCGTGTGCGGTGCGCAGGATGCGGCCGCGGGCAGAGGACGCATCGGCAGTCGGCGTATTGGAAGGCATGCGTACATTGTAGACAGATCTGTCTACACCGACTAGACTGGGCTCATGTAGACAGACCTGTCTACCTCAACCCGGGAGACCCCATGGAAACCAAACCGCCCCTGCCCCCCTTTACCGAGGACACCGCCCGACAGAAAGTGCGCATGGCCGAGGATGCCTGGAACACGCGCGATCCCGCGCGCGTGGTGCTGGTGTACACGGAGGACACGCGCTGGCGCAACCGCGCCGAGTTCCCGGTCGGCCGCGCGGAAGTGCAGCGCTTTCTCGAACGCAAGTGGGCGCGCGAGCTGGACTACCGGCTGATCAAGGAACTGTGGGCCTGTGCCGGCAACCGCATCGCTGTGCGCTTCGCCTACGAATGGCACGACGACTCGGGCCACTGGTACCGCTCGTACGGCAACGAGAACTGGGAGTTCAACGAGCAGGGCTTCATGATGCGCCGCTACGCCAGCATCAACGACCTGCCGATCCAGGAAGCCGACCGCAAGTTCTTCTGGCCGCTGGGGCGCCGCCCGGACGACCATCCGGGATTATCCGACCTGGGTTTGTAAGGGATTCATGGAGGTCACGAACCATGCGCGATGCGGATACACCCATGTTGCTGCACGAAGGCGAAATCGAGGCGCAAAGCCGCTTTCACGGCGGCCCGACCTGGGACGAGGCACGGCTGGCGGCGATGCTGCGCGACCGCCTGCCGCCCGCCTGGGCAATGTTCCTGGAGAACCAGCCCTTTTTCTTCCTGGCCACGGCAAACGCGCGAGGCGAGTGCGACTGCAGCTTCCGCGGGCGCGAAACCCATGCCTCGGGCGAGCCCTACCCCTTGCTGCAGGTACTGGACGAACGGACGCTGGTGTTCCCCGATTTCAGCGGCAACAAGCTCTACAACTCGCTCGGCAATATCCTGGTCAACCCGCACGTCGGCCTGCTGTTCGTCGATTTCCAGCAGCGGATGCGCGTGCGGGTGAACGGGCACGCGCGCATCGTCGAAGACGCGGCAGCGCACGCCGCAATCTGGCCAGGCGCACTGCGCTACGTGGTCGTGACGGTCGCGCAGGCCTACCCCAATTGCAAGGCGCGGATTCCACGCATGACCCCGGCGCCGCATGCCGACACCGGGCACGACGAATGAACGGAATCGGTCCGGATCAGGCGCGCGCAGTCTCGCCCGGCAGCCCGGGCGATGCGTGCGTCAGCACATGCGCGACTTGAGGTAGGCCGCGAAATCCTCGCTGACTTCGCTGTGGCGCAGCGCGTATTCCACGGTGGCCTGCAGGTAGCCGAGCTTGCTGCCGCAGTCGTAGCGCACGCCGTCGTAAGCGTAGGCCAGCACCTGCTGCTCCTTCAGCAGTGCGGCGATGGCGTCGGTGAGCTGCAGTTCGCCGCCGGCGCCGGGCTTGAGGTGCTGGATGTGGTGGAAGATGCGCGGGGTGAGGATGTAGCGGCCGACCACGCCCAGGGTCGAGGGCGCGTCCTCGGGCTTGGGCTTCTCGACGATGGCGTTGACGCGCGACACGCGATCGGCCATCGGGCTGGCGTCGACGATGCCGTAGGCGGCGGTGTCCTCGCGCGGCACCTGCTGCACGCCCAGCACCGAGCACTGGTAGTAGTTGTACTGGTCGACCATCTGCTTCATCACCGCCGGCGTGCCGTCGAGCAGGTCGTCGGCGAGGATGACGGCGAAGGGTTCGTTGCCCACCACCGGCTGCGCGCACAGCACGGCGTGGCCCAGGCCCAGCGCCTCGGCCTGGCGGATGTAGATGAAGTTGACGCCGGCCGGGCGGATCGACTGCACCAGTTCCAGCACGCGGTTCTTGCCACGCGCGGCGAGTTCGGTTTCCAGCTCGTAGGCCTTGTCGAAGTGGTCTTCGACGGTGCGCTTGGTGCGGCTGCTGATGAAGATGATGTCGGTGATGCCGGCCTCCATGGCCTCCTCGACCGCGTACTGGATCAGCGGCTTGTCGACGATGGGCAGCATTTCCTTGGGGCTGGCCTTGGTCGCGGGCAGGAACCGGGTGCCGAGGCCCGCGACCGGAAACACCGCTTTCTTCACTTTCTGCATTTGTCTCTTCCCTGAATGGCTTGGGTTAATAATCGAAGTTCTGCTGCGCCGCTTGCTTGTCCGTTGCCAGCAAGGCCAGCAACCCGGCCTCGTCGAGTATCGTCACGCCGAGTTCCAGCGCCTTCGCCAGCTTGCTGCCGGCTTCCTCGCCGGCCACCACGTAATCGGTCTTTTTCGACACCGACCCGGCGACCTTGCCGCCGGCCGCCTCGATCTTCTCCTTGGCGGCGTCGCGCGTCAGCGTCGGCAGCGTGCCGGTCAGCACCAGCGTCTTCCCCGCGAGGATACCGGCCGATTGTTGCACGCCCGTGGACTCGGGCCAGCGCACGCCGGCCGCGCGCAGCCTGGCGACGACTTCCAGGTTGTGCGGCTCGGCGAAGAACTGGCGGATCGATTGTGCGACGATGGGGCCGACGTCGCGCACCGCAAGCAATTCATCTTCGGTCGCGGCGATCAGCACATCCAGCCGGCCGAAATGCCGCGCCAGATCCTTGGCCGTGGTCTCTCCGACATTACGGATGCCGAGCGCGAAAATGAAGCGTGCCAGCGTGGTGGCCTTGCTGGCTTCGATGGCGGCGACGAGGTTGGCGGCGGATTTCTCCGCCATGCGTTCCAGGCCGGCCAGCGTGACCTGATCGAGCACATAAACGTCGGCCGGCGTGCGTACCAGGCCGCGATCGACGAGCTGGTCGACCAGCCTGTCGCCCAGCCCCTCGATGTCCATCGCCCGGCGCGAAGCGAAGTGCAGCAGCGCCTGCTTGCGCTGCGCGGGGCAGTAGAGGCCGCCGGTGCAGCGCACCGCCGCCTCGCCTTCCAGCCGCACCACGTGCGAGCCGCACTCGGGGCAGACAGGATAGCTGTGCAGGATGCTGAAGCGCGGCGGCGCAGGCTGCGGGCGCCGGTCCGGCACCGTTGCCACCACCTCGGGAATGACGTCGCCGGCACGACGCACGATGACGGTGTCGCCCACGCGCACGTCCTTGCGGTCGATCTCATCCTGGTTGTGGAGCGTCGCGTTGGTGACGGTGACGCCGCCGACGAACACGGGTTTCAGGCGCGCTACCGGCGTGAGCGCGCCGGTGCGGCCGACCTGCACCTCGATGGCCTCGACCACCGTCATTTCCTCCTGCGCGGGGTACTTGTGCGCCACCGCCCAGCGCGGCTCGCGCGTGAGGAAGCCGAGTTCGCGCTGCAGGTCGAAACGGTTGACCTTGTAGACCACGCCGTCGATGTCGAAGGGCAAGCGATCGCGCCGCGCCTCGACGTCGTCGTGGAAGGCGACGAGCGCCCCGGCGCCGAAGCCGACGATGCGCTCGGTGCACACCGGCACGCCCATCGCAGCCAGCGCGTCGAGCGTGGCGCTGTGGGTCACGGGTGCATCGTGCCAGCCCTGCGCTTCGCCCAGGCCATAGGCGAAGAAGGATAGCGGGCGCTGCGCCGCCAGTTTTGGGTCGAGTTGGCGGATGCTGCCCGCCGCGCCGTTGCGCGGATTGACCAGCGCCGGCTTGCCGGCGTCGCGCTGTTTCGCGTTGTAGCGTTCGAAATCGTCGCGCCGCATGTATATCTCGCCGCGCACTTCGAGCACGGCAGGCGGTGCGTCGAGCGATAGCCTCAACGGCACGGTATGCACGGTGCGGACGTTCTGCGTGACATCCTCGCCGGTCTCGCCGTCGCCGCGCGTCGCCGCCTGCACCAGCACGCCGTGCTCGTAACGCAGATTGATGGCGAGACCGTCGAACTTCAGTTCGGCCGCGTATTCGACCGGCGGATCGGTTTCCGCGAGCCCGAGTTCCTTGCGCACCCGCGCGTCGAAGGCGCGCGCACCGGCGGCGGTGGTGTCGGTCTCGGTGCGGATCGACAGCATGGCCATGGCATGGCGCACAGGCGCGAAACCGTCGAGCGGCTGGCCGCCAACGCGCCGGGTGGGCGAATCCGGCGTGGCAAGTTCGGGGTGTTCGGCTTCGAGCGCCTGGAGTTCGCGGAACAGCCGGTCGTATTCCGCGTCGGGAATCGTCGGCGCATCGAGGACGTAGTAGGCGTAGTTGTGGCGTTCGATTTCCTGGCGCAGCGCGGTCGCGCGCGCCAGCACCGCGGGTGCCGCCATCAGGAGAACAGGCGCAGTGCCCGTCGCGACCCGGACGGCACACCGCGCGCTTCCATGCGTTCGTAGATGTGCACGAGCTGGGTGCGGATCTTGTCGATGCCGGCATCGGTGAGCGGACGCAGGTTGTCGTCCACCAGGATGCCGCCGACTTCGTTGGCGAGGCGGCGGCCGAAGGTGACCATGCCGTCGAACACCTTGATGCCGTCCGGCACGCGCGGCACGTCGAACTGCAGCGTCACGCCCTGCGAGGTCTGATCCTCGTGCACGTCGCCGGTGAAGGGCTCGGCGTCGTGGTTGCACAGCGCGTAGAGCGGCTCGCCGCGGCTGTCGAGCAACTGGAATACGCCGTCGGTGCCGAGCACCATGCCGCCGCTTTCGGCTTCGCGCACGATGCGCGTGAGATTGACCGAGCCTTCGCCGCGCGCGACGACGTTGAGCCCGATCAGCACGTCGACGTCGACGCAGAAACGGTCGATCGACTGCGCGCGTTCGAGCGCATCGGCCATGTCGTCGCAGGCGACGCGCAGACTGTGCGCGTTGGCGACGGCGGTGAGCGCGGCGCACAGGGTAGCGAGCTGTTCCTCGGCCACCGCACCGTTGCGGTCGGCCAGCTGCAGGGTGACGACGACCTGCTGGTAGTGCGCGTCGCGCCAGGGATGCACCTCTTCCCACTCGGTCGCGCCCATCTGCAGGCCGTACCAGCGCACCGCCTTGCCCAGGCTGCGCACCTGGTTGAAGGCGTCGGCGAACACGTTCGCCAGGATGCCGTCGCCCTGCAGGCGCACACGGTATTCGATGAGTTCGTCGTAAGGCGCCGCCGCCGCCATGGCGGGGATGCCTGCGGAACGCTGCGGCGCGGGCGCGGCAACGGGTGCGGGACGCGGAGCCGGTTCGCGCAGGGCCGCGAGCGTGGGTTCGGCATCCGGCACCGGAATGGCCGTGGGCACGGCCTGCGCATCGAGGTGCAGGTGCGGCTCGCCGATCTCGACGACGACATCGGGGCCGTCCGCTTCGAACACCGGGTCGCGCAGGGCCGGCTCGATGCGATCGTGGCGCTCGCGCGGCGTCGCGCTTGCCCGATGCATCAGGGGATCGGCCTCGGGCGCCTGGAACGCGGCGGCGGCCTGCTTGCGGAAACGCCGCTCCTGAAACCAGTTGAACAGCACCACCGCCGCAACGACCGCGGCGCCGACCACCAACAAGCCAATCTGCAAATCACTCATTCGCTTTTCTCGTCTGGACCGGATGGGTCGTCACGACGCGAACGAACCATTCGTCCGGCGCGATCATGCCCA
Source organism: Thiobacillus sp. (assembly GCA_044227195.1). Lineage (GTDB taxonomy): Bacteria > Pseudomonadota > Gammaproteobacteria > Burkholderiales > Thiobacillaceae > Thiobacillus. Next base: position 32,820 of record JBGAFQ010000020.1, read on the forward strand.
ACTCATTTCGTGCGCGTTCCTCGATGGCGTCGCGTCCCTGCTTGAGGTCGCCGAGCTCGGCCAGGAGTCCGGCATTGCGGGTTTGCAGGCGATCGTTCAGCGCCTGCTGGGTTTCGATTTTCTGCGCGCGTTCGCGCACCTTCAACCAGCCGCCCTCGCCCAGCCACAGTGGATATTGCAGCAAAACGATGGCTGCGCCCAGCATCCAGGCGAGCCCCTGGGTGCGCAGCCGCGCGCCCAGCCTGCCCCAGCCGGTGTTAGCCGCGCTGGCGGAACGCATCGCGTCCGGGGTAGCTCGCCGTGTCGCCGAGCTCTTCCTCGATGCGCAGCAGCTGGTTGTACTTGGCCATGCGGTCGGAACGCGACAGCGAACCGGTCTTGATCTGGCGCGCGTTGGTGGCGACCGCGAGGTCGGCGATGGTGCTGTCCTCGGTTTCGCCCGAGCGGTGCGAGATCACCGAGGTGTAGCCGGCCTGCTTGGCCATTTCGACGGCCTGAAAGGTTTCCGACAGCGTGCCGATCTGGTTGACCTTGATCAGGATGGAGTTGGCGATGCCCTTGTCGATGCCTTCCTTGAGGATCTTCGAATTGGTGACGAAGAGGTCGTCGCCGACCAGCTGGATCCGGGTGCCGAGTTTCTCGGTGAGCACTTTCCAGCCATCCCAGTCGCCTTCCGCCATGCCGTCCTCGATGCTGATGACGGGATACTTGTCGCACCAGGCGGCAAGGTAGTCGGCCATCTGGACGGAGGTGAGCTTCTTGTCTTCGGATTCGAGGTGGTAGACGCCGTCCTTGTAGAACTCGGAGGCGGCGCAGTCGACGCCGATGGCGACGTCGATGCCGGGCTGCAGGCCGGCTTTCTCGATCGCCTGCACGATCAGCTTGAGCGCCGCCTCGTGCGATTCGAGGTTGGGCGCGAAGCCGCCTTCGTCGCCCACGGTGGTCGCCATGCCGAGGCCGTCGAGCAGCTTCTTCAGGGCATGGAAGACTTCGGCGCCGTAGCGCAGGGCTTCACGGAAGCTCGGCGCGCCGACCGGAATGATCATGAATTCCTGCATGTCGATGTTGTTGTTCGCGTGCGCGCCGCCGTTGATGATGTTCATCATCGGCACCGGCAACGCCATCGGCGCGGCACCGCCGAGATAGCGGTAAAGCGGCAGCCCGGCCTGCTCGGCGGCGGCACGGGCACAGGCCATCGACACGGCAAGCAGCGCGTTCGCGCCCAAGCGCGACTTGTTCTCGGTGCCGTCGAGATCGATCATGGTCTTGTCGATGAATGCCTGGTCCTCGACGTCGAGGCCGATGATGGCCTCGCAGATTTCGGTGTTGACGTGCTCGACGGCCTTCAGCACGCCCTTGCCGAGGTAGCGGCTCTTGTCACCGTCGCGCAGCTCGATCGCCTCGCGCGAGCCGGTGGACGCGCCGGACGGCACCGCCGCGCGGCCCATCACGCCGGATTCCAGCAGCACGTCGGCTTCAACAGTGGGATTGCCGCGGGAGTCGAGAATTTCCCGGGCGACGACATCGATGATTGCGCTCAATTTCTTTCCTTAGGTTTCAAGTCGAGAGAGGACGGACGCGCGGTCCGCCGTCTCCTCCGTTCAGATTTTCATCAGTTTGTGTTCTGCGAATCCGCGCTGCTTCACCAGCGCGTCGATTTCCTTCAGCGTTTCCAGCAGTTCCTTCATCATGCCGAGCGGCCACGCATTGGGGCCGTCGGACAGTGCGCATTCGGGATTCGGGTGCGTCTCGGCGAAGAGACCGGCCACGCCCGTGGCCACCGCCGCGCGCGCCAGCACCGGCACGAACTCGCGCTGGCCGCCGCTCCTGGTGCCCTGCCCGCCCGGCTGCTGCACCGAGTGGGTGGCATCGAACACCACCGGGCACTGCGTGGCGCGCATGATCGCCAGCCCCCGCATGTCTGACACCAGGGTGTTATAGCCGAAGCTCACGCCGCGCTCGCACACCATGATCTGCTCGTTGCCGACGGCGCGCGCCTTGTCGACGACGTTCTGCATGTCCCAGGGCGCGAGGAACTGGCCCTTCTTGATGTTGACCGGCCGTCCCTGGCGGGCGACGTTCTGGATGAAGTTGGTCTGGCGGCACAGGAAGGCCGGGGTCTGCAGCACGTCGACCACCGACGCGACTTCTTCCAGCGGCGTGTCCTCGTGCACGTCGGTCAGCACCGGCACGCCGATCCGCTTCTTCACCTCGGACAGGATGCGCAGCCCTTCTTCAAGCCCCAGGCCACGGAAGGACTGGGTCGACGAGCGGTTGGCCTTGTCGAACGAGGATTTGTAGATGAAGGGGATGCCGAGACTGGCGCACATTTCCTTCAGCGTCCCGGCGGTATCCATCGCAAGCTGCTCGGATTCGATCACGCAGGGGCCGGAGATCAGGAAGAGGGGTTTGTCCAACCCGGCTTCGAAATGACAAAGTTTCATCCGCGCTTCTCCTGCTGGCAGGCCAGCGCCGCACGCACGAACGCGCTGAACAAGGGATGGCCGGTGCGCGGATTGCTGGTGAATTCGGGATGGAACTGGCAGCCGACGAACCAGGGATGCACAGAAGCCGGCAGTTCGACCATCTCGCACAGGTCGGTGCCCGGTGCGCGGCCGGCCACCACCAGCCCCTTGGCTTCGAGCTGCGACAGCAGCGTGTTGTTCACTTCGTAGCGGTGGCGATGGCGTTCGACGATGCTGTCCGCGCCGTAGACGCTGCGCGCCAGCGTGCCCGTCTTGAGATTGCAGGGCTGGCCGCCCAGCCGCATGGTGCCGCCGAGGTCCGACTGCTCGCTGCGCTTCTCGACCTGGCCGGTGCGGTCCAGCCACTCGGTGATGAGGCCGATGACGGGATGCGTCGTCGCCGGTTCGAATTCGGTGGAATGCGCATCGGCCATGCCGGCCACGTCGCGCGCGTACTCGACCACGGCAAGCTGCATGCCGAGGCAGATGCCGAGGTAGGGCACCTTGTGTTCGCGCGCGTAGCGGATCGCGGCGATCTTGCCCTCGACCCCGCGCTTGCCGAAGCCGCCGGGCACCAGGATCGCGTCCATGCCCTTCAGCACGTCGATGCCGGTCTTCTCGATCTGCTCGGAATCGATGTAGTGGATGCGTACCTTGCTGTGCGTGTGCATGCCGGCATGGATCATCGCTTCCGACAGCGACTTGTAGGATTCGGTGAGATCGACGTACTTGCCGACGAAGGCGATGTCGACGGTGTGCTGCGGATGCTCCAGCGCGTCGACCAGCTTCTTCCACACCGACAGGTCGGCGGCGCGGGCCAGGATGTCGAGCTTGTGGCAGACGATCTCGTCGAGCATCTGCTCGTGCAGCATCGCGGGAATCTTGTAGATCGAATCGGCGTCGCGTACCTCGATCACCGCCTCCGGCCGCACGTTGGTGAAGAGCGCGATCTTGCGGCGCTCGTCCACCGGTATCTCGCGGTCGGCGCGGCACAGCAGGATATCGGGCTGGATGCCGATCTCGCGCAGTTCCTTCACCGAGTGCTGCGTGGGCTTGGTCTTCAGTTCGCCAGCGGTCGGGATGTAGGGGAGCAGCGTGAGGTGGATGAAGCAGGTATTGCGCGGGCCGTCCTCGAAACCCATCTGGCGGATCGCCTCCAGGAAGGGCAGCGATTCGATGTCGCCGACGGTGCCGCCGATTTCGACCAGCGCCACGTCGGCGCCCTTGGCGCCCTCGCGGATCGACAGCTTGATCTCGTCGGTGATGTGCGGGATGACCTGCACCGTGCCGCCGAGGTAATCGCCGCGGCGCTCCTTGTCGATCACCGACTTGTAGATCTGGCCGGTGGTGAAGTTGTTGCGCTTGCTCATACGCGCGCTGGAAAAGCGCTCGTAGTGCCCCAGGTCGAGGTCGGTCTCGGCGCCGTCGTCGGTCACGAACACCTCGCCGTGCTGGAACGGGCTCATGGTGCCGGGGTCGACGTTGATGTACGGATCGAGCTTTAACAGGGTGACACGGATACCGCGCGATTCGAGCAGCGCAGCGAGCGAGGCGGAGGCGATCCCTTTCCCGAGGGAAGAAACCACTCCGCCGGTGACAAACACGTACTTCGTCATGTTGTATGGCGGGGGCGGGTGATGACGGATTCTACTCCATCGACCGGGACGGCTCAATGACGCCGCGGCTGCTTCGCGCAGACCTGTTCCGGGTTGACTGTCCGGCTTGCGGAACTATAAACAAGTTTCCTTTCAACGCCGGGCGCAGCGTGGCTTGAAGGCATGTCCCGGCCCATCCGTCCCTTCATCCCAGGAGGTGAAACATGGACAAGTCGAACACCAATACCCTGCTCGAAAACAATCGGGCGTATGCCAGCGGCCAGGCGACGCACAAGCCCGGCTACCCCGGCAAGCAGCCTATCCAGCCATCGCGGCGCGTCGCCGTGGTCGCCTGCATGGATGCCCGCCTAGACGTCGAGGATCTGCTGGGCCTGCAGACCGGCGAAGCGCACATCATCCGCAACGCGGGCGGCGTGGTCACCGAGGATGCGATCCGCTGCCTGATCATTTCGCACCATCTGCTCAACACCAACGAAATCATCCTCATCCACCATACCCGCTGCGGCATGCTCGCTTTCACCGACGACCTGCTCAAGGCGGGACTGGAAGGCGACCCGGCGGCCGAAAAACTGATCGGTCAGGCCACCAGCCGCCCCTTCGTCAGTACCGGCAAGGCATCGAGCAGCCCGCTCGCGTTCCACGCCTTTCGCGGCCAGTTGGAGCCGCTGGATGCGCCGCGCAGCGATAAAAGTACGGAACGCCTCGCCTGGGACGTGAGGCGCGGCATGTCGGCCATCCTGAGCCATCCGTGGCTGCCCACCAGCGGGCCGGATGCGGTCACCGTGCGCGGATTCGTCTACGACGTCGATACCGGCAAGCTGGAGGAAGTGTCATACCCCGGCCCGATGGGCTCCTTCAGCTAGGGACTGATACCGAAGGGAAACGCGGCGGAGCATCACCCGGCCAGGCGCTTCCACGTCGCCAGCACGGTGTCCGGGTTGAGCGAGATCGAACCGATACCCTCCCCCACCAGCCAGTCGGCGAGGTCGGGATGGTCGCTCGGCCCCTGGCCGCAGATGCCGATGTATTTGCCCTGACGCCTGCACGCAGCGATGGCGTCGGCGAGCAGCTTCTTCACCGCCGGGTTGCGCTCGTCGAAGCCTTCGGCGACCAGACCGGAGTCGCGGTCGATGCCGAGCGTGAGCTGGGTAAGGTCGTTGCTGCCGATGGAGAAACCATCGACGTGCGCAAGAAACTCGTCGGCGGAGAGCACGTTGGACGGAATCTCGCACATCATCACCACGCGCAGGCCGTGTTCCCCGCGCGCGAGGCCGTTGGCGGCGAGCAGATCGACGACGCGGATGCATTCTTCCACGGTGCGCACGAAGGGAATCATCACCTCGACGTTGCTGTAGCCCAGCGTCTCGCGCACTTTCTTCAACGCCCGGCATTCGAGCTCGAACGCAGGCCGGAACAAGGTCGAGACGTAGCGCGCCGCGCCGCGCAGGCCGAGCATGGGGTTCTCTTCCTTCGGCTCGTAGCGGTCGCCGCCCAGCAGGTTGGCGTATTCGTTCGACTTGAAGTCGGACAGGCGCACGATCACCGGCCTGGGCCAGAACGCGGCAGCCAGCGTGGCGATGCCCTCGGCGAGCTTGTCGACATAGAAGGCGACCGGGTCGGCGTAGCCGGCAGTGCGCACATCGATCTCGCGCCGCAAGGCTTCGGGCAGCTTCGCGTAATCCAGCAGCGCCAGCGGATGCACGCCGATCATGCGGGCGATGATGAACTCCAGCCGCGCGAGGCCGATGCCGTGGTTGGGAATCTGCGCAAACTCGAAGGCGCGCTCGGGGTTGCCCACGTTCATCATCAGCTTCACCGGCGGCTCGGCGAGGATCGCGCTCGCCAGCGTCTCCACGCTGAAGCGCAAGCGTCCGGCGTAGACGAAGCCGGTGTCGCCCTCGGCGCAGGAGACGGTCACCGGCTCGCCGTCCTGCAGCACCGTCGTTGCGTCGCCGCTGCCGACCACGGCGGGAATGCCCAGCTCGCGCGCGACGATGGCGGCGTGACAGGTGCGGCCGCCGCGGTTGGTGACGATGGCCGCGGCGCGCTTCATCACCGGCTCCCAGTCGGGATCGGTCATGTCGGTGACCAGCACGTCGCCGGGCCGTACGCGCTGCATCTCGGCCGGGCTGGCGATCACGCGCACCGCGCCGGCGCCGATTTTCTGCCCGATGGCGCGGCCGCTGATGCGCACCTCGCCGGTCTGTTCCAGCACGTAGCGCTCGCCGCCGCCGGCGCTGCGCGCCTTCACCGTCTCCGGCCGCGCCTGCACGATGAAGAGTTCGCCGGTCTCGCCGTCCTTCGCCCATTCGATGTCCATCGGCCGGCCGTAGTGCGCCTCGATGGTCATCGCCTGCCGCGCGAGGTCGAGCACGTCGGCATCGGTCAGCGCGTAGCGCTGCGCCAGATCGCGCGGCGTGTCCTCGACCAGATTGTCGCCGTCGCGCCAGACCATGCGGATGGCCTTGCCGCCGAGTTCGCGCCGCACGATGGCGGGATAGCCGTCCGCAAAGCGCGGCTTGTGGACATAGAATTCGTCCGGGTTCACCGCCCCCTGCACCACGGTTTCGCCCAGGCCATACGCGGCGGTGATGAAGACCACGTCGCGGAAGCCGGATTCGGTATCGAGCGTGAACATCACGCCGGCGCTGGCAAGGTCGGAACGCACCATGCGCTGGATGCCGGCTGACAGCGCAACGTCGGCGTGCGCGAAGCCGTGGTGCACGCGGTAGGCGATGGCACGGTCGTTGTAGAGCGAGGCGAAGACCTTCTTCACGTAGCGCAGCAGGTCGGCCTCGCCGCGCACGTGCAGATAGGTTTCCTGCTGGCCGGCGAAGGAGGCGTCGGGCAGGTCCTCGGCGGTGGCCGACGAACGCACGGCGACCGACACGGAGTTCCCCAGCGCGCGATAGGCTTCGACCAGTCCGGCTTCCAGCGCGGACGGCAGCGTCGCCGCCTCCACCCAGCCGCGAATCTCCGCGCCGGCGGCGGCCAGCGCGGCCACGTCGGCGACGTCGAGCGCGGCCAGGCGCGCCTGGATACGCCCGCGCAGCTGGTTGTGATCGAGCACGTCCCAGAACGCCTGTGCGGTGGTGGCGAAACCGCCCGGCACCTTCACGCCGGCATTGGCGAGATGCGCGATCATTTCGCCGAGCGAGGCGTTCTTGCCGCCCACCCGCGGCACGTCGGCCATCGACAGTTGATCCAGGGGAACGATATAGTCGGTCAGGTCCGTCATCTCCACCTCTTCATGAACACACGCATTGCCTACTGCGTATCGGATCACACCGGCGTCACCGTCGAGGCGGTGGCGAAAAGCGTGCTGTCGCAGTTTCCTGCCTTCGAGTTTAGCCGGATTGTGCTGCCGTTCGTGGACAACGCCGAGAAGGCGCGCGAAGCCGCGCAGCGCATCGCCGCCACGCCCGGTGCGCTGGTGTTTTCCACCCTCACCGACCCGGCCGTGCGTGCCATCCTGCGCGACGCCGGCACGCCGGTGTTCGACGCCTTCGACCTGATCGCGCCGGCAGTGGAAGCCGCGCTCGGCCATCCCGCCGTGCCCGATCCCGGCCATACCCATGGCATGGCGCCCGACTACGAGGCGCGCATGGACGCGGTGAACTTCAGCCTCGCACTCGACGACGGCCTGCAGCCGCAGCGGCTCGCCCAGGCCGACCTGGTGCTCGTCGGCGTCTCGCGCGTCGGCAAGACGCCGACCGCACTCTACCTCGCCTTGCAATACGGCCTGGCCGCCGCCAACTATCCGCTGACGCCGGACGACCTCGCGCGCGACGCCTTGCCCGATTGCCTGCTCGCCCAGCTGCCGCGCCTGCGCGGGCTCACGCTCGATCCGGCGCGGCTGGCGGCGATCCGCGAGGCGCGCTACCCTGGCAGCCGCTATGCCAGCCCGGATCAGTGCCGCAGCGAGCTTGCGGCCGCCTCTGCCCTGTTCGCCCGCCACGACGTGCCGGTGCTCGACTCCACCCGCATGTCGGTGGAGGAAATCGCCGCCCGTTTGCGGCAGTCGCTCAAGTAGGCGGGGTTTTCCGCCGCAATAGCAGGCACGAACCCACACAGGGAGGTGCAGCCATGCCGCAGGACGATCTGGTCATCACGGGCGTGATGGAAAACGGGAAGAAATTCCGTCCGTCGGACTGGAGCGAGCGCCTGTCGTCCACCCTGGCAAGCTTTCTGGTCGATCACCGCCTGCGCTACTCGGCAGGCGTGCAGCCCTGCATCCTCGACGGCGAACGCTGCCTCGTCGTGGCGCGCTGGCTGGAGGAGGCCGAACCGGCCGCCTACGCCTACGTGATGGGCTTCGCGCGCGACAACCAGTTGCGCGTGCAGCTCGACCGCCGCAGCGGCGAACGCGCCCTGAAAAAACCCTGAACCGGCCGCTCAGGCCGCGCGTTGCCGGGCGGCCTCGAACACCGCGACGGCAAGCGCTGCCGCCGCGTTCAAAGACTCCACTTTCCCGCGCATCGGTATGCTCACCCTGGCAGCCGCAGCCGCGCACGCAGCCAGCGACAGCCCCGCACCCTCGTTGCCGACCACGAGCGCCAGCGGCCCGGTGAGCACGCGTCCGTAGAGGCTGCCGCCCTCGCCCGGCGCGAGCGCGAGGCTATCGCCGCCAAAACACGCGAGCCAGTCCGGCAGGTCGATGCCGGTATCCAGCGGCAGCACGAACTGCGCGCCCTGCCCGCCGCGCAGCGCCTTGGGCGACCACGGATCGTGGCAGCCCTTCGACAGGACCGCACGCGTTGCACCGGCCGCCGCTGCGGTACGCAGCATCGCGCCGACGTTGCCGGGATCCTGGATGTCTTCCAGCACGACGACGAGCGGCACGCCCTCGATGGCCGGCGGCGCGAGCCAGGCCGCTTCGGCGACGGAGCCGCTGGGCGTGGCCACGGGCGAAAGTTCGGCGAACAGCGCGTCTGGCAACACCAGCGCCTTGGCCTGCGTGCAGCGCGCGGCGAGCGGCGCCAGCTTCGCCGGATCGGACGACGCTGCACGCACCAGGGTATGCGGCTGGCCGCCGGCATCCAGATAGGCCGCCAGCAAGTGCTCGCCGTCGAGCAGCGTCATCCGCGCCTCCCGGCGCGCGCGTGCCGATTCGGCCAGCTTCTTCAGCCGCCTGAAAATGGGGTTGTCGTGCGAGGTGATGGCGGTTTCATGCATGGCCCGATTATCCCACTCCCCACTCACGCTCACCGCTCCCCACAAAGCGTACACTCGCGCCATGCGCATCGTCCTCATCACGCCCTACGGTCGCGAGCATCGCAACGGCAACTGGCACACCGCCGCGCGCTGGGCGCGCTTCCTGCGCGATGCCGGCCACACGGTGCGGGTGCAGGTCGAATGGGACGGCCGCGACGCCGACCTGATGCTGGCGCTGCACGCACGCCGCAGCTTCGCCGCGATCCGCGCCTTCGCCGACCGCCATCCCAGCCGCCCGCTGCTGCTGGCGCTGACCGGCACCGATCTCTACCGCGACATCCACGAGGATGCGAATGCGCAGCAGGCGCTGGCGCTGGCGCATCGCCTGATCGTGCTGCAGGATCGCGGCCTCGACGAACTGCCGTCCGAACTCGCCGCCAAGGCGCGCGTGATCTACCAGTCCGCGCCCGACATCGCGCGCCTGCCTGCGCACGAGGACTTCTTCGACGTGCTGGTCGTCGGCCACCTGCGCGAGGAAAAGGATCCTTTCCGCCCGGCGCTCGCCACCGCCTACCTGCCGGAATACTCGCGCATCCGGGTGACGCATCTGGGCGAGGCGCTGTCCGAGGAGATGGCAGAAACGGCCGAACTCGCCGAACGCAAGCTGCCGCGCTGGCACTGGGCCGGCAGCGTCACCCACAACGCGGTGCTGAAGCAGCTGGCGCGCGCGAAGCTCATGGTCATCAGCTCGGTAATGGAAGGCGGCGCCAACGTGATCTGCGAAGCGCTCGCCGCCGACGTGCCGGTGCTGGCGTCGTACATGTCGGGCAACATCGGCATGCTGGGGGCGGACTATCCCGGCTACTTCCCGGTGGGCGACGAACGGCGGCTGGCCACCCTGCACCCTCATGCGCCCCGAGCAGGAGGCCAGCCGGCTGCGGCAGGTGGTGGCGGAGTTCGAGCAGGTTCTGGCCTGAGCCCGCTTCAGAAACGCAGGTTCAACGCGACGTTGAGGGAACGCCCCCGTCCCGGCACGCTCATGCCCCAGGGCACGCCGCCGGTCGTCATCGAATTCCCCTGGCCGAGATAGGCGCCGCCCAGCGGCAGCAGGTAGAAGGTATCGAAGACGTTCTCGACATCGACATCGAGGCGCACCTGTTTCCACTCGACGCTGCTGCGCAGGTTGAACAGCGCATAGCCCGGCGTCGTGACTTCGTTGCGCACCTGGGAAACCGCATCCTTGGCCGCCACGCCCTGCACCTCGGCCGTGCTGGTCCAGCGGCCGAGCCGGTGCACCAGCGCGAGCTTCGCGTTGAGCGGCATCATGTGGTACAGGTTGTCGCCCGTGCTGCGGTTCTCGCCGCGCACGTAGTTGAGCAGCGCAGTGGCGGTCCAGTCACCCAGGTCGCCGGTTTTGCCCAAATGAAGCGAACCGGACAGATCGACGCCATACAGGAACGCCGACTGGTTCACGTACTGCAGCAGCACGTAGGCATTGGTCGTCGTCAGGTAGGCGTTCGTATTGCAGACCGGCGGGCTGCAGCGCTTCGCGTCGATGAAATCCTCGACCCAGGTCGCGTAAGCCGTCGCCTTGAACCCCCACTCCGTCTTGTCCGCATCGTGCCAGTCCGCGCTCGCGCTGAGCGTGTGCGCAACTTCCGGCTTCAGGTCGGGATTGCCGACGTAGCCGTTGCCGTCGCCGACAAAGTTGTTCATCAGCGCCGCCATGGCGAAGCTCGACCAGGGATAGCGCTCGTGCAGGTTGGGCGAACGCGTCTTGCGCGCGACGCCAGCCTCGTAGCTCCGCGTCGCATCCGGGCTGAAGCGCGCCAGCAGCGTCCAGTCCCAGTTGTGGTCGACGCGTTCGCGGTCGAGCGCGTTGAACTTGTCGGCATCCGCCTGGTAGCTGCCGCTGCTGTAGCCCTGCACCGGCCCGGCGTTCGACACCACGGTATCGCTGCGGATGCCGGCCAGCGTCGTCCAGTCGGCGTTCCAGCGCGCTTCCCATTCGGCGAACAGGCCCAGGCGGTCGCGCTCGCCGTCGCGGATGTTCCAGAAATCGTTGCAGCACATTGCGCCTGGTGCAGGACCACCGACAGGCGGCCACCAGTCGTCCAGGCGATAGCGCTGGAAATCGCCGCCCACGCGCAGGGTGTCGGCTTCCGACAGGTCGATGCTGCCCTTGATCTGCCCGCCCAGCGTCGTTGACTCCGTGTCCATCGGCATCATCAGGAAAAGATACCTGTCCTGCAGCATGTCCATGTGATGACGCAGCCGCTGCCCGAAGACCCGCGCCTCGATCTGGCCCCAGTCGTACTGCCCGGTGTAGCGCAGATTGACCAGCCGATTCACGTTGGCGGGCTCGCCCTTGTCGATGAGGTAATTGCCCGGCACGGTCGGATCGTTCGGATCGGGTGCGCTGGAAACCATGTCCATGCGCTGGTTGGGAAAGCCTTCGTAGTCGAGTTTCTGCTCGCTCAATCCCAGCTCGAACAGATGATCGGCCTGGCGAAAGGCCAGGTCGAGCGCCCGGTTGCGCGCCCCCCGGTATTCGCTGACGCCGACTTCCTCCGGCGCAATCGGCCGTGCACCGAAGTTTTGCCACAGGCCGGGCTTCTTGAAGTTGCCGGCCGCCTCGTAGTTGTCGGATTGCGAATTCGATTCGGTGTACGACAGGGCCACCCGTTCCCCGGCCACCGAGGCGCCGAAGTTGTAGCCGCGCGCATTGCCGTTGCTGCGGTAGAAGGCCCCCGCCTGTCCCTTCATCAGCAGCCCCTCGCCTTCGCCGGCAAATTCCGGCGGCGCCGATTTCACCTGGATGGCGCCGCCGATGCTGTCGCCTCCCGCGCTCACCGGCGCGATCCCCGCGTACACGTCGATGCTTTCGACCCGCGACGGATCGATGTAGGACAGCACCGAATTCATGTGGTTGGGGCAGGCCGACATCAGGTCCATGCCGTCGACCTGGACGCGCAGGCGGTCGTCGGCAAGGCCATGGAGGACGGGAAGGCCGGAAATGCCGCCGGCACTGTAGACGCTCGCGCCGGGAACGTCTTCCAGCAGGCGCGTCGTGTCGCTCGTGCGCGTGCGCTGCGGGGCGATTGCCTCCGTGCCGAGGCGGGTCGCGCCCAGCGGCGGGGACTGCTCCGGCGTCCCGGTGACGATCACGGTCATCAGCGGCTCGGCCTGCTCCAGCGCGACCGGCGTACCGGGCTCCGCCGCATGGGCAAGCGAACCGCAGAGGCTGGCCGCAAACAGCACGACCCGCGCAGGGCGAAGCCATGCGCGGGTCGTGCACCCGAAGGTCTGTCGAAGAATCATTTCATTTATTCTTTGCCGGCATCCTGATGCCGGTATCAAGCACCTGCACGCTGGGAATCAGGTTCCCTTACGTCTGCGAACCGCTGCGCCCACCAGACCCAGGCCGACCAGCAGCATGCCATAAGTTTCCGGCTCCGGAACGGCAGCGATGGTGAGCGATACGCCATAAGCCTTGATGGAATCCGCCTGGGATTTGGCCAGGATGTCGTCGCCACCCACGAAAATCGTGTAGTCGCCAGGTCCGAGGGTAAACGTTCCCGAGGCCGTGCCGTCATGGACAGCGGTCGCCGCCGAGCCGACATACTGAAAGAAACTGAGCACCGAAAGATTTCCCGAAGGTTCGCCGTCGCCGCCGATGTACCAGTCGCCCAGGGCGTTCCAGCTACCCTGCGTGGCGAGGTAGTTGTAACTGCCATTGCCGGTGACGGCCTGCACCGCACTCGTGCGCCAGGCCTGCGAGGCCGTCGCGAAATCGTGATCGGCGCTTGTCTGGGGGGCCGTGAAAGGCGCGATGGCCGCTAGCCCCTGATAGACCGAGAAGCCCGGGGCCAGACCGCCGACGCTCGATACCGTCGCGGACGCATTCGACGTCGCGCTGATCGTCAGCGTCTGCGTCGTATCCAGGTGAAAGCGGAAGGCCTTGCCCTTGTGGCTGTCGCCGTAATACAGGTTGTCGATGCCATCCACGAACGTGGCGGACGTGTAGGTGCCCGAGTCGACGGTATGCCAGGCCGTATAGTTGGCATCGAATGCCAGCGACAGGTCGGAGGCATCGGCCCAGCCGAAATTGCTGCTGACGGTCTGGTTCGAGATCGTCACGCTGCTGCTGCCGATGGTGCCGAAATTACGGCCGCTGTAGCTGATGTGCGCATGGGCGGGCCAGGCCGCACAAACGGCCGCCAGAACAGCCACGATCCTCAGGGCAGATCTCATGTCTCTCCTCCACCTGGTTATTGCTTATATTCAGGCTTGCGTGCGGCGACGCGCCGCCCAGCCGACCAGACCCAGGCCGGCCAGCAGCATCGCGTAGGTCTCGGGTTCCGGAACGGCTGCCGTGATGGTCTGCGACACCGGGTAGCCGCTCATTGACCCAACGGTGCCATACCCTGCCACCGTCGTGCCCGTCATGCAGGCTGACATCATCATGCCTCCCGGCGCACAGTCCGCATAGGCGAGCCTGTCGATCTGCGCCTGTGCCAACGCCATCGTGGGATCCGCTTTCGGTACGAAGATCATGGCGTAGGCATTCCCCGGATTGACCCCCGGAATGTTGTAGTACATGGCCAGGCCGGTCCCGGGCGACCATCCGTCGCCCCCGAACATGGTTGTGAAGGTGTTGGTATTGCTATTCAGGAAGGTGGTCACCAGCAGGCCATCGACCCCACCCAGCGTCACGGATTGCGACGACAACTGGTGCGTGAGGTTCAGCCAGGTCATGCCGTAGTCGCCATTGACGCCCGGGTTGAACGGATCGCCTGTCATCGACTCGGACAGCATGCCCTGCAGATTCGACACCGTCATGGCGACATCGTCGAAGTCGAACGTGCCCTTGAAGATCGTGTTCCTGGGCTTGGTATCGGGTTCGAGGAAGTTTTCGACGACGTTGTAGGTGGTGACGGCGGCGTGCGCCATCTGAACGCCGGCGAACATGGACAGCGCGCCGACAAGCAATACGGATTTTTTCATGAGTCTCTCCCGGAGTTATCGAATCAGCGCACGCTGCGCCGGCGTACCGCAAAACCGACCAGGCCAAGCCCGGCCAGCAGCATCGCGTAGCTTTCCGGCTCCGGCACCGCCGCCGTGATCGTCTGCGTGATCGGCGCAGTCCCCATCATGGTGCCGCCGGCCGTACCGTCCGTCTTGAGCCAGCCGGTCATGCACACCGAGCCCATCATCAGGCCACCGCTGGTGCAATCGGCATAGGCCAGCTTCTTGGTCTGGTCCGCGGTCAGGGCGGCGGTCGGGTTGGCGAGATTGAGGTAGAGCGTCACGTAGGCGTTCTGGTTGCCGTAGGTGGCCGTGCCGCCGGTCGCGAAGCCGCCGCCGGTGAATACGTCGGTCGAGTTCTGCGCGAACACGCTGACCAGCAGACCGCCCATGCCGTCGTACACGGACGAAAGCTGATAATTCAGGGCAACCGTGCTCATCGGGGTGCCGCCGAGCGTGTTGCCGGTCATCGATTCGGTCAGCGAACCGCTGAGGCCGCTCACGGTCTGCGCGACGTCGTCGTACTGGAATGCGCCGGTGAAGATCGTGTCGTTGCCCTTGGATACGAGGCTGGGATGCAGCTGATGGTAGGTCTGCGTGACGCTATAGGTGGTCACGACGGCCTGGGCATCCACGCTGAACATCGCGGCGCCGGCCATGGCAACCACCATGGCGGCACGGGTTTGCAGTCTGGTCATTGTTCTTTCCCTTGTGAGCGGTTGTTATGTTTGTAGGTGTCCAACCTACACGACCGCAAGGATATGGCGTTGCCGCAGG
>JBGAFQ010000077.1:0-4990 GCA_044227195.1 Thiobacillus sp.
TGTTCGTGGATCTCCTTCTGCATGAAATGCCGGTAGTTGCCGAGCTCGGCCATGTCGGCGGAGAGTTCGGAAACGTGCACGCTGCGGTCGGTTTCCTTGCCGGCCATATCGTAGACCTTGACTGACAACAGGCCGATGTCGGCGACGTCGCCCTCTTCCAGATAGATCACGCGCTGGGTCACCGGCAGCAGCGCGGAGACGTCGGAGGCGATGAAGTTTTCCTCGATGCCCAGGCCGATCAGGAGCGGACTACCCTTGCGCGCACAGATCAGTCGATTGGGCGAGTCCTCGCTCACTACGCCGATGGCATACGCGCCTTCGAGCTCGGCGACGGCTGCGCGGGTCGCGACGAGCATATCCTTTGATTGCCGGTAATACAGTTCGACGAGGTGAGCGATCACCTCGGTGTCAGTTTCCGAAGTGAAGGCGAAACCCTCGGCCTTGAGCCGGGCGCGCAGGGCCTCGTGGTTTTCGATGATGCCGTTGTGCACCACCGCCAACCCGTTGCTGACGTGCGGGTGGGCGTTCGCTTCGGACGGGGCGCCGTGCGTTGCCCAGCGGGTGTGGGCAATGCCCAGGTGGCCGTGCATCTGCTGCTTCGCGCAATCTTCGGCCAGCGAGGCGACGCGGCCGACGCTGCGTACGCGCTTCAAGCCGCCGTTGATGGTGACCAGCCCGGCCGAATCGTAGCCGCGGTATTCCAGCCGCCGCAGGCCTTCGAGCAGGATGGGAACGACGTTGCGTTGCGCGACCGCGCCGACGATACCGCACATGATCAGCCTTCCTTCTTCTGTTTGACCGGCCGTTTCCAGCCGGCGATGGTGAGTTGTCTGGCGCGCGACAGGGTGAGCTCGCCCGCCGGCGCATCCCTGGTCAGCGTGGTGCCGGCGCCCAGCGTGGCGCCCTTGCCGACGGTGACGGGCGCGACCAGTTGCGTATCCGAGCCGACGAAAACGTCGTCTTCGATCACGGTGCGATGCTTGTTGGCACCGTCGTAGTTGCAGGTGATGGTGCCCGCGCCAATGTTGACCTTCTTGCCCATGGTGGTGTCGCCCACGTAGGACAGGTGGTTGATCTTGGAGCCGTCGTCGATCTGGCTGTTCTTGATTTCGACGAAGTTGCCCACGTGCACGTCGCGCGCCAGTTTCGTCCCGGGCCGGATGCGCGAGAAGGGGCCGATCTTGTTTTCCTCGCCGATGGCGGCGTCGTCGATGAGGGTGAAGGCGTCGATGCGGGTGCCGGCCGCCACAGTGGCGTTGCGCAGCACGCAGTTGGCGCCCACTTGCACGCCGTCACCCAATACGACGCGGCCCTCGAACACGCAATTGACGTCGATGCTGACGTCGCGCCCGCAGGCCAGTGACCCGCGCACGTCGATGCGGGCCGGGTCGGCCAGCGTCACGCCATCGTTCAGCAGCGCCTGTGCGATCTCATTCTGATGGATGCGCTCCAGCTCGGCGAGCTGGGCCTTGCTGTTGACGCCGAGCACTTCCCATTCGTGCACCGGCTGGTGGGTTTCGACCTCGACGCCGTCCCTCACTGCCATTGCGATGATGTCGGTGAGGTAGTACTCGCCCTGCGCGTTGTCGTTTCTGAGCTGCCCGATCCAGGTTTTCAGGTGGCGCGTGGCGACCGCGAGTATGCCGGTGTTGACCTCGCGGATCGCACGCTCGGCGTCATCGGCGTCCTTGTGTTCGACGATGCGCACCACCCGGCCCCCGATCCGGACGATCCGCCCGTAGCCCGTGGGGTCCGCGAGCGCAACCGTCAGCAAGCCCAGCTTGCCGGCCTGCGCTGCCGCGACCAGCGGCTGCAGGGTGGCGGCGCGCGTCAGCGGCACGTCGCCGTAGAGCACCAGCGTGACACTGTCGTCGGCGAGCTGCGGCAACGCTTGTTGCACCGCATGGCCGGTGCCGTGCTGTTCGGCCTGCAGCACGAACGTCAGCTTGTCGTCAGCCATGGCCTGCGGCACGGCGTCGCCGCCGAAGCCATAGACCACGCAGGTTTGCGCGGCGCCCAGCGCATGCGCGGTATCAACGACGTGGCCCAGCAGGGGTTTGCCGGCCAGCCTGTGCAGCACCTTGGGCAGGTCGGAGCGCATCCGGGTGCCCTTGCCCGCCGCGAGGATCAGGATATCGAGAGGGGAATGCATGCGTGTCGGTCAGGTTGGGGCCGTTTCTGGCAGTAGTCAGGACGTGTGGTGCAAAACGCGCGCCAAGTATATCGCCTGCACATGACGGGACACATAAAAACCCCGCGTTTGCACCGCCCTGCCCGACGCCCGCTGTCGGGTCCGAACCGGGTGCGCTATTCCCTTGCCGGCGCCGTGCGCAGGTAGATTGCGACACCCCGTTGTCTTTCCACCAACACGTATTCCGCCTCCAGCAGGGGGCGGATTTCGGGCAGCATGCGGTCCAGCGCAAATTGCGCGTTGGAAGCGTCCACCAGCACACGCGGCGGGTGCATGCGCAGTTCGTCCAGCAGGCGGCGACGCACGTCCGGCCTGAGCGTCCAGGGCAGGATGAAATAATAGCGGGACGCGGGGCGGCGTCCGGCGAGGCAATACACGTTCGGCAGGAAGGGCGCCACCCAGATGCGGTCGTCAGGCTGGCTCAAGCGCGTCACGGTGTCGGCGATCGCCTGTTCGCGGCGGAAACCTTGTTCGGGTTTCACCTGCGTAGCCACGACCAGCAAGGCAATGCTGCCCGTTATCCAGACCAGACGTGCCCGCGGCGCAGGCCCGGCGCACGTGAATAGATAGGCAAACCCCATCATCGTGGAAGGCCAGAGCCGGAATGCGTCCATACGTCCAAGAAAGGAGAGGGCCGCACCCAGCAGGACCGGCACGACCCAAGGCTGCCGGTGCCTGAACGCGGCGAAAGCGGCAGCAAGCATCACACCCAGCCAGATCAGAAAGCCGGGTTGGTCGATTTCCTGCAGGCCCCTCAGATAGGCCAGACCCGCAGGGTTGTTCCAGTGAAACCACAGGGTCGCATCGAAAAACGCCGGAAGCAGCCCTTCCACCGCCAGCAAGCCGGCCCAGGCCGCCAGCGCCAGACCGACGCCGAAAAAGTAGGCCGCGCGCCCCTTGCCCTGCCACGGGGCGAATGCCAGCACCAGCGTATTGAAACAGGCAGTCAGCCGGAATCCGCACGACAGGCCCTGGCTCATCCCTGCAGCAAACCCCGACCGCAAGGCGTTATCAGGGCGGTTTCCGAGTGCGGCTCGCAGGCTGACCACGCCCAGCAGGGCCAGAGCCGATTCGGCCAGATTGTTGTACGCACGCATGGTCAGTCCGGCAACCGCCAGCGCCAACGCCCAAAACAGTATCCGCCATCCCTGCGCGTGGCGCGCGAGCGGCGCCAGGCTCAGTGCAAGGGCAACCGCCAGTAGCAGGGCCACGCCCATGCGCGCAGAGTCCATCGTATCGCCCAGGAAGGCAAATACGAGTGCCGTCCAGTAATACTGGAGCGGGGGCTTTTCGTTGAAATAGTCCTGATAGGGCTGATGGCCCTGGAGGATGCCCTGGGCGATCGTGCAGCAGGAGCCCTCGTCGCTAAAGGCCCCGACCTTGTGCAGCAACAGGTAATAGGCCAGGGCGATGCCCGTGGCCAAGCCCACCGCGAGCCAATCGTACAGGCGCATGGGCCATCGCGATTCTGGAAGCGACATGCAGCGTACCTTATCGGTTTGGCTGGACAATTATTGCCGAATCTACGCCGATGGCTCCGCACCATAGAAAAAAAGCAGCCCGAAGGCTGCTTTTTTTCTAGTCCGAACGCGGATATCGCTCAGGTCAGCTTGCGCAGCTTCTTGATCGCCGCCAGTTGCGCGACCGCTTGCGCCAGTTCGGCTTGTGCCTGCGCGTAGTCGATGCTGGCCGCCTTGTCCTTCATCGCCTCTTCGGCGGCCCGCTTGGCTTCAAGCGCCTTGGCCTCGTCCAGGTCGGCGCCGCGGATGGCGGAGTCGGACAGGATGGTGACGACGTGCGGCTGCACTTCGAGTATGCCGCCGGACACATACACCAGCTCTTCCTCGGCCTGGTTCGGCACCTTGATGCGCACCGCACCCGGTTTCAGCGTGGTGAGCAGCGGGGTGTGCCGCGGGTAGATGCCGAGTTCGCCGCGCATGCCGGGAGCGATCACCACTTCGGCGGTACCGGAGTAGAGCGATTTTTCTGCGCTGACGATGTCGACGTGTAGGGTCATGGCCATTTTTTTCCTTTCAGGTGTCAGGATTCAGGATCAGGGGTGGTGCGGCTTCGCTTCCGATTTCCCTGGCCCCTGACTCCCGATCCCTCTTACTGAATCGTCTTCGCCTTCTCGACCGCTTCCTCGATGGGACCGACCATGTAGAAGGCCTGTTCGGGGAGATGGTCGTATTCGCCTTCGACGATCGCCTTGAAGCCGGCGATGGTGTCCTTCAGCGAGACGTATTTACCCGGTGCGCCGGTGAACACTTCGGCAACGAAGAAGGGCTGCGACAGGAAGCGCTGAAGCTTGCGCGCGCGGGACACGGCGAGCTTGTCTTCCGGCGACAGTTCGTCCATGCCCAGAATGGCGATGATGTCGCGCAGTTCCTTGTACTTCTGCAACGTGCCCTGCACCTTGCGCGCGACCGAGTAGTGCTCGTCGCCGACAACCTGCGGATCCAGGATGCGCGAGGTCGAGTCGAGCGGGTCCACCGCGGGGTAGATGCCCAGTTCGGCCACCTGGCGCGACAGCACCAGGGTGGCGTCCAGGTGGGCGAAGGTGGTCGCGGGCGAGGGGTCGGTCAAGTCGTCCGCCGGCACGTACACGGCCTGGAAGGAGGTGATCGAGCCGGTCTTGGTCGAGGTGATGCGCTCCTGCAGGCGGCCCATTTCCTCGGCCAGCGTCGGCTGGTAGCCCACCGCGGACGGCATCCGGCCCAGCAGCGCGGACACTTCGGTACCGGCCAGGGTGTAGCGGTAGATGTTGTCGACGAACAGCAGCACGTCGCGGCCTTCGTC
>JBGAFQ010000021.1:0-42530 GCA_044227195.1 Thiobacillus sp.
GATGGCGGGTCTGGCCTTCGCGGCACGCGCCTGGCCGCAGAATGCCCCGGCCCTGCTTATACTGTCGGGCGTTCTCTATGCAATCCTGTTTCTCGCCGTCGACCGGCGCTGGCGGCAGACCCGCAATGAAGCTTAATCCGCGCACCCTCGTCATCATCCTGCACGATATCGCCGTCGCCGCGCTGGCCTGGCTGGGGGCGTACTGGCTGCGCTTCAATCTGGCGGTGCCGCCCGAATATCAGGCGGCGGCCCTGTCCACCCTGGCCTGGGTGGTGCCGCTGCAGGCGGTGGTGTTCTGGCGTTTCGGCCTCTACCGTGGTATCTGGCGCTTTGCCAGCCTGCCCGATCTCAAGCGCATCGTGTTCGCCGTGGCCATTGCCGCGCTGATGATTCCTCTGGTGCTGATCCTGTTCCGCGTGCACGTCGTCGTGCCGCGTTCGGTGCTGATTCTCGATCCCCTGTTGCTGGTCATCGTCATGGGCGGCAGCCGGCTGGCCTACCGTGCCTGGAAGGAGCATCGCCTGGCCAGCGTGCTGCGCCCGGACAGCAAGCCGGTGCTGGTGGCCGGCGCCGGTTCGGCGGCGGATTTCCTGCTGCGCGAACTGGCGCGCAATCCGTCCGGCTTCCACGTGGTGGGCCTGCTCGACGACAGCCGCGACAAGCAGGGACGGCTGGTGCAGGGGATTCCTGTCCTCGACGCGCTCGACGAGGTCGTGCTGCATGCGAAGCGGATGGAGGTGGGCGACATCGTGCTGGCCCTGCCGTCGGCCGCGCACGAGGTGCGCAAGCGCGTCACCCAGGCCTGCACCGAAGCCGGGCTCAACGTCATGACCATTCCTTCGCTGGAAGATCTGGTGGCGGGGCGGGTCTCGGTGTCCAGTCTGCGCCGCGTCGAACTCGACGATCTGCTCGGGCGCGATCCGGTGCAGCTCGACGACGCTTCGCGCCGGCCAAACTGGTACTGTTCGAACAGTCCGAACTGGCGCTGTATGCGATGGAGCAGGAACTGCCGCAAGGTTTTCCGGACCTTGCCATCGTGCCCGTCATCGGCGACGTGAAGAATGCCGGCTGGGTGAATCATGTCATGGGCATGCATCGCCCGAGTGTTGTGTTTCACGCCGCCGCCTACAAGCACGTGCCGCTGATGGAAAACGTCAACGCCTGGCAGGCCGTGCGCAACAACGTGCTGGGCACGCAGGTGGTGGCTGCCGCCTCTCAGGCAAACGGTGTGGCCAAGTTCGTGATGATTTCCACTGACAAGGCGGTCAATCCGACCAACGTGATGGGCGCCACCAAGCGGCTGGCGGAAATGGTCTGTCAGTCCATGCAGCAGCCCGACGGGACGCGTTTCGTCTCCGTGCGTTTCGGCAATGTGCTGGGCTCCTCGGGCAGCGTGATCCCGAAATTCCGCAGCCAGATCGAGGCGGGCGGTCCGGTGACGGTGACGCATCCGGAGATCACGCGCTATTTCATGTCGATTCCCGAAGCGGCGCAACTGGTGCTGCAGGCCGGCCTGATGGGCGAGGGCGGCGAGATCTTCGTGCTCGATATGGGCGAGCCGGTGAAGATCGCGGACCTGGCCAGGCTGATGATCCGCCTGTCCGGTGCCGACGAGGATCGCATCCGTATCGAATACACCGGGCTGCGCCCGGGCGAAAAGCTCTACGAGGAGCTGCTGGCAGACGACGAATCCACCTTGCCCACCCCGCATCCCAAGCTGCGGGTCGCCAAGGCGCGCACGGCACAGGCCGGGGGCTATGCCGAATGCCTGGCTTTCCTGGCCGAACCCGACCCGCACGACGAGGCGACGGTCAAGCGCCATCTGCAGGCCTGGGTGCCGGAATACCAGGCGGAGTTGCGGCAGGCGTGAGTCCCGCCGCGACCGCGATGTCCTCCCCGCGCCTGCGCGTCAAGGTCCTGGCCAACCTCTCCGTGGAAACCTGGCTGCACCAGTTGCCGGCTGGCGAACCCGCCTGGGGCGACTGCACCTTCGTGTTCGAGCGCGATGCCCGCGATTACGACTGGCTGGTGGTGTACGACGATCTGCCTGCGCGTGCAGGCGAACCCAGGAGAACGACGCACGAGGAACTGGCCTGTCCGCGTGCGCACACGCTGCTGGTCACCACCGAACCTTCGTCGGTGAAGATCTACGGCGACAGCTTTACCCGCCAGTTCGGTGCGGTGCTTACCAGCCAGCCGGAGTGGGCCTTGCCGCATCCGAACCGCATTCATTCGCAGCCGGCGCTGCACTGGTTCTACGGCATGGGCAGCCGGCAGGTCGAATCGTTCGACCACATGGTTGCGCACCCGCCGACGCGCAAGGAACGCGATGTATCGATGGTCTATTCGCCCAAGGCGATGCGCCACACGCTGCATCATCATCGTGCGCGCTTCATGCGCTGGCTGGTCGAACACATGCCGGAGCTCGACACCTTCGGCCGGCAGACGCCGCGTCCGCTCGACGACAAGGCGGATTGCCTGCGCAGCTACCGTTACCATGTCGCCATCGAGAACTTCGTCGGTCCGCATCACTGGACGGAGAAGCTCGCCGACCCTTTCCTCGGCCTCGCGCTGCCGTTCTACTTCGGCTGTCCCGACGCCGAGGATTATTTCCCGCCGGAGAGTTTCATCCGCATCGACATCCGCGATCCGGCGGGCGCGCTCGCGACCATGCGCGCAGCCATCGCCGGCAACGCATACGAGAAGCGCCTGCCGGCACTCATGGAAGCACGGCGCCGGGTTCTGTTCGAGTACAACTTCTTCGCGGTGATCGCGCGCGAGATCGGGCGTCTCCATCGCGCCGATGTGCGGTCCGAGGCGGGTGCAATGGTGCTGTCGCGGCGCGCACTGCGCCTGTCGAGCCCCCGCGTGGCGCTGGCCGACCTGTACGGCAAGCTGCGCGGCCGCCTGCTGCACCTGCCGGATGCGATCCGGGGTCGATCCTGACGCGGATCAGCAGCGCGGCGCGCGCGCCATCTGCTCGTAGAGCGCAAGCGTCTGGTCGAGCATGGCCTGCAAGGGGAAGAAATCGCCATCCGGAACCGCGGGCGGCTGGGCGAGCAGCTGGCCGACGCGGCGGCAGACCTCGCCGATGTCACCGAACGGCAGCAGACCCGCTGGATACACCTTGCGCAGGATTTCCGCGACGCCGCCGTGCGCGTATCCGGCAGTGGGCACGCCGAGGCGCAGCGCCTCCAGCGTGGTGCGGCCGAAGGATTCTGGCTGGGTGGAGAGCGACAGGACCAGGCTGGAAATCGCCAGGATGCTCTTCAGGTCGTCGCGCTGGCCGGTAAAACCGATGTCGGATTCCAGCCCCTGGCTGCGCACGCGGTAGCGCAGCTTTTGCAGATAGCGCTGCTTGGACGGCGCTGCGCCGCCGACGATAAGCCCGTGCACGGGCAGGCCGCGCCGCTTGAGCCGGCCGATCAGTTCGATGAAATCCTCGTGGCCCTTGAGCCGGGTGATGCGGCCGGGCAGGGTCAGGATCTGCTTGCTGCGTGCGGCAGGAAACTGCGCGAAGAAATTTTCCTGCCAGGCGGCCGTGGGCTGCCAGCCGTGCGGGTAGCTTGCACCGTCGACGCCGCGGTGGATGACGCTGACGCGCCACGGCAGCGTATCCGGGTAGTTGCTCAGGATGTAGTCGCGCACCGTATCCGACACCGCGATCACAGCTTCGCCGCGCGTCATGATCCCGCTGTAGCGGTTGACGCCGTAGAGGCCGTGCACGGTGGTGACGAAGCGCGGACGCGTCATGGGATGCATGCCGCGCCAGGCGAGCCAGGCGACCCAGGCCGGCACGCGCGAGCGCGCATGCACGATGTCCACCTTGTGTTCCGTCAGGAAGCGCCGCAGCTTGCCGGCCAGCAGGAGGGTCTTCAACGACTTCACCCCGATGGGCCAGTCGAAATGCTGTGCGCCGGCTTCGACCAGCGGCGCGACCAGCCTGCCGCCCGCCGACATGACGAGTGCGCGGTGGCCGTGCGCCACCAGTGCATGCGCCACTTCCAGCGTGCCGCGTTCGACGCCGCCGGATTCGAGCGCGGGCAGCAATTGCAATACGGTCAGTTTCCGGTCTTCAGCCATTCGAGTATCCAGGCCGCACAGCGATCGGCTTCGGCCAGCGGTGTCGTGTTGGAATGCAGGGTGCCGTGCGCGCACCAGCGCACGAAGCGGGTGATGCGCCGCGCGTCGGCCAGGCCGGCGATCGCCCAGCCGACCCGGCTTTTCGGGTTGACCGGAAGATCGAACACGCCGACGTCGGCACCGGCGGTGAGCGCCTCGTACACCATCGACGCGCTGTCCGGCGTGACCCAGACCGTGCCGCTGGCGGCGAGTTGCGCGGGCAGCCAGTCGGGCGGCGTGGCGGTGTGCGGCACCACGTCGAGCGATGCATGCTCCGCGAACTGCGCGAGAAAATCGTCCGGCGTGCGGCGCGAGGTCGCGAGCGTCCAGCGCATGCCGGGCGTGCGGGCGAGCAGGCTTTTGATCTGCACCCGGATCGCGTCGCTGTTCCATTCGAAATGCGGCGAGACGCCGCCGATCAGCATCAGTCCGCGTTGTCGGCGCGAAGCGTCGGCTTCGGCGGCGGGGCGGATGCGGTTCAGCGCACCTTCGGTGACCAGGGTGCGCGCATCGGCCGTGAGTTTGTCGTGCGCAGGGACGACGACGAGGTCGAACAGGCGGCGCGGCAGGGAAGGTTTCATCAGGACCACCGCGCGGCCGCCGGTGGCGCGCCGCGCCGCCAGCAGGCTGGGATGGGTGGCATGGCCGGCGCCCAGGATCAGGTCGGGAATCGGCAGAGCCGGCGCAGGATTGCGCTTGAACAGCAGGGCGAACCACGCCCGCCAGGCGGGCAGCGCTGGAATCGTGTGGAGGTCGGTGCGGGTCGCGCGCGCCAGCGCTTCGGCCAGGCCGCGCGACTGGTTGAGATGCCCGGGCTTGCCGTCGCTGACGATCCAGACGACCAGCGGGCGATGCGGGGTCCGCTCAGGCAGCGGAGTCATGCGCCATGCAGGGGACTGGGATGGGGGGCATACGCGTTGCGCGAAGGAACCGTGGTCGAAGTGTAAGGCATCCGGCGTCAGGGCGCGTCGTTCCAGCGCCGTGCCGCCGCGGCTTCCCAGCGATAGGGCGAGGGATCGAGCGCAGGCGTGCGGCCTTCCATCAGATCGGCCAGCAGTTCGGACGCGGCGGGGGCCATCGTCACCCCGTAGCGGTAGTGCCCGGCGTTGACGAACACGTTGTCGAAATCCGGATGGGGCCCGATGACCGGGATGTTGTCCGGCGCGCCCGGGCGCAGCCCGGCCCAGTGGCGGATCGGTTGCGCATCGGCCAGCGCCGGCAGCAGTTGCGCTGCTTCGGCGTGCAGCCGGCTGGCGGTCGCGGCGTCGGTCGACTTGTCGAAGCCGACATCCTCCAGCGTGCTGCCGACCAGGATGTGGCCGTCCAGTCGCGGAATCACGTACAGCCCGTTGCGGAAGAGAATGGTGTCGAGCGCGCCCGGCGCCAGCCTGAAAAGCAGCATCTGGCCCCGGATCGGGCGAATCCTGGGCATGGGCGGGATTCCGTCGATCGGCACACCGGCCCATGCGCCCGTCGCCAGAACGACGCGGTCCGCCCGGAACGTGCCCAGGCTGGTTTCGAAGCCTTCGATGCGGCCGGAACCGGCGAGCGGGGCATTCACCGTGCACTGCGCATGGAGGGTGCCGCCGAGCGCTGCGATGGCCTGGCGCAGCGCCGCCACCAGGCGCGGATTGCGAATCTGGGCGATCCCTGGCAGCCGCAGGGCCTGGCCGTTCTCGGCCCGGGCCGCCAGCCCGTGCGTCCGGCACCAGGCGAGCGCTTCGTCGCGGCAGGCGATTTCCCGGATCAGCATGCCGCACCGCCAGTATTCGGCGGATTGCCCGGAGCGGGTTTCGATATCCGCGATCCAGTCCGGGTAGGTTGCCATCGACCGCGAGGCGAGCGCATTGACCGGCTCTGCGTAATCCCATGGCAACAGCGGGGACAGGATGCCCCCCCCTGCCCAGGACGATTCGCCCCCCGCTTCGCCGCGTTCCAGCAGGGTGACGTCGAAGCCGCGCTTCAGCAGAGCAAGCGCCGTGCTCAGGCCGGAAACGCCCGCGCCCAGGACGACGACGCGGGTTGTGCGGCCGCCTGAGGCCGGCTCAGCCACGGTCCGGACCTACAACTAAAGTTGTATGGAAACCTTCCGGCCGTGGTGGCAAGCTGACAGATACAAAAAAAACAGGGGAGGGAAACATGAAACGACGTGGATTCACGCTGGTGGAATTATTGGTCGTGCTGGCGATAGCGGCCATTCTAGTGACGATTGCGGTGCCGGGCTACGCATTTCTGGTGAACG
The DNA here is from genome assembly GCA_044227195.1 of Thiobacillus sp. Taxonomy (GTDB): domain Bacteria; phylum Pseudomonadota; class Gammaproteobacteria; order Burkholderiales; family Thiobacillaceae; genus Thiobacillus. The sequence continues at coordinate 6,365 of JBGAFQ010000021.1, forward strand.
CCGGCCGCCTGACGAGTGCGACCAACGATCTGCTGCTGGCCCTGCACACGGCCCGCTCCGAGGCGATCAAGCGCGGCACCCGGGTGACGGTCTGCAAGACGAGCGCCCCGGACGTGCCTGCCCCCGCGTGCGATCCTGCGGCCGAATGGGAGCAGGGCTGGCTGGTGTTCGTCGATGGGGGGACGCGCGGGACCGTCGACGCGGGCGATACGGTGCTGGCCGTGCATGAAGGCATCGCGGGCTGGGCCGATATTACGACGGGCAATAATTTCAGTCTGTACGTCAGCTATCTACCCACCGGAACAAGCCGGGGATCGAGTGGGCTGGGCACCGACACGATAAAAATATGCGTGGCAGGCGACCGGCGCGATATCGTCGTCAATTCCGTAGGGCGTCCGAGAGTGCCGCCAAATACCTATGTATGTTGACAGGTATCGCCACTCAAGAAGGCCGGTTTCGTGACGTTATAGCTCCGGGATATGCCGGGGGCCGGCAAAGGGCGCAGGGACCGTTCATGTGCCGATTCCGGCCATTCGTCCAGCCGCGCTGGACTTCCCGGCCCCGTTTTTTTAACGTGGTACTGTCGAAAAAGAGAATTCAAGGCCATGACCGATGTTCCCGCACTGCCGCGCGGTTTTACCCTGATCGAACTGCTGGTCACCATCAGCATCGCCGCGATCCTGCTGACGGTGGCGGTGCCGAATTTCATTGCATTCGTGCAGAACGGCCGTTTGACGAACCAGGCGAACGATCTGGTGACGGCGCTCAGTCTCGCAAGAAGCGAGGCGATCAAGCAGAGTGTGCCGGTTTCGGTATGCAGCCGGGCGTCCAATACTGCATGTGCAGCTACCACCAACTGGGACGCGGGCTTCCTGGTGTTTGTCGACACCAACAGGAACAACACCCCGGATGCGGGAGAAGTCGTGCAAATCAGGCAGGAACTTGAAGGCGGCAATACCCTGCGGGCAAACGCCAGTACGCGTATCACCTATCAGTCCAGCGGGTTCAGGTCCGACGGGTTTGGAAACGACACGTTCAATCTCTGCGATTCGCGTGGCGCCGCCAGCGGACGTTCCATCAACGTCAATGCACAGGGACGCCCATTGGCAAGTCTGGGAGCTGGAGCATGCCCATGATCGATAAACAGCGGGGTTTCACCCTGATCGAGGTTCTGGTGGCCATCGTCGTGTTGTCGCTGGGCTTGCTGGGCTTGGCGGGCCTGCAGGCAGCCAGCCTGCGGAACAACCAGACGGCTTATTACCGCGGCATTGCCACCCAGCAGGCCTACGATATGGCGGACCGGATGCGTGCCAATCTGGCGGGCGTGCGCGCTGGAAACTACATCCTCAACGCGGCGATTCCGGCGGATCCCGGATGTTTCGCGGCGGGCTGTACCGCAGCAACCATGGCTCAAACTGACCATTTCCAGTGGAACACCACCAATGCGGCGCTCCTGCCCAATGGCGTAGGCTCGGTAGCCTGTACCGCGGGGGCCGTTTGTGCAGCGGGGGGTAACTGGTCCTTTGACATTACCGTTTCCTGGACAGAGCGGAATGAGGCGGGAAATGTGACGCAGAACTTCGTGACGAGGGTGACACCATGAACGGCTGGAACCGCACTCAGGCGCGGCGCCGTTCTGCTTCGGGCAACAGTCCCGTGCATGCACAGGCTGGCCTCACGCTGGTGGAACTGATGGTTTCCATCACCCTGGGCCTGCTCGTCTTGCTGGCGATCGGTTCGGTTTACATCGGCAGCCGTCAGACCTACCGAACCCAGGAAGACAATGCGCGCATCCAGGAGTCCGGGCGCTATGCACTGGAAGTGATCGGGCGCAGCGTTCGTCAGGCCGGGGCGGATACCGAGATGACCGCCAACCCGGTGGCCATCACGCTCGATTGCGTGGCTCCCGTGTGTACGGCCATCGATAACAACGGGGTTGCGGCGGCAACCGATACCATCCGGACACAGTCTTATGCGGGACGCGAGGAACTGAACGGCGGTGTGTGGATTACCCGCGATTGCACGGGCGGCGCAGTCGCCTCGGGCACACTGGTGAGCAACATCTTCGCGCTCAACGGCACGGACCTGCGGTGCACGGGGGGCGTGGGCGGGACGCAGACACTGGTTTCCGACGTCGAGGACCTGCAGGCAATCTACGGGATCGACACCAATGGCGATCAGTCCGCGGATCGATATGTCGCCACGCCCGCCGACTGGGCCCAGGTGGTAACGGCAAGAGTGTGCGTGCAGGTTCGATCGGCGAACAACGGCATCACCACGGCGGCACAGCGGTTCCTGAACTGTGCGGGTGCAATGGGCACGGTCACCGGTGCAGCGGCTTTCACGACGGCCGGGGCGGGCGATCTGCGATTGCACCGCAGCTTTGTCGCCACCTTCAACCTGCGCAACCGGATCAATGGTGCTCCCTGAATCATGACGCCCTCCCACACTCCACACACATTCAAGGGCAAGCAGCGTGGCGTTGCCCTGATCACCGGGCTGATCTTCCTGGTGGTGCTGACCCTGATTGCCATCACCGCGGCCCGTATGGCGGGGCTGGAAGAGCGCATGTCGGGCAACATGCGCGACCGCTCGCTTGCAGTCCAGGCTGCCGAAATGGCCTTGCGCGATGCCGAACGCGATATCCGCGGCGGGGCGGGCATTACGCGCAGTCCGGCCATCTCCGGACTCACCGGTTTTGTGGCGGACTGCGGTACTTCGACGGGCACAACGAACGACGACGGACTTTGCTTCAATGGCGTGGGCGGATATGCCGCGCCAATCTGGTCGACCACCAACATGGCCGCAGCGCCGAGCGTTCAATATGGCCAGTTTACCGGGGCGACCGCGATTGCGAATGTTTCGGCACAACCGCGTTACCTGATCGAAGGCATCCGCAAAACGCCGCCGGGCGGTGGCGTCGTTTTCTATTATCGGATCACCGCACGCGCGCTGGGGGGCAACCCCAACACGGTGGTGTGGCTACAGGAAGTGTTCAGGCCCTGACGTTTGACGTCGGACGGCATCTGGAAAGGACAAGACGATGAGTGCGAACCAATTCCCCCGCCTGCGCAAGCTCGCCGCCCTGTGCGCGGTACTGAGCTTTCCGGCCCAGGCCTTGACGCTTGCCGACCAGCCGCTGTTTCTGGGCGGAAGCATTTCCCCGAACGTGATGTTCACCCTGGACGACTCGGGTTCCATGCAATGGGAGGTCATGCCCGAGGATTATCTGTATGTGTACTACATGTTCCCGCGGGTGTCAGATGTTTACGGCGGCAACGATTACACGAACTATGTCCCTGAGTTCGATGCGGCGAATATCTATAACGTATTGCTGCGTTCAAACTACAACAACAAGATTTACTACAACCCCGAGGTGACCTATTTGCCATGGAGCAATCAGGATGGCTCGTTAATGGCCAATGCAAGCCCAACCTGCGCATACCATAACCCCATCCTCACCGGCAAGGGCTGTCGCGACCTGACCACGAACAATACCCAGAGCGCACGCTGGCTGCAAAGCAACGGCAGCTTCACGTCGAGCACATCCAAGACCTTTTATCCAGCGGTCTATTTCAAGTACAACAGTGGCTCGATCTGGTCGACCGGCAGTTATACACAGGTGGAAATCACGTCCACGACGACCAGCTATACCGGCGGACCCAATCGGACGGATTGTGCTGCAAAGCCGACCTGTACCTATGCCGAGGAAATCCAGAACTTCGCCAACTGGTATACCTATTACCGTTCCCGTGTGCTGCTCGCGCGGGCTGGTACGGGCAAGGCATTTTCAGCACAGGGCAATACGATGCGCGTCGGCTTTGCGGTGATCAACAAGGGCAGCACCACGATAGACGGTGTGTCCACTGGCGCCGTGGTGAGAGGCGTACGGCAATTTACCGGCACTGACCGGACGGATTTCTTCACTGACCTGTACGGCTATTCCATTGCCGACAATGGCACGCCGCTTCGCACGGCCCTGAATCGCGTCGGCCAGTATTTCCAGCGTACGGACGATCCGGGTCCCTGGGGCGAAACCCCGGGGTCGTCCGGGGGCACGCAGCACGCCTGCCGCCAGAGCTACAACATCCTGATGACGGACGGTTACTGGAACGACGGCTATTCGGGCGTGGGCAATGCCGACGATACGGCCGGGTCGAGCATTACCAACCACTCCGATCCACCCACGCCGGCCACCTATGCCTACTCGCCGGCTTCGCCCTATTCGGATTCCTATAGCGATACGTTGGCCGACGTGGCCATGTATTACTGGAAAACCGACTTGCGCAGCACCCTGGACAACAAGGTGCCGACCAATACCGCTGATCCGGCCTTCTGGCAGCATCTGGTGAATTTCACCGTAGGCCTGGGGGTTGCCGGCACGATCCCGTATACAGCGAATCCTACTGCGGCGTGGCCCGATCCCACCGTGGGGAATCCGGAGAAAATCGACGATCTCTGGCATGCGGCGGTGAACAGCAGGGGGGGCTTTTTCAGTGCGGCCAACCCGACGGAGTTTGCCAATGCCCTGTCGGGTGCGCTGACCAACATCGTCTCGCGAACCGGTTCGGCTTCCGCGGTGGCGACGAGCTCTAGTTCGCTGACCACGAATGGTCGCCTGTACCAGGCCAAGTTCAACAGCGGCGACTGGAGCGGGCAGCTTCTCTCCATCCCCATCAATAGCAGCGGCACGATTGGTGCGACCGAGTGGGACGCGGGCAGCGTGATCAATACACTCGCACCCTCGTCGCGCGTGATCCTGACCAAAGGGAGCACCGGGGACGGGGTCGCTTTCCAGTATGCGAACCTGACTACCGCGCAACAAACCTACCTCAACAAGAATGCCGCCGGCACGACAGACACCTGCGGGAGTTCGCGCGTGGATTACCTGCGCGGCGATTCTACGAATGAAGGAGCGAGCGGTACTTTCAATTGCGCCACCGGCGGAACAAGCATCAATAAATTCCGCCCTCGCGTGCACAGCAAGCTGGGCGATATCGTCAATTCGAGCCCGTTCTTTGTGGGTGTGCCCAGCGCCGGCTATTCCGATGTAGACCGGCCGGGTTACGCGAGCTTCAGCGGCAGTTCCGGATATTCGGCGAGAATGCCTATGGTCTATGTCGGTGCGAACGATGGCACGCTGCATGGGTTCAATGCCTGCGTCGCCGGGGTGACAGCCGGTTGTTCCGCGTCCGATGAAGGCAAGGAGCTGATTGCCTATGTGCCCAGCCCGGTGTACGCCAATCTCAGCCGTCTGACCGATACAGGCTACAACGCTAGCCATCGTTATTTTGTGGACGGCTCGCCCTTTGTCGCGGATGTGAATATCGGAACCTCCGGAAGCCCCAACTGGAGGAGCGTGCTGATCGGCGGGATGAATGCCGGGGGCAAGGGGTATTACGCTCTGGACGTGACCAATCCCGCGGACGGGACCAAATCAGCGCCGGTCTTCAGTGATGCCAACGCTGCCAGCCTGCTGTTGTGGGAATTCACCGATTCGGATGATGCCGACATGGGATATTCCTACAACCTCGCCCCTGTCGACCCTTTTACCAGCCAGGCGCTGCAGATCGTGCAGATGGAGAACGGCGAATGGGCGGCGATACTGGGCAACGGATACAACAGTACAGCAGGTCATGCGATGCTGTACGTGCTGTTCCTCAAGGGGGGGCTGGATGGCACCTGGACTGCGGGGACGGACTACATCAAGATCACGGCGGATAACGGCAGCGGAACCGGCCTTTCTGCGCCCGTGCCATTCGACTCGGATGGGGATGGCAAGGTGGACGTGATTTACGCTGGCGACCTCAAGGGCAACATGTGGAAATTCAATGTGAGTTCGAGCACGCCTGCCAGTTGGCCGACCAGCGCCACCCTGTTGTATGCGGCGGGAACCGGTAAGCCGATCACGTCCCCGCCAGTCGTCACACTGCATCCCTCGGGCGGCTTGCTGGTGCTGTTCGGTACCGGGAAATATCTGGAAACGGGCGACACGACCAGTACCGGTACGCAGACCATGTATGGCATCTGGGACACGGGTTCGACCGTTACGTCGGGGCAACTGGTTACGCAGACTGCTACCGTCGGCGCGTCGTATACGACGATCACGCAGAATGCGGTTGCGTATTCCACCACGGGGACGGTGGTAAAAGGCTGGCAATTGAATTTGCCGAGCAGTGGCGAACGGATGGCGGGCATCCCGGGACTCGAGGATGGTTTGTTCACGTTTACCACGATCCGGCCATCCACCTCCCCCTGCGACTTCGGCGGCACTGGTCTGGCGTATACGGTGAACTACTACACGGGCGGCATGCTGACCTACCCCGCGTTTGATACCAACGGCGACGGTTATGTAACTTCGGCTGACAGCCAGTCGGCTGGCGTGGCGATTGGTTTTGCGCCAGGCGGGGTTACGCGAGTCCGTGGAAGCAGCAGCGACGTACTTGTGTCCTCGCGCGCAGATGGTACGCTGGTCAAGACTCCCGCCGCGAAAGGCCCTGCGACGCTGCGCGGACGGGTCAACTGGCGCGAACTTGTCCAATAACGGTTTGAGTCTGACGGGAGTCCCTAGATGAGTATCTTCAAGTTGCTGCCTGCGTTGACTATCGGGCTGTCGCTGCTGGTTCAGCCCGCTGTGGCCAAGTCGCCACCTCAAAAAGGCGATGCGGAAAGAAATGCGGTGAGCGTGGATGCCGACAGCGGTGTGATCGGAAGCGTCGACGCCATCAAGGGGCGAATCATGATTAGCGACAGAACCTACGTCTTCTCTCCGTTGACCCTGATCGTCCATGAGGCCGGACGTGCCTCCGGTGTCACATCGCTGCGCCCGAATCAAAAGGTGCGTTTCCTGGCTACCCAGAGAAAACCCGGTATGCCGCTCACGAGTACCTGGGCGATTTCGGAAATCTGGATTGACGAAAAGTGAGGTTCGACATGGCCGCCATCTCCACACTGCGTTACACGCGGGGTATTACACTCATCGAAGTGATGATTGTGGTCGTGATCGTGGGGATACTGGCTGCGATCGCTTATCCCTCCTATCTAGACTATGTTAGACGTGGGAACCGGGCTGAGGCGCGATCGATCCTGCTCGAAAATTCCCAAATTCTGGAACGCAACTACACTATTGCCAATCGCTACGACGATACAAGGCAAGATGGGACCGGCGGGGCGCCTGCTATCATTGCGACCTCGCCCAAAACAGGGACGACCAAGTACAATATTGCTCCCGCATATGGGGCTGCGCCGGCTCAAACATTCACGCTGAGTGCTACTCCCACGGGTTCGATGGCCGGCGATGCGTGCGGTGTGATCACGTTGACCAATACCGGGGTTAAAGGCGCGGCTGGACAGACCACAGCAGCCATTGTGGATCAGTGTTGGGGAAAATAGGGTGCACTGACAGGGCGGGCCATCTATGAATGGGCGCGCTGATTTGTCGGCTTTCTTTACACGCTCAGGTATTCCACCAGTGACGTCTCGTGAACCTATTGTTTATTCAGTGAAATGTAAGCTGGAGCGATTTGTGCTTGGGTTCCTGACAGCACGTAATGAAGTGCTTGATCTGTGGAGAACAATACCGTGAGAACCCTGACCATTTTGGCGTTGAGCCTGTTGTCGAGCCCTATTCTGGCCCAGACACTCCCTGGGGATGGCAATACCATCCCCGAACCTGAAACACTTCTGCTCCTGGGAATCGGGGCCGTGGCCTTGTTGGTGTTTACAAAAAAGCGGAAGTGAATTCCCGCTGAAATTGCTGTTTGGCCTGAGCGGGGTATTTGCCTTTACCCGATTGGAATGGGGGATGCTGGTAAGGTAGTTATCCCAAACCCTTGGGCAGGGGAAACCCGACGTTTTCCTGGACGCCGTCTAGGTTCCGGATCGACTGGATGCCATGCCGTTCCAGGCAGGCAATCACTTCTTTTACCAGTACTTCGGGTGCGGACGCCCCGGCAGTCAGGCCTACCCGCGATTTGCCGGTAACCCAGTTTGGGCTGATCTCGGTCGCATTGTCGACCATATAGGCCGGCACCCCCAGGTTTTCCGCCACTTCGCGCAACCGGTTCGAGTTCGAACTCGTCGGCGACCCCACCACGATCACCACGTCGCACTGCTGCGCCAGTGTTTTAACCGCATCCTGCCGGTTCTGGGTGGCGTAGCAGATGTCGTCCTTCTTCGGCCCGGTGATGTTGGGGAAGCGCGCGCGCAGGGCGTCGACCACGCGTGCCGCATCGTCCACGGATAGCGTGGTCTGCGTGACGTAGGCCAGTTTGTCCGGGTCGTTGACGTGCAGGCTGGCGACGTCGTCCGGCGTTTCCACCAGATGCATGCCGCCGGTGGACTGCCCCAGCGTGCCTTCGACCTCGGGATGGCCCTTGTGGCCGATCATCACGATCTCGTAGCCCTTGTCGCGCATCTTGCTGACCTCGACGTGCACCTTGGTGACGAGCGGGCAGGTGGCGTCGAACACGTTGAGGCCGCGCGCGGCGGCCTCCAGGCGCACGGCCTGCGACACGCCGTGCGCGCTGAAGATGACGGTGGCGCCTGCGGGCACCTCGGACAGTTCCTCGACGAAAATCGCGCCCTTGGCCTTGAGGTCGTGGACGACGTAGGTGTTGTGGACGACTTCGTGGCGCACGTAGATCGGCGCGCCGAATTTCTCCAGCGCGCGCTCGACGATGGCGATGGCACGGTCGACGCCGGCGCAGAAGCCGCGGGGATTGGCGAGCAGGATGGTGGCGGGCATGGGCGGACTCACAAAATGCGGACGATCTCGACTTCGAATTCTATGGCGAGATCGGCAAGCGGGTGGTTGAAGTCGACCTTCACTGCTTCGCCACCGATTTCCAGGATGCGTCCCGCCAAGGTCTGGCCGTTGGGCATCACAAACTCGACCAGTTGATCGACTTCGAACGCCATCTCGGGCGGCAGGTCGGACCGGGGCAGGGTCTGGACCAGTTCGGCCTGGGATTCCCCGAAAGCCTGCCAGGGATCGAGCAGGAAGACGTGCCGTTCGCCCGGTGGCAAGTCGAACAGCCATTGCTCCAGCATGGGTGCGAGCGTACCGTCGCCGAGCGTGATCGTTTCCGGTTCGGCGTCGTCGAAGTTGGAGACGACGTCGTCGCCGCCGCGCGGACGCAGCGCGTAGCGCAGCTGGATCGTGTCGCCGGGGGCGACGGTGCGTGCCGTCGTCATGCGGCGTTCTTCGGTGCCGGCTTGCCGCGCAGGCTGTCCCAGATCAGCAGTGCCGCGCCGATGGAAATGGCGGTGTCGGCAACGTTGAACGCAGGCCAGGCGAAGCCCCGGTAGTGGAAATACAGGAAGTCGACGACGTGCCCGAGCACGACGCGGTCGATCACGTTGCCGAGCGCACCGCCCAGCACCAGCGCGAGCGAGAACGCCAGCCGCGGTTCGTGCGCATGGCGGTTCAGCAGGCGCACGATGACGACGGTGGCGACGATGCCGACCGCGATGAAGAACCAGCGTTGCCAGCCACCGGCGTCGGCGAGGAAGCTGAATGCCGCGCCGGTGTTGTGCACGAGTACCAGCGAGAAGAAGGGCAGCACCGGCACGAATTCCTGAAAATCGAGCGTGGACGACACCCAGAGCTTGGTGAGATGGTCGACGACGATGACGGCCAGCGCGACAGCCAGCCATTTGAGCTGGGGGCGATTAGGCATGGCTGCGCGGCTCTCCGTCCCCGTACAGGTTGGCGACGCAGCGTCCGCACAGGCCGGGGTGTTCGGCGTGCGCGTCGACGTCGTCGCGCCAGTGCCAGCAGCGCTCGCATTTCTTCGCCGTGCTGGGGACGACTTCGACGCGGTCGGCGTCGGCCGCCTGCAGGCGGGCCTGCGAGGTGATCAGCACGAAGCGCAGGTCGTCGCCCAGCGGGGCGAGCAGGGCATGGGTTGCCGGGCTCGCATGCAGCGTGACTTCGGCCTGCAGCGAGGAACCGATGCCGCCGGCGACGCGCACGGTTTCCAGTTCCTTGGATACCAGGGCGCGCACCGCGCGGATGCGCGACCAGCGTTCGACGAGTGCAGTGTCCGCGGCGGGCAGGGTGTGCCAGGCGTGCAGGAAGACCGAGTCGTCCGCGTCGCCGGCGAGTTCGCCCCACACTTCCTCGCCGGTGAACGAGAGGATGGGTGCCATCCAGCGCGCCAGCGCGTGCGTCACGTGGAAGAGCGCGTTTTGCGCGGCGCGACGCGCGCGGGAACCCCGGGCGCTGGTGTAGAGCCGGTCTTTCAGAATGTCGAGGTAGAAGCCGCCGAGATCCTCCGAGCAGAAGCCCTGCAGCTTCTGCACGACGAAGTGGAATTCGTAGGCGTCGTAGTGCGCGCGGATTTCGTCCTGCAGCTGCGCGGTGAGCGCGAGCGCGTAACGGTCGATCTCGAACCAGTCCTCGACCGGCAGGCTGTGCTGCGCCGGGTCGAAATCGGACAGGTTCGCGAGCAGGAACTTGAGGGTGTTGCGGATGCGGCGATAGCCCTCGACCACGCGCTTGAGGATGTCGTCGGAGATCGACAGCTCGCCCGAATAGTCGGTCGCGGCCACCCACAGCCGCAGGATGTCGGCGCCGTACTGGTCCATCACCTTCTGCGGCGCGATGACATTGCCCTTGGACTTGCTCATCTTGTAGCCCTTGCCGTCGACCACGAAGCCGTGCGTGAGCAGCGCCTTGTAGGGCGCGTGGCCGTCGGTTGCGCAGCCGGTGAGCAGGGACGACTGGAACCAGCCGCGATGTTGGTCCGAACCTTCGAGATAAAGATCGGCCCCGGGTTGATCGGGGTCTTGGCGAGCGAGCTCGGGGCGGCGCTTCAACACGCAGGCGTGGGTCACGCCCGAGTCGAACCACACGTCCAGCGTGTGACCGGTCTTGTTGTAGGTCGCGGCGTCGTCGCCAAGCAGTTCGGCAGAGTCGAGCGAGAACCAGGCTTCGATGCCGGCGGCTTCGACTTTCTTCGCCACCGCTTCGAGCAACTCCTGGGTCCTGGGGTGAAGTTCGCCGGTTTCCTTGTGGGTGAAGAATGGCATGGGCACGCCCCAGCTGCGCTGGCGCGAGACGCACCAGTCGGGGCGGTTTCGGATCATCGCCTCCAGCCGCGCGCGGCCCCAGTGCGGGAAGAAGGCGGTCGCGTCGACCGCGCGCATCGCATGCGCGCGCAGCGTCTCCCCCTGCCCCCGGACATCCATCCCGATGAACCACTGCCGCGTCGCACGGAAGATGATCGGCGTCTTGTGGCGCCAGCAGTGCGGGTAGCTGTGCGAAAGCTTTTCGTGGGCGAAGAGGGTGTCGCTGGATTCCAGCGCCTCGATCACGACAGGATTCGCCTGCCAGATGCTCATGCCGCCGACCAGCGGCACGCTCGCGTAGAACTTGCCGTCGTCGCCGACCGGATTGTCCACCTTCAGGCCGTAGCGGCTGCCGGCGACATAGTCCTCGAGGCCGTGGCCGGGCGCGGTGTGGACGGCGCCGGTGCCGGCATCCGCCGTGACGTGGTCACCGACGATCACCGGCACCTGACGATCCTGGAAGGGATGCCACAGCAGCGTGCCTTCCAGCGCGAGGCCGCTGGTACGGGCGAGGATTTCGCCTTCGAGCGCGTAGCGTTTCAGTGCGGCTTCGACCAGATTTTCGGCCAGCACGAGGTGGCCGCGCGAGGTTTTTACCAGCGCGTAGGTGAATTCGGGATGCAGCGCGACCGCCTGGTTGGCGGGCAAAGTCCACGGCGTTGTCGTCCAGATGACGATGTAGGCGGGCGCATCGCCGAGTTCGGCGTCGAAACGCTTCGCGAAATCCACGCGGTCGGCGACGCGGAAGCCCACGTCGATCGCGGGCGAAACCTTGTCCTCGTACTCGACCTCGGCCTCGGCCAGCGCCGAGCCGCAATCAACGCACCAGTGCACGGGCTTCGCGCCCTGATAAAGATATCCCGCCTGCTGGATCCGGCCCAGCACACGCAGCGAATCCGCCTCGAACTGGAAGTCCATCGTGCGGTACGGATGATCCCAGTCGCCGAGTACGCCCAGCCGGATGAAATCGGCCTTCTGTCGCTCGATCTGCGCGGCGGCGTACTCGCGGCACAGCGCGCGGAATTTCGCCGGATCGATATTCTTGCCGTGCGTCTTCTCCACCTGCAGTTCGATCGGCAGGCCGTGACAGTCCCAGCCCGGCACGTAGGGCGCGTCGAAGCCGGAGAGGGTCTTCGACTTGACGATGATGTCCTTGAGGATCTTGTTGACGGCGTGGCCGATGTGGATATCGCCGTTGGCATAGGGCGGACCGTCGTGCAGGATGAATTTCGGCCGGCCGGCAGCCGCCTTGCGGATCGCTTCGTAGCGCTTTTTCTCCTGCCATGCTTTTACCCAGCCGGGTTCGCGCTTGGCGAGATCGCCGCGCATGGGGAAGGGCGAGTCGGGGAGGTTGAGCGTGTTCTTGTAGTCGGGCATGGGGCAATCAGGCGCTGCGCTGCATCAGATAGGTTTTGGCTTCGTCCACATCGCGGCGGATCTGCGCGACGAGGCTGTCGAGGTCGGGATATTTTTCTTCGTCGCGCAACTTCTTCAGGAAATCCACGCGCACGCGGCGGCCGTAGATCGAGGCGTCGAAATCGAACAGGTGCACTTCGAGCACGGGCGCGGCGTCGGGGTTCTTCACCGTCGGCCGCTTGCCGAGACTGGCCACGCCCGGCAAGGGTACGCCGTTGAGACCTGCGACCTCGACCGCGAAAATGCCCATCAGCGGCGGGCGGTTGTGCTTGAGCTGGATGTTGGCCGTGGGAAAGCCGATGTCGCGGCCCAGCTTGTCGCCGTGCACCACGCGGCCCGAAATGCTGTACGGCCGACCCAGCAGGCGCGCGGCGTGGTCGAGTTCGCCGGCGGCGAGCGCCTGGCGCACCGCGGTCGAAGACGAACGTTCGCCGGCCACTTCCACCGTGGGCAGGAATTCGGCGTCGAAGCCGAGCGTCGTGCCCATTTTTTCCAGCAAGGCGAAATCGCCTGCGCGTTTTGCACCGTAGCGGAAATCGTCGCCGACCAGCACATAGCGCGCTTGCAGGGTCTGGCCCAGTACGCGCGCGATGAAAGCCTCGGCGGTCAGCGCGGAGAACGCGCGGTCGAAACGGAACACGTGCAGGCGGTCGATGCCGAGGCGGCGCAGGCATTCCGCCTTCTCGCGCAGGCTGGACAACCGCGCCGGCGCCTGTTCGGGGGCGAAGAATTCGCGCGGGTGCGGTTCGAAGCTCAACACGCAGCTGGGCAGGCCGCGCGCGCGCGCCACGTCCTGCAGGCGGACGAGCATGGCCTTGTGCCCCAGGTGCAGGCCATCGAAATTGCCGATGGTGACCGCGTGGGGCATGCCGAGCGGGACGAAACCGTGGGTGATGCGCATGGAACGGATACAGGTGGCGGAAACGGCGCGAAAAGCGCTTATTCTAGCCGATTCAGTACCTTATTCCGCCGCCCGGCGTGCGAACTGGCGGGGGCGGAAGCCCAACAGGCCAAGCGCGGCGAAATACACCAGGACGCCGCCGCCGACCAGCAGCGTCAGACGAACGGCCCGGTCGACAAAGCCTGCAGCCAGCCACCACTGCGCCTCGCCCATGGCGAAATACAGCATCCCCGCCATCAGGGCGACGGCGATCAGCACGCGCAGAAAATAGCCGGTCCAGCCCGGTTGCGGCTGGTAGACGCGGTGCTTTTTCAGCAGATGCAGCAGCAATCCGGCGTTGAGGCAAGCGCCCAGGCCGATTGCCAGCGCGAGGCCGGCGTGTCCCAGGGGACGGATGAAGACGAGGTTCATCAATTGCGTGGCGATGAGCGTGAAGATCGCGACCTTGACCGGGGTGCGGATGTTTTGCCGTGCATAGAAACCGGGTGCCAGCACCTTGACCAGAATCAGCCCCAGCAGGCCCAGGCTGTAGGCGACCAGTGCCTCCTGCGTCATCGTCACGTCGTGCGCCGTGAACGCGCCGTAACGGAACAAGGTCGTGACGAGCGGCACGGCCAGCACCGCGAGCGCCGCTGCCGAGGGCAGGGCGAGCAACAGGGTCAGGCGCAGGCCCCAGTCGAGCAGTTTCGAGTATTCCGCTGGCGAATCGTCGGCGTAGTGCTTGGCGAGGCTCGGCAGCAGGATGGTGCCCAGTGCAACGCCGAGCATGCCGGTGGGGAATTCCATCAGGCGGTCGGCGTAGTACAGCCAGGACACGCTGCCCGTGGTCAGGAAGGAGGCGAAGATGGTGTTGATGAGCAGGCTGATCTGCGCCACCGAGACGCCCAGCGTGGCCGGCGCCATCAACTTCAGGATACGCCGCACGCCGGGGTCGTTGAAATGCCGGGTCGGGCGCGGCAGCATGTCGATCTTCGCCAGATGCGGCAGCATCCACGCCAGTTGCAGCACGCCGCCCAGCGCCACCCCCCAGCCGAGCGCCAGCACCGGCGGATCGACGTGCGGTGCTAGCCAGAGCGCGGCGCCGATCATGGCGACGTTGAGCAGCACCGGCGCGAACGCCGGAACGGAGAAGCGGCTCCAGGTATTGAGGATGCCGGCGGCCAGCGCGACCAGCGAGATGAAGACGATGTAAGGGAAGGTGATGCGCAGCAGGGTCACGGTCAGCGCGAATTTGTCCGGGTCGGCGTGGAAGCCGGGGGCGCTGACGTAGGCCACCCAGGGCGCCGCTGCGATGCCCAGCAAAGCGACGGCCACCAGCGCCAGCGTCAGTGCGCTGCCGACCTGGCTGACCAGCAGCTTGGTCGCGTCGTGGCCCTGGCGGTTCTTGTATTCCGCGAGGATGGGCACGAAGGCCTGGGAAAACGCGCCTTCCGCGAACAGCCGGCGCAGCAGGTTGGGTGCACCGAAAACGCGGGCAATGATGGTGTCGCGTGCAAACCCCAGGATGCGGGAAAGCAGGGTCATGCTGCTGACCGCAGCGAGGGCTTTGAGTAGATTCATGGCGGGGTGAAGGTTTGCCCGCATTGTGCGGGCCTGCCGTCGCGACTGCAAGGACACGCACGCACGGGCTTGATTTGCAGCGGGGTTTTCCCGTACAATTATTGGCCTTGGTGAATCCGGCCCAGATGGACGTCCGGATTCGGGTCGCCCGTTGCCGATACGGGCTTCACACATTCATTTATTTCGCGCCGCGCGGCCAACGCCCGGGCGCCAGGAGCAAACACTATGGCGAATACCGCCCAGGCCCGCAAGCGTGCCCGTCAGGCCACCGCGCAGCGCGATCACAACATGAGCCAGCGTTCGGAGCTGCGTACCGCGATCAAGAAGGTGCGCAAGGCCATCGAAGCCGGCGACAAGGCCGCGGCCCAGGCCATGTTTCAATCGTCGATGAGCACCATCGACAGCATCGCCGACAAGAAGATCGTCCACAAGAACAAGGCTGCCCGTCACAAGAGCCGTCTGTCGCAAGCAGTCAAGGCCATGGCCTGATTCCGCTTCAGCGCCCAATAAAAAACGCCGCATTCGCGGCGTTTTTTATTGGGCGCGTTCGTCCGTGATTAGTCGGCATTTTCGACCAGCAGGTCGTTGCTTTTCGCGAAATTCTGCAGGAAACGATAGGCGGTCGGGTCGGATGTCCTGAGTTTCTTGTCCACCACCACGCACGGAATGCCGTCCATCGTGGTGGGCTGCACGTAGGGCGAGTAATTGGTGCGGTTGTTGGGGTCGATCACCGCGAACGCGCCAGCCAGCCTGTCGGCCCAGTCGCTCGGGCGGAAGCGGCTGCCTTTTGCGGTCAGGCCGCGGATGATGAAAGGGGCGTCGTCCATGGCGGAGCGGGGGGAAGAAGTTGGCGGATTCTAGCACGCGGCCGGAGGGCGTCAGGGCGCGGCTTGCGCGCACATGACAATTTGACGATACTGGCGCGGGGTTACCCGACCAAATTGGTCAACAATCATAAAAGGAGGAAGCGCAACATGAAAAACCCGCTGGATTCGCTGTGGGGCACGGTTGTGGCCGGCCTGGTACTGACGGCCGTGCTGTACGTCTTTGCAAGAAATTTCCTGGGGTAAGGGGGCAGACATGGAACAGATCGATCTGGTTGCAGCATTGTCCCGCTGGATTCACTTCATGGCAGGGGTGATGTGGATTGGGCTGCTGTATTACTTCAATTTCGTCCAGGTTGCTGCACTGAAGAACGCTACCGCCGACGGCACCGCAGCCGGCATCACCAAGCATGTTGCACCGCGCGCGCTGCTGTTCTTCAGATGGGCCGCGGTGGTGACCTGGCTGGCGGGCGCCGCGCTCCTGGGGCCGCTGTTCACCGACGCCTTCCTGCTGCGCAACGGCATGGGGCCGATCGGCATCGGCGCCTGGCTGGGCACCATCATGATTTTCAACGTGTGGGTGCTGATCTGGCCGAACCAGAAGAAAATCCTCGGCATGAAACCGGCTTCCGACGAAGAGAAGAACCGGGCGCGCCGGGTGGCCTTCCTGGCGTCGCGCACCAACACCATGCTGTCCATCCCCATGCTGTTCTTCATGGCGGGCGGGTGGTCGCATCGGGCGCTTTTCGGCCTATAATCAAGGCGCTGCATCATGGGACGGCGGCTCCGGCCGCCGTTTTCTATTTTGGTTTTGCCTGCTGGTGAATTGGCTTCAGCGCCGTTCGAACAACAAGAGCCGCTTTGCGGGGACAGCCGTACGAGGACTGCCATGACGACACATCTGATGAACACCTACGCCCGCCAGCCGGTCGCCTTCGTGCGCGGCGAGGGCGCCTACCTCTGGGACGAGGCGGGCAAGCGCTATCTTGACGCCGTCGCCGGCGTAGCGGTGAACGGTCTGGGACACGCCCATCCGAAGCTGGTGAAGGCCATTGCCGAGCAGGCCGCGACGGTCATTCATACGTCCAACCTTTATCGCGTGCCGCGCCAGGAAGAACTGGCCGACAAGCTGTGCGCCCTGTCTGGCATGGACAGGGCCTTCTTCTGCAACTCCGGCTGCGAGGCCAACGAGGCGGCGATCAAGCTGGCGCGCCTGTACGGCCACGGCAAGGGCATCGAGGTGCCGACCATCATCGTGATGGAAAAGGCCTTCCACGGCCGTACCATGGCCACGCTCACGGCAACCGGGTCGCGCAAGATTCAGGCGGGCTTCGAGCCGCTGCTGACCGGCTTTGCCCGCGTGCCCTACAACGACATCGAAGCCGTGCGCCAGGTCGCCGAGCACAACAAGAGTGTCGTCGCCGTGCTGCTCGAAGTGGTGCAGGGCGAAGGCGGCATCAACCTGCTCGCGCCGGATTACCTCGCGGAAATGCGCAAGATCTGCGACGCCCACGGCTGGCTCCTGATGCTCGACGAAGTGCAGACCGGCATTGGCCGCACCGGCACCTGGTTCGGCTTCCAGCATGCGGGCGTGATGCCCGACGTGATGGCGCTGGCCAAGGGCCTGGGCTCGGGCGTGCCGATCGGCGCCTGCCTTGCGCGCGGCGCGGCGGCAGACGTCTTCAAGCCCGGCAACCACGGCTCGACCTTCGGCGGCAACCCGCTCGCCTGCGCGGCGGCACTCGCCACGCTGGACGCCATCGAATCCGAAGGCCTGCTGGAAAATGCGCGCGTGCGCGGCGAAGCCATTCGCGCTGGCCTGCGCGAGCGGCTGGCCGGCGTGCACGGCGTGGTCGAGATTCGCGGCGAGGGCATGATGATCGGTATCGAGCTGGATCGTCCCTGCGGCGAACTTGTCGGTGTGGCGCGCGACGCCGGCGTGCTGATCAACGTCACCGCCGACAAGGTGATCCGCCTGGTGCCGCCGCTCGTCTACGGCGATGCCGAGGTGGTCGCACTGGTCGACGCCGTGTCCGTCATCGTCAGGAACTACCTGCAGCAGGCGGCGTGATGCTCAAGCACTTCCTGCAATTCAAGGATCTCACACGCGACGAACTCAACTACCTGTTCGAGCGTGCACGGCTGATCAAGTCGCGCTTCAAGCGCTACCAGCCCTACCACCCGCTGGTCGACCGGACGCTGGCGATGATCTTCGAGAAGAGCTCCACCCGTACCCGCCTCTCGTTCGAGGCCGGCATGCACCAGCTCGGCGGCTCGGCGATCTACCTCAACACGCGCGACACCCAGCTCGGACGCGGCGAACCGGTCGAGGACGCCGGCGAAGTCATCTCGCGCATGGTCGACATCGTGATGATCCGCACCTTCGAGCAGGAGATCATCGAGCGCTTCGCCTCGCATTCGCGCGTGCCGGTGATCAACGGCCTGACCAACGAATACCACCCGTGTCAGATCCTCGCCGACATTTTCACCTTCATCGAGCACCGCGGATCGATCCAGGGCAAGACCGTGGCCTGGATCGGCGACTCCAACAACATGTGCAACACCTGGCTGCAGGCGGCAGAAGTGCTGGACTTCAACGTCCACGTGTCGACCCCGCCCGGCTATGAGGTCGAGCCCGAGCGCGCCAACCTGTACGGCACCGACAATTACGAAAGTTTTGCCGACCCGATGGACGCCTGCCGCGGTGCCGACCTGGTGACCACCGACGTGTGGACGAGCATGGGCTGGGAGGCGGAAAACGACGAGCGTCTCAAGGCCTTCGCCGACTGGCAGGTCGACGCCGACATGATGAAAGTGGCGAAATCCGACGCGCTCTTCATGCACTGCCTGCCCGCCCACCGCGGCGAGGAAGTCACCGCCGAGGTGATCGACGGTGCGCAGTCGGTGGTGTGGGACGAGGCCGAGAATCGGCTGCATGTGCAAAAAGCCCTGATGGAATATCTCTTACTCGGAAAAGTGGAAAGCTGAATGAACATTGCCTACTTCAAGGACATGGATTCGCTCTATGTCGAAATCAGTCCTGAAAATCCCGCCCAGGCGTGGGAGGCGCACGAGGGCATCGTGCTGAATCTGTCGGAAGACGGCCGCGTCGTCGGCATCGAGATCGAGAAGGCCAGCCTCGCGACCAACCTCGACATCCTGAAGATCGGCGGCTTTCCCGGCCAGGTCGAGATCATCGACCGGAACACCTCCGGCTCCACCCACTAACCCGAGCGAACCATGAGCGACATCAAGAAAGTTGTACTCGCCTATTCCGGCGGTCTCGACACCTCGGTCATCCTGAAATGGCTGCAGGACACCTATCAGTGTGAAGTGGTCACCTTCACCGCCGACCTTGGCCAGGGCGAGGAACTCGAACCCGCGCGTCAGAAGGCGCTGCAGTTCGGCATCCAGCCCGCACAGATCTACATCGACGACCTGCGCGAGGAATTCGTGCGCGACTTCGTCTTCCCGATGTTCCGCGCCAACACCGTGTACGAGGGTGAATACCTGCTCGGCACCTCAATCGCGCGCCCGCTCATCGCCAAGCGCCTGATCGAGATCGTCAACGCCACCGGCGCCGACGCCATCTGCCACGGCGCCACCGGCAAGGGTAACGACCAGGTGCGCTTCGAACTCGGCGCCTACGCGCTGAAGCCCGACGTCAAGGTGATCGCGCCGTGGCGCGAGTGGGATCTGCTGTCGCGCGAGAAACTGCTGGCCTACGCCGAGACCCACGGCATCCCGATCGACATGAAGCATCGCCAGGGCGGTTCGCCCTACTCGATGGACGCCAACCTGCTGCACATCTCGTACGAAGGCCGCCACCTCGAAGACCCGAATGCGGAAGCCGAGGAAGACATGTGGCGCTGGACCGTGTCGCCCGAGAAGGCGCCGGATCAGGCTGAATACATCGAGCTCACCTATTCGAAAGGCGACGTCGTCGCCATCAACGGCCAGGCGATGCGCGCCCACGAAGTACTGGCGAAGCTCAACGAACTCGGCGGCAAGCACGGCATCGGCCGCCTCGACCTGGTGGAAAACCGCTATGTCGGCATGAAATCGCGCGGCTGCTACGAAACCCCCGGCGGCACCATCCTGTTGAAAAGCCACCGCGCCATCGAGTCGATCACGCTCGACCGCGAAGTCGCCCACCTCAAAGACGACCTGATGCCGCGCTACGCCAGCCTGATCTACAACGGCTACTGGTGGAGTCCGGAACGGAAGGCCCTGCAGGTGCTGATCGACCATACCCAGGCCCACGTCAACGGCACCGTGCGACTCAAGCTCTACAAGGGCAACGTCATCGTCGTTGGCCGCGATTCGAAGACCGATTCGCTGTTCGACTCGACCATCGCCACCTTCGAGGACGACGCCGGCGCCTACGACCAGAAGGACGCGGGCGGCTTCATCAAGCTCAACGCGCTGCGCATGCGCATCGCCGCCAAACTCGACGCACGGAGAAAGTAAGCATGTCCCAGTTCAACAACGTCTCGGTGGTCGCCAAGGCCAACGTCTATTTCGACGGCAAGTGCGTGTCGCACACCATCCAGCTCGCCGACGGCACGAAGAAATCCGTCGGTGTCATCCTGCCGGCCACGCTCACCTTCAATACCGGCGCCCCAGAGATCATGGAAACCGTCGCCGGCGCCTGCCGCTACAAGCTCAAGGGCGGAGACTGGAAGACCTGCCCCGAGGGCGAATCGTTCAGCGTCCCCGCCAACTCCAGCTTCGATATCGAAGTGACGGGCGAGCCCTATCACTACGTCTGCCACTTCGGCTGATCAGGACGCGCGATGTCCACCGTTACCGTCGTCAGGAAAAACGGCCGCATCGCCATTGCCGCCGACACCCTGACGAAATGGGGCGGCGGCAAGGAGTCGGCCTTCTACGTGGCGAACCACGAGAAGATCATCCGCGTCGGCGAGAGCTATGTGGGCATCACCGGCTCGGCGACGATGAAGCTCATTCTCGCCGACTATTTCGCCGGCCTGGAAAGCGTACCGGCGCTCGACTCGGTGGCGGATATTTTCAGTGTGTGGAACACGCTGCATGGCGCCTTGAAGGAGCAGTACTACCTGCAGCCCGGCGAGGACAAGGAGGACGAACTCGAATCCAGCCGCATGGACGTGCTGATCGCCAATCCGCGCGGCATTTTCGGCGTGGCGGCGCATCGCACGGTGCAGGAATTCTCGAAGTTCTACGCCTACGGCAGCGGCAGTCCCTACGCGCTGGGGGCGATGTACGCAGCCTACCGCGCACCCTCGCTCGACGCCGAGATGGTGGCGCGGCTGGGCGTAATGGCGGCGGCCGAGTTCCACGACGAATCCGGGCCGCCGGTGCAATCGTTTGTCTTCGACGCGGAGGAATGAAACGTGCCGAGTTTTGATATCGTGTCCGAAGTGGACAAGCAGGAAGTACGCAATGCGGTCGACCAGGTCAACAAGGAAGTTTCCACGCGCTTCGACTTCAAGGGTTCGGACGCGCGCGTCGAGCAGGCCGACTACGTGCTGACTGTGTTCGCCGATACCGAATTCCAGCTGGAGCAGGTGCAGGACATCCTGTCGCAGAAACTCGCCAAGCGCAGCGTCGACGTGAAATGCCTCGACGTCGGCAACGTGGAGAAAGTCTCGGGCAACAAGGTCAAGCGCAGCATCACCGTGAAGACCGGCGTGGAAACCGAGCTGGCGAAGAAGATCGTCAAGTGCATCAAGGACAGCAAACTCAAGGTGCAGGCCAGCATCCAGGGCGACACCGTGCGCGTGTCGGGCGCAAAGCGCGACGTGCTGCAGGAGACCATCGCGCTGGTGCGGAAGAGCATCACCGACTTCCCGCTCCAGTATCAGAATTTCCGCGACTGATTCCGGAAAGGAATCAGTCATGACTTTGTCGTCCTGGCCTTGCCGTACTATATGCAGTGTCTGCGGCTCGACTTCGCATCCTGTCTGACTCTGGAAAGGAATATCTGCCTATGGCCAAAGTACTAGTCCCGCTGGCTGAGGGCTGCGAGGAGCTTGAAGCCGTCACCATCATCGACCTGCTGCGCCGCGCCGGGATCGAGGTGACGGTGGCCGGGCTCAGGCCCGGCATCGTCAAGGCCAGTCGCGGGGTGCAACTGGTGCCTGACGTGACGCTCGACGTCGCCTTGCAGGACGCGTACGACATGGTCGTGCTACCCGGCGGCATGCCGGGCGCGACCCACCTCAAGGAAGACCCGCGCATCGTCGACCTGGTCCGCCGCATGGCGGCGGCCGGCAAATACACCGCTGCGATCTGTGCTGCGCCGACCGTGCTGCTGGAAGCGGGGGTGCTGGCGGGGCGGCAGGCGACGAGCTACCCCGGTTTCCTCGACACGATCAACCCGCCCGATGTGACGCTGAGCACCGCGCCGGTCGTGCGGGACGGCACCGTCGTGACCTCGCGCGGCCCGGGCACGGCGATGGATTTCGCGCTTGCGCTGATCGACGCCCTGCTCGGCGGGGAGGCGCGCGCCAAGGTCGAGGCCGGGCTGGTCAGAGCCTGACACCGGCTTTATCATCCACCCACACCAAAGACGTACCGGAGACTTCCATGCAGATTCGCGAAATCCTCACGCTGAAGAGCGACACCATATACAGCATCGCGCCGACCGACCCGGTATCGAGCGCGGTCGGCAAAATGGTCGAACTGGGCGTCGGCTCGCTGGTGGTCATGCAGAACGGCGAAATGGTCGGCTTGCTCACCGAGCGCGATGTCGTGCACGGCATGGTCAGCCAGGGCTGCGACCTGAAGGACGCGCAGGTCAGCACCATCATGGTCACCGAGCCTGTGGTGGCCAGCGCCGAGGATTCGGTGGATTACGCACGCGACGTGATGACCAAGTCGCACATCGGCCATCTGCCGATTTTCGACGGCAACACGCTGCTCGGCATCATCTCCTTCCACGACGTGGCGCGCGCCTGCCTCAAGGAAGCGAATTTCGAGAACAGCCTGCTCAAGCGCTACATCAAGCACTGGCCGGAATAAGCCGAAGTCAGCGGGTCGCCAGATCCAAGCGGGAACCGGCCCCCTCCCCAACCCTCCCCCCTAACGAATCGATTCGATGTCGATCTTCTTGTCCACGATCTGCGGCACGATGAGCGCATAGCCTTTCTGCTGCCAGTGTGCGAGTTCGGCGAGGGCGTTGGGCACGACCTCGACGAAATCCTGGAAATCCTTGACCGCGTAGCCGTAGTCCTCTGCGGCCAGCCCGCATACCTTGAACGACACTCCCAGCGCGGCGTAGTAGCGCATGCGGTCGACCGCCTCCCGGTATTTCGCCTCGTTCCTTTTTGCCAGCGTGACGATCTCGGTGCCGTGGAGCACGACGACGATGGCATGGTCCTCGGGCGCGTAGTTGTATGGCGCATCCGCCAGCGTGTTCGTCAGCGAGCGCAGCCAGTACAGCGCGCTGCCGATTTTCTGCGGATTGTCGAGATAGAACTCGAACACGACCCTGGCGGGCGCGTAGGGCGTCTGCACCCATTTCCCGTCGGCTTGCGCTGGCGCGGCCGCGACGAGCCACAATGCCGTCCAGGCGATCAACAGGGCTTTCATGGCGGACCCTCCGGGAGCGAAATCTGATTGCGTTATAGCTTCTGCGCGGCTTTGTGCTGTGCGCGGCGCAGCTGACGGAACAGGGCCAGCCGTGCCGGGTCGATTTCGCCGGCCTCGGCGGCTTCGATCAGCCGGCATCCGGGCTCGTGCTCGTGCCTGCAGTCGCGGAAGCGGCACTGGCCCAGAAACGGACGGAAATCGACGAAGGCGTGTGCAAGCGCCTCGGCGTCGATGTGTTGAAGGGCGAATTCCTGCAGGCCGGGCGAGTCGATCAATGCCGAATCCTGGTCCAGTCGGTGCAAACGGGTGTGCGTGGTGGTGTGGCGCCCGCTGTCGAGCGCTTCCGAGTACTCGGCGGTCTCGGCATTGGCGCCGGGAAACAGCGCGTTGACCAGCGTCGATTTGCCCATGCCAGATTGACCGATCATCAGCGTGACGCGTCCGGCGAGCGCCGGGCGCAGCGGTCCCGGATCGGCCAGCGCCGACAGCTCGATGCAGGGGTAGCCGATACGCACGAGCGGCATCAGGCGCGCGCGCGCGGCCGGGGTTTCCGGCAGGTCCGTCTTGTTGAGGACGACGAGGCTGGCGATGCCCTGGTCTTCCGCTGCGAGGATGCAGCGCTGGACCAGTTCCAGCGAAAAGCTCGGCCGTGCCGCCACCACCACGGCAAGCTGGGTGACGTTGGCAGCGATGGCCTTGGTCTTGAAGGCATCGGATCGATAGAGCAGGGAGGTACGCGGCAGCACCGTCTCGATCACGCCCGCGTCGCCGTCGCGCCGCAGTTCGACGCGGTCGCCGCAGACTACCTGGAGATGACGGCCCTTGACCTGGCAGGGCAGGGCGCCGGTGGCGGTTTCGACGATGAAACGCCGGCTGAAGGCGGCGACGACTTCGCCGGTTTCGGTGTTCAGAATCGTGGAATTCCGTCTGAGGTCTTGACCTGCTGGGACAGGCCGATGATGCGATGCTTCAGCTTCTCGGACAACTTCGAATATTCGCCGCCGAGCAGGGTCTGGGCCTCGTCGAGCCGCCCAGTGGAAAAGAACTGCACCACGTCCGCCGCATTACGGTGGAACTGCGCATGCAGCTCGCGCACCTCCTCGTAGCGCGGCAGGTGCGCCATCGACGCGCCTTCGCCATAGATCCATTGGCCAAGCGCGCAACGGTTGTCGAGCCGGATCGTCTCGGGGTCGAGTGTTTCCGTGCTTTCGCCCGCCAGCAGGGCGGTCAGGCGCTGCTTCCACATCACGTGCGCACGTATGATTTCCATCCAGTCCATAAACCCACCTTCTTTGTATGGGATTACGGGGTTTACGGATGATCAGGCATTGATCTTGAATGCTAGATGTCGAACAGGGCGTCGACCTTGGCCGCGCAGATGAAATCGTTCTCCGACAAGCCGCCGATCGCGTGCGTCCAGTATTCCACCTTGACGGTGTTGTAGCCGACGACGAGGTAGGGATGGTGATCCTCGCGGTGCGACACCCACATCACGGCGTTGGTGAAGGCCTGCGCCTGGTAGTGGTCCTTGAACTTGTATTCCTTGGCGATCCTGATGCCGTCGCGCTGCCAGCCGCTCAGGCCTTTCAGCATGGGGGCGATCTGCGCGTCGGTCATCGCGGCGACGCCGCCTTCGCAGGGCGCGCATTTCTTGCGGACGAGTTCCTCGACGATGGTGGTCATGGCGCTTCCTTACTTGAACTTGTAGTACTGCTGATTGAGATAGGCCCCGACGTGGGCTTCCTCTTCGGGGAACCAGCCGGCGCCGGTGTTGGCGTTGCAGCCCGAGATGCGGGCGGCGAGCTGCTGTGCGGTCTTGGTCTTGCGGTCCGGACGCGTGTACATCTTGCTGCCGTCGCCGCCGAACATGCCGACGTGGCAACTGAGGCAGGACTTGTCGTGCAGGGTCTTGCCGATCCTGGGGTCGCCCTTGTCGAACGGGGCGGCGTGGAGGGGCGCGGAAAACAGGGCCGCGACAAGTAGGGTGGCCGGAATTTTCATGGCGGGTCTCCTGAGGGCGATGCCGGAATTATGGCGACAAGCCCTGCCTTTCGCCACCCTGATCGCAGGATGGTCTTGCGGCCTGCGAAACGGGCTCATGCCGGGCGTCTATGCGAAAATGCCGGCTCTTCAATTCAGGACACCCCCATGGCGCTCAACCCCACCCATCTGCTCTGGGTCGATATGGAAATGACGGGCCTGTCGCCCGACACGGACCGCATCATCGAACTCGCCATCGTCGTCACCGATGCCGATCTCAACACCGTCGCCGAAGGGCCGGTGCTGGTCGTCCACCAGCCCGGCGAAGTGATGGACGCGATGGACAACTGGAACAAGGGCACGCACGGCAAGTCCGGCCTGATCGACCGGGTGAAGGCCTCGCAACTGAGCGAGGCGGACGCCGAAGCGCAGATGCTCGCCTTCGTGAAGCAGCACGTGCCGGCCCGGACCTCGCCGATGTGCGGCAATTCCATCTGCCAGGACCGCCGTTTCATGGCGCGCCACATGCCGCAGCTCGAGGCTTTCTTCCACTACCGCAATCTCGACGTCAGCACGCTGAAGGAACTGGCCAAGCGCTGGCGGCCCGGCCTCGCCGAGGGCTTCAAGAAATCCAGCAAACACGAAGCGCTGGCGGACATCTACGAATCCATCGACGAGATGAAGTACTACCGCGAACACTTCGTCCGTCCTGCCTGATAAAAAACAAGCGGCCAGAAGGCCGCTTGAGCGGCGGCGTCCCGTGGCGCCGCAGGAGAATGACTCAGAAGAACCAGGTCAGCTGCAGGCTGATCCGGTCGCCCAGGTTGTCGGCGATCAATTCGGCGTTGGTGCGCTGCGCGCCGGCCGGAATGGCCGACGGATTGCTGACCTCGAGATCGCGCCATTCGTAGTTCAGGGTCAGGCGCGTGTTCTTGTAGAAATACCAGTTGGCACCCAGCGTGGTCGTCGTGAATTCGCGTTCCAGAGCCGCCGTCTCGGTCATGCGATCGAACGTGTCGTAGCGCAGATCGATTTCCCAGTCCTTGAGGAAACGCCAGCCGCCTTCGACATACCAGCCATCCGCTTCCTCGTTGACCCCGATCTGGACGGGCTGGGCGGGAAACGGCGGGTTGGGGCCGCCCACGATCATGCCCTTGCCGTGCAGATATTCCGCCGTGGCGCGCCAGGGCCCTTTCTGGTAGCGGGCGCCGACGCCTTCGCGGATGCGGTCGTAATCGCTTCCGCCGAAGGCGCGCTGGCCGTCCTGGCGCCAGATCCAGACGGAAGCATCTTCGCGGTTGGGCCCCTTGCTCTTGCCGAACACGTAGGACGCCTGCAGGCGGCCGGTCACGTCCTTGTTGCTGTCGTTGTCGGAAATTTCCTCGATCTCGTTGCCGTTGGAAAGCATCAGTGCGTAGGAAAACTCCCACGGTCCCTTGTTGAACCAGTCGTACACCTGGATGCCCCAGTCGCGGAACCCGGAGCCGCCGCTGACCACGGTGCCGTTCGACGCGCCGCTCGCGCTCACCGCGCCGGTCGATTTCACCTGGCTTTCCACCAGCAGGCTGGTCGCGGCATTGCTGAAATAGACGTAGGGGAACGAGGTGTGCACGGCAACCAGTGCTTCTTCGCTGGTGGGCACCTTGAAGAGCCCGGCGCGGATGCGCGCACCGGGTATGTAGTTGAACGTGACCGACGCATCCGTCAGCATCACGTCGCGCTGCGAGGTGATGGCATTCTTGCCGGCTTCCACGAGCGCGAAGTAATTGATCTTGCCCGGTATGATGTTGCCGCGCAGCCCGATGCGCGCACGGTTGAAATGCAGCTCGTCGTTATCCTCCAGTTCCGGCCCCACGCGATTGGGCAGGGTGAACTGGCCGTTGAAGGGCGCGGCAGCGCCTTGCAATCCCTGAATCGGGTCTGCGTCGACATACGTGTAAGTGGGCTGCAAAAAACCGAAAGGTTTGAAATGCCCGCTGTCCGGCGCCTCGTTTCCCTGAAGCTGTAGCCAGTTTGCCGCGTGTGCGCCAACCGGCAGCGCGAGCAGCAGCATTGTTGTCAGTATTTTTTGTTTCATATTCCCTCCTCCGGGTATAAAAAAGCCGGCCTGGGTTTCAGGCCGGCGGGATCGTCATTGCTCAGGGCTTGAGATAGACGTAGCCTTCCTTCGCCTGCAGGCGTCCGATCTCGGCGACGCCCGACGGCACGATCCTGGCCTCGGGGATGACGGCGCTGGCGTCGAGCTTGCGGCTGTTGAGCGTGTTGTTGCAGACGCGGAAATCGACGCCTTTTTCCTTCAGGCTCTGGACGACCGGCTCGTAGGGATTGCCGTTCTTGTCCTGGGCGCCGTTGAGCAGGAAATCGATGCCCTTGCCGTGGGTGACGACGACGATGCGCGCGTCCTTGCTGGCATTGAGGTGGTTCTGTACGTTGCGCAGCGCGACCATGGCGTTCTCGCTGTCGTTGATGTGATAGACGACCTTTTCCTCGCTGGAAGCGGGGGCGGCCGCCTCGATCGGTGCGCTGGCATGGGTCAGCGGAACGGCGCCGAACAGCAGGGCAAGCGTCAGGGGGACGAATAGCATCGGTTTCATGAGGGTCTCCGTAGTGTTTATGGACTGTGTCGCCAGCGGACTGGCTAAAAGGCAAGACGCCCCGATTGGCACGCTTATTCCATTCCACGCGAGGAAACTTTCTGGAATAAATTGACTACTCCCGGCGTCCTACCCGCATGACCATGATCAGATGCACGCTCTTCGGGCTGTTCCGGCCCGACGTCGAATCCCTGCGGCCCGCGCTGTACCGCATCGCCTATGCCTGGTGCCACGATGCCGCGCTGGCGGACGACCTGGTGCAGGACACGCTGTCCAAGGCCTGGACCCAGCGCGCCCAGTTGCGCGAGGCCGCGGCGCTGAAGTCCTGGGCGGTGGCGATCATGCATCGCTGCTGGATCGACCACCTGCGCACGCGGCGCGATTTCGACAACGTGGACGACTGGGAAGAGACGCTCGAATCCCCGGCCGACACGCCCGAGGCCCGCTGCAACCGCGAGCAGGTGATCGCCTGCGTGCGCGATGCCGTCGCGCGCCTGCCGATGGCCCAGCGTCAGGTGCTGACCCTGGTCGACCTGGAGGAATTCGGCTACGCGGACGTTGCGCGCATCCTCGAGATTCCCGTGGGCACCGTGATGAGCCGCTTGTCGCGCGCGCGCGCCAGTCTCAAAATCATCCTGGATCGGGCGATGCGGCAATCCGCCGAGCGCCCGTCGCTGAGGAGAGTGAAATGAATCCCATCGTGTCCGACGAAACGCTGTACGCCTTCGTCGACGGCGAGCTCGACGTCGCCGAGCGCGAGGCCTTCACCGCACGCATGCAGTCCGACGCCGACCTTGCGCAGCGCGTGTGCGCCGCGCGCACGCAGCGCGACATGGTCAGGCTGGCTTATGCGGAACCGCCCGTCTCGGGCAGGCAGGCGGCGGAAACCCGGGCGCAGCGCGCGCGGGTCCGGCGGTGTGCGTTCGGTTGCCTGGTGCTGTGCGCCGGCCTGGTGGCCGGCTGGATGCTGCGCGGCATCGAAGGCACGGCGACGGTTGCGCTGGGACCGGCCGTGCGCGACGCCGCCCTGCAGCCGGTGAGCCTCGCGCGCGAACCCGATCCCAACCGCGTGCTGCTGCATCTGGACAGCGGCGCGCCGGCGAAAATGCTCGCGGTTCTCGACCATGCGGAACGCATGCTCGACGAGGCCGAGCAGCAGGGCAGGGTGATGCAGCTCGAAGTGATCGCCAACAGCCACGGCCTCGATCTGCTGCGTGCCGGCCACAGCCCTTACGCCGACCGCATCGCGCGCATGCGGCAGCGCCACACCAACCTGCAATGGGTGGCGTGCAGCCAGACCATCGCGCGTTTCAGGAGCGAGGGGCAGAAGGTCGAACTGTTGCCGGTTGCGCGCACCGCGCCCACCGCCATCGGGGAGATCGTCACCCGCCTGCAGCAGGGCTGGACGTATGTCCGCGTTTGAGCGGACGGTCGCAATCGCACTGCTGATCCTTGCTCCCGCGCTGGCTGTTGCCGCGCCCCTGGCCAACCGGCTCGCCCATCATCCCTCGCCCTATCTCGCGCTGCACGGCAGCGACCCGGTCGCCTGGCAGGAATGGAACGCCGACACCGTCGCGCGGGCGCGGCGCGAGAACAAGCTGCTCTACGTGTCGGTGGGCTACTTCGCCTGTCACTGGTGCCACGTCATGCAGCGCGAGAGTTACAAGAGCCCGCAGATCGCCGCGCTGCTCAATCGCGATTTCATTCCGGTCAAGGTCGACCGCGAGCTCAACAGCGGCCTGGACGACGCGCTGCAGCAGTTTTCCGCGCGCCTGAACGGCATCGCAGGCTGGCCGCTCAACGCCTTCGTCACGCCCGAAGGCTATCCCGCGTTCGTCGTGCTGTATGCCCCGCCGGACGAGTTCCGCACCCTGCTCGGACGCGTCGCCGCACGCTGGCAGGCGGATGCTGCCGGCGTGCGGCGACTGGCCCGTCAGGCCGCGCCGCCGCCGGCCGCGCGGCCTGAGTCGGGGGCGCTCACGCCCGCGCGCAGCACGCTTGCGTGGGAAGGGTTCATGCGCGGCGTGTGGCAGGAAGCCGACCTCCTGCATGGCGGCTTCGGTCAGGTGAGCAAATTCCCGATGGCGCCGCAGCTCGCTGCCCTGCTCGACCGGCAGGCAGCGCAGCCGGACCCGAAGCTGGCCGAGTTCCTGCGCCTAAGCTTCGACCAGATGGCGGCGCGCGGCCTGCGCGATCACATCGGCGGCGGCTTCTTCCGCTACACCGTGGACCCGAACTGGGATACGCCGCATTTCGAGAAAATGCTCTACGACAACGCGCACCTTGCCATCCTTTACCTGCGCGCGGCCGAGGTGCTGCGCCAGCCGCGCTACCGCGAGATCGCGCGCGGCACGCTCGACTTCCTGCGCGACACCCTGACCGATGCAAGCGGCGGGCTCTACGCCAGCACCTCGGCGGTCGACGGCGCCGGCCGCGAGGGCGCCACCTATCTGTGGGAGCCGGAAGAGTTGCAGCGGAACCTGCCGCCCGAGGTCTACGCAGCGGTGCGCCGGGTATGGCAGCTCGATGGCGCACGCAGCCTGGACGGCGGTTATCTGCCCGCCGAATACCGCGCGCCGACGGAGGCCGAGCGACGCCTGCTCGACGCGGCCGCGCGCCTGCTGCGGCCGCTGCGCAAATCGCGCAGTCTGCCCATCGACGACAAGCTCAACACAGGGCTGAACGGCCTGGCCCTGTCGGCATTCAGCCGCGCCGCCGCGCTCGATCCGGCCTACCGCCAGTCGGCCGACCGGGTGCAGGCCTTCCTGCTGGCGCGCCTGGCGCGCGGCGACCGGCTGGTCAAGGCCGTGGCGCACGGACAGACCCTGCCCGACGCAGAGCTGGAGGATTACGCGTATGCGGTGCAAGGGCTTCTCGATCATGCCGACGCCACCGGCAATCGCGTCTCGCGCGCACGCGCCGTGCGGCTCGCGCGGTCCGCATGGCAACTGTTCTGGGGTGAACGCGGCTGGCGGCGCGAAGCCCGGCCGCTGCTGGCGACCGCGGCGCCGGAACCGGCGCTGGCCGACGGCGCGCTGTATTCGCCGTCCGATGTGCTGATCCGTGCAAGCCTGCGTTCGAACGACGCGACGCTGGTGCGGCGCGCGCGCCAGGCGGCTGCGTGGCGCGTGCCTGAGATGGAACGCGATCCCTACGCCTGGCCCACGCGAACCCGGCTGCTCGACCGGCTCAATTGAGCTCGGGTTCTTCCTGCGCCGAATCCGTGCGCTGGATCGGGCGGCGTCCGACCCGGATCGCCAGCTTGAGTGTCTGCTGCTTGCGCGCCACCGTGAGTTGCGTGGTTTCGCCCGGCTTGAGTTCCGCGATCAGATTGAGCAGCGAAGCCGAATCGGCCACCTTGCTCCCGTTCACGGCCACCAGGATGTCGCCGGGGCGCACGCCGCCCGCGTCGGCCGGTCCGCCTTTCAGCACGCCAGCGATCAGCGCGCCTTCGGCGGATTTGAGGCTGAAGGATTCGGCCAGCTCGGGCGTGAGATCCTGCACCTCGATGCCGACCCAGCCGCGGGTGACGCTGCCCGTCTTG
The DNA here is from genome assembly GCA_044227195.1 of Thiobacillus sp. Lineage (GTDB taxonomy): Bacteria > Pseudomonadota > Gammaproteobacteria > Burkholderiales > Thiobacillaceae > Thiobacillus. Next base: position 37,832 of record JBGAFQ010000021.1, read on the forward strand.
ATGATCTGCTCCATCACCTGGCGCGCGATGGAAACGGGGATGGCGAAGCCGATGCCCTGCGAGCCGCCGGTGCGCGAATAGATCGCGCTGTTCACGCCCACCAGGTTGCCGTTCGCATCGACCAGCGCGCCGCCCGAGTTGCCCGGGTTGATCGCGGCGTCGGTCTGGATGAAATTCTCGAAGGTGTTGATGCCCAGGTGCGTGCGGCCCAGCGCGCTGACGATGCCGGCGGTGACGGTCTGGCCGACCCCGAACGGATTGCCCACCGCGAGTACCCAGTCGCCGATCCTGAGGCTGTTGGGTTGCGCGAAGGTGATCGCGGGCAGGTCGGCGGCGTCGATCTTCAGCACCGCCAGGTCGGTTTCCGGATCGGCGCCCACCACCCGCGCGGGCAGCACCTTGCCGTCCGCCAGCGCGACCTGGATTTCCTCGGCGGCTTCCACCACGTGCTGGTTGGTGAGGATGTAGCCGTTGGGGCTCACGATCACGCCGGATCCCAGGTTGGACGCCTGGCGCGGACGCGAATCCAGGCGGTCGCCGAAGAAGTAGCGGAAGATCGGATCCTGCATCGCGGGGTTGTTCGCGCTGCGCATCTTCTGCTGGGTGAAGACGTTGACCACCGCGGGGATCACCTTGGTGGCGGCCGGGGCGAAGGACTCGCTCGACATGCGTCCGCCTGCGGCCGGCGCGGTGGCCTGCCGGATGGTGAGGCCTTGCGGTTGCGTATGCCAGTGGAGCAGGTCGGGTTTGAACAGGGCGATGACGAACAGGATGCCCAGGGCCACCGTGGTGGATTGGGCAAAGAGCAGCCAGAGTTTGCGCATGTCGAAAGATTTCGCGGAATCGGCGCGGTATTCGCCGTGCCGCGATTATAGCCCAGCGCACCCGACGTTCGATCAGCCGCAACGACGGGCTTCCGGTGGGTGCGACAAATTGGTTAGAATGCCGCATTTATCGCAACACGTTCAGGTTAGGCAAACATGAGCCAGGAAGTCGAAGGGCAAAAAATAGATGCGGGCAAACGCAAATTCCTGATCGCGGCGACCAGCGCATTCGGCGGCGTCGCGGCGGCGGGCGTGGCCGTTCCGCTGGTGATGAGCATGCTGCCGAGCGCGCGCGCCAAGGCGGCGGGCGCCCCGGTCGAGGTCGACATCAGCAAGGTCGAGCCCGGCATGCTGCTGACCGCCGAATGGCGCGGCAAGCCGGTGTGGATCGTCAACCGCACCAAGGAAATGCTCGACTTGCTGGGCAAGCACGACGACCAGCTCGTCGATCCCAAGAGCGAGCAGCCGCAGCAGCCCGACTACTGCAAGAATCCCACCCGCTCGATCAAGCCCGAGTTTCTGGTCGCCGTCGGCATCTGCACCCACCTGGGCTGCTCGCCGACCTACCGCAAGGAGATCGGCGCGGCCGACCTCGGCGCCGACTGGCCCGGCGGTTTCTTCTGCCCCTGCCACGGCTCGCGCTTCGACCTGGCGGCGCGCGTGTTCAAGGGCGTGCCTGCCCCGATCAATCTCCTGATCCCGCCCCATCAATACCTCGGCGACGCCAAGCTGCTGATCGGCGTGGACACGCCGAAAGACCACCGTCTGCAAGGAAGCTAATACATGTCTGCCATGGAAAAACTGATGGGCTGGATCGACGATCGCCTTCCGCTCACCGCCACCTACAAGGCGCACCTCTCCGAATACTACGCGCCCAAGAACTTCAACTTCTGGTACTTCTTCGGCTCGCTGGCGCTGCTGGTGCTGGTGTTGCAGATCGTCACCGGCATCTTCCTCACCATGAACTACAAGCCGGATTCGGAGCTCGCCTTCGCGTCCGTCGAGTACATCATGCGCGACGTCGACTGGGGCTGGCTGATCCGCTACATGCACTCCACCGGCGCCTCGATGTTCTTCGTGGTCGTCTACCTGCACATGTTCCGCGGCCTGATGTACGGTTCCTACCGCAAGCCGCGCGAGCTGATCTGGATTTTCGGCGTGCTGATCTATCTGGCGCTGATGGCCGAAGCCTTCCTCGGCTACCTGCTGCCGTGGGGGCAGATGTCGTTCTGGGGCGCCCAGGTGATCGTCAACCTTTTCGCCGCCGTGCCCTTCGTCGGCGACGACCTGTCGATCTGGATCCGCGGCGACTACGTGATTTCGGACGCCACCCTGAACCGCTTCTTCGCCTTCCACGTGATCGCGCTGCCGCTGGTGCTGCTGGCCCTGGTGATGGTGCACCTGGTCGCGCTGCACGAAGTCGGTTCCAACAACCCCGACGGCGTCGAGATCAAGAAGAAGAAGGACCCGGTCACCCACATTCCGCTCGACGGCATTCCCTTCCATCCCTACTACACGGTGAAGGACATCGTCGGCGTGATCGTCTTCCTGATGGTCTTCTCGGCGATCGTGTTCTTCGGTCCGGAAATGGGCGGCTACTTCCTCGAAGCCAACAACTTCATTCCGGCCGACCCGCTGAAGACCCCGCCGCACATCGCGCCGCTGTGGTACTTCACGCCCTTCTACGCGATCCTGCGCGCGGTGCCGCCGATGTTCGGCTCGCAGTTCCCCGGCGTCGTCGCCATGGGCCTGTCCATCGTGCTGATGTTCTTCCTGCCCTGGCTCGACCGCGGCAAGGTCAAGTCGATCCGCTACCGCGGCCCGATCTACAAGATCATGCTGGCCCTGTTCGTCGTGTCCTTCGTCGGCCTCGGCTACCTCGGCCTGCTGCCGTCCACCCCGGTGGCGACGATCTTTGCGCGGGTCTTCTCGGTGATCTACTTCCTGTTTTTCCTGTTGATGCCCTGGTATACCTCCATTGACAAAACCAAACCGGAACCGGAAAGGGTGACTGGCTAAATGAAACGCTTGAAGAAATTTCTTTTCCTGCTGGCGGCAGTCCCCGTCATCGCCTTCGCCAACGAGGCGGACGTCCACCTGGACAAGGCGCCGGTCAACCTGTCCGACCAGGAATCGCTGCAGCGCGGCGCGCGCATGTTCATCAACTACTGCCTCAACTGCCACAGCGCGGCCTCGATGCGCTACTCGCGCCTGCAGGACCTCGGCCTGACCGAAGAGCAGATCAAGGACAACCTGCTGTTCACGGCCGAAAAGCCGGGCGAACTGATGAAGGTCGGCATGACCCGCGCCGACGCCAAGCTCTGGTTCGGCGCCACCCCGCCCGATCTCAGCGTCATCGCCCGTTCGCGCGGCGCCGACTGGCTCTACACCTACCTGCGCGGCTTCTACCGCGACCCCTCGCGCCCCACCGGCTGGAACAACACCGTGTTCGACAAGGTCGGCATGCCGCACGTGCTGTGGAGCCTGCAGGGCGAAATGGAGCCGGTGTACAAGAAGGAGGGCGAGCATGAAGTCGTCGAGCGGCTCCATCTGGCCCAGCCCGGCAGCGTCACCCTGGCCGAATACGACGCCATGGTCGGCGACCTGGTGAACTATCTGGTGTGGATGGGCGAACCCGGCCAGGTCCAGCGCAAGCAGATTGGCCTGATCGTGCTGGGCTTCCTGGCGATCTTCTTCATCGTCGCCTACTACCTGAAAAAGGAATTCTGGAAAGACGTGCACTGAGCACGCCGGACAGCCTTCGCCAACAGCCGGCCCGTGTCCGGCTGTTGGCGTTTTAAGCTTTTAGACACGCATATCACGCAACACCAGAGGGAGCCCCCGCCATGATGACCCTGTATTCCGGCAGCACCGATCCTTACAGCCATCGCTGCCGCATCGTCCTGTTCGAAAAGGACATGGATTTCGAAGTCATCGATGTGGACATGCACAACAAGCCCGAGGAAATCGCCAGCATCAGCCCAACCGGCAAGATGCCCGTGCTGGTCGAACGCGACCTCGTCCTGACCGAGTCCAACATCATCAACGAATACATCGACGAGCGCTTTCCGCATCCGCAACTGATGCCGCCCGACCCCGTGATGCGCGCGCGCGCGCGGCTGGTGCTGTTCAACTTCGAGCACGACCTGTTCACCCACGTGAACACGCTCGAGCATTCGCTCAGCAAGGCCTCGGACAAGGCGCGCAACGAAATCCGCGACAGCCTTTCGCAACTCACGCCCATCCTCACCAAGCAGAAGTTCCTGATGAACGACGAGTTCTCGATGCTCGACGTGGCGATCGCGCCGCTGCTGTGGCGCCTCGAGCACTACGGCATCGAACTGCCGAAGATGGCCGCGCCGGTGCTGAAGTACCGCGAGCGCCTGTTCAGCCGTCCGGCCTTCATCAACGCGCTCACGCCCACCGAGAAGGCGCTGCGCAAGTAAGCCGGCAGCAGCCGTGGCCGAGCTTTCCACCAAGCCCTACCTGATCCGCGCGCTCTACGAGTGGTGCGCGGATTCCGGCTACACGCCGCAGATCGTCGTCGCGGTGGACGCGCATACGCGCGTGCCGCCCGGCTTCGTGAAGGACGGCCAGATCGTCCTCAACATCAGCGCCGGCGCCACCCGCGACCTCAAGCTCGACAACGACTGGATCCAGTTCTCCGCGCGCTTCGGCGGCGTCTCGCACGAGATCGCCGTGCCGGTCGGTCGCGTCGCCGCCATCTTCGCCCGCGAAAACGGCCAGGGTCTGCATTTCGAGCCCGAGGAGGCCTCGCCCGAACCCGCGCCCCCCGCACCGCCGTCCGGCGACGCGCCTGCGCCAGCCAAAGGCCGGCCCGCGCTCAAGGTCGTCAAATAACCGAATGCGCCGCG
>JBGAFQ010000022.1:0-42847 GCA_044227195.1 Thiobacillus sp.
ATGTAGGTGATGAGGCCGACCGGGCCTTCGCCGAGGTCGATGCCTTCGTACAGCTGCTGCGCGGTGCGCATCACGCGGTCGGTCGTCATGCCGAGCTGGCGCACGCCGGCCTGCTGCAGGGTCGAGGTGGTGAAGGGGGCGCCCGGGCTGCGCGAGCGGCGCTTCTTCTCGATGCGCATGACGGTGGCCGTCTTGCCATCCAGCGTGGCCAGCCATTCCTTGCTGCGCGCTTCGTGTTCGACCGTGAACTGTTCGAGCTTCTCGCCGCGGAAATGCGTGAGCCTGGCGGTGAAGGGCTGGCTGCCCTTGTGCGTGTCGAGGTGCAGCGACCAGTATTCGCGCGGCACGAAGGCCTCGATCTCCTCCTCGCGTTCGACGATCATGCGCAGCGCGGGCGATTGCACGCGGCCGGCCGAGAGCCCGGGGCTGATCTTTTTCCACAGCAGCGGCGACAGGTTGAAGCCGACCAGGTAGTCCAGCGCGCGGCGCGCCTGCTGCGCGTCGACCAGGTCGGTCGCGATCTCGCGCGGGTGGCGCACGGCATCCTGGATCGCTGATTCGGTGATTTCGTAGAAGGCCACGCGACGCATCGGCGTCTTGATCTTCTTTTCCTTGAGGATTTCGCTGATGTGCCAGGAAATCGCCTCGCCTTCGCGGTCCGGGTCGGTGGCGAGCAGCACTTCGTCGGCTTTGCGGGCGGCCTTGACGATGGCATCGACGTGCTTCGCGTTGCGCTCGATGATCTGGTACTTCATCGCGAAGGTTTCGGTATCGACCGCGCCGGTCTTGGGCTCGAGGTCGCGCACGTGGCCGTAGCTGGCGAGGATGTCGTAGTCCGCGCCGAGGTATTTCTTCAGCGACTTGGACTTGGACGGCGATTCGACGATGACGAGCTTGGACATGTCAGAGGCCCGCTCAGTGCAGGCGGCCCGGCTCGTGGTTCAGCAGCATGTCTTCCAGATGCGTGAAGTGCTCGATCACGCCGCGGCTCCACAGCACGATCAGCGTCATCCAGCGCACGTGTTCGGGTTCGATGTCCTCGCCGGCCAGCGCCATCAGGCCCGAAATCACCCATTCGCGCGATTCGGGGTCGAGGATCTCGGCGTGTTCCAGCCACACGAGCTCGTCGCGGCAGGGGCCGTTCAGGCGCTCCATTTCCTCGGGCGCATAGTGACGCAGGTGGGCGTGGGCGAGAGCGGGGTGGGTGGCGCTGCCGGACAGGTTGGCGTACCAGTCGAGCGCGGCGTTGATGTCGGCTTCCTCGAAACCGGCGGCGAACAGGCGCTTTTCCAGCGCGTCGCGGTCGGGTGCCAGCTCCGCCATGCGGAAGCTTTCGTACAGGTAAACCAGAATGTCGAGCATGATTTCAGTGGAGTTTTTGGTAGCGCCCGCCGGGCAGTCGGGCGCGGATTGCGTTTCCGCCTCGGGAAACTGCGGCGGCGCAAGACGGTGCTGCCAGGCCAGTTCGTCGAGGATGTCGGCGGCCGATTCGACCAGCTTCGCGCCCTGCTTGATGAGCGCGTGGCAGCCGCGCGACAGCGGCGAATGGATGGAACCGGGGATGGCGAACACCTCGCGCCCCTGCTCGGCGGCGACGCGCGCGGTGATCAGCGAACCGCTGTCCGGGGCGGCCTCGACCACCAGCACGCCGCGGCTCAAGCCGCTGATGATGCGGTTGCGGCGCGGAAAATGCCCCGGCAGCGGCGCGGTACCGAGCGGGAATTCCGACACGATCAACCCGCGCTCGACGAGTTGATGCGCCAGCGTCTTGTTGCGGGCCGGATAGATGCGGTCGAGCCCGGTGCCGACGATGGCGATGCTGGAACCGGCACCCGCCAGCCCGCCGCGGTGCGCTGCGGCGTCGATGCCGAGCGCCAGTCCGCTGACGATGGCGAACCCGGCATCCGACAGGGCCTGCGCGAAGGCCTCGGCGTCGCGCGCGCCCTGCGGCGTGGCGTTGCGGCTGCCGACGATGCCGAATCCGGGCTGGCCGAGGAGTTCGCGCCGGCCCTTGCAATAGAGCACGGCTGGCGGGTCGGCGATTTCCAGCAGGGTCTTCGGGTAGTCGGCGTCGGCCAGCGTCATCAGGCTGTTGCCGGGCTGGGCGAGCCAGGCGTGCGCGGCGTCGAGCTCGGCGGCGTCCGGGCCGGTCTGCAGGGCGTCGATCTGGGCGGCGGACAGATGCTGCGCGAGCGCGCCGCGCCCGGACGACAAAACGGCCTCCGGGGAACCGAAGGCCGTCAGCAGGCGAAGCAGGCTGGTGTTGCCGACGCCCGGCGCGAGACTCAGCCGCAGCCAGGCATCCGTCGCGGAGACGTCGTCGCTCAAGGGTTGCGGGCGGTGTCGAGCAGGTAGACCGGGCCGTCGGATTCCATGATGAGCGCGTAGGCCACGCGGTCGTAGACGCGGTACACCATGGCCAGGCCGCTGCGCGCGTCCGGCAGCTTCACCGTGCGGTCGTCGTTGGCGCCGAGGCAGGTGTTGCGGAAGCTGTTGCGCACGTCGGCGATCTGGTCGTAGGTTACCTTGCCGTTTTCCTTCAGGCAGCGCACGTCGCTGTAGAGCCAGGCGCCGCCGCCGGGCACACCGGAGGCCTTCTCGCCGACCCAGGTCATACGGTCCTTTTCGTCGCGCGTGAGCTTGACCGCCTGGCCTTCGCGATAGATCGCCAGCACGTGGCCGGGTTCGAGGCCGTCGCGGCTGCCGCGATTGAGCACCACGGTCTGGTAGCGGCCGCTGTCCGAGAGGGCGCCGTAGGCGGAGATGATGCGCGCGTTGATCTTGGCCTCGGGCGCGTGCGGCATGTATTCGAAGGTGGTGCTGTCGTCGGCCGCCACCAGCTTGTCCTTGGGCAGGATCTCCAGCACCGACTGAGTGATGCGGATCTTCTGCGGCGCACCCTCGGTCAGGGTGCGGGCGTCGCCCAGGTATTCGACTTCGTAGCCCAGCACTTCGCCGGTTTCCGGGTCCTTCAACGTTTTGCCGGGGCGCAGCACGTTCCAGCGCGTCACGCCGGCCTTGCCGCCGGTCGCGAAGGCTTCGTCGCCGGCGCCCAGCACCACGCGTTCGGCATTGGTGCCGAGAACGAAGGGCGCGTCGTCCATTTCGCCCTTGGCGACGACGCGCGGCTGCGCAAGGAAGGGATGGATCACGCGGACGGGAATCGCCGGGATGGCGTCGTTGCCGATCTCGGTCGCGCGCACACCGGGCGAGAGCTTGACCGTCGTCATGTCGCCCTTGCTGCCCTTGACCAGCGCCAGACGCGGCTCCTTGCCGGTCCTGTCCAGCACGATCAGGTCGCCCGGATAGATCCAGTGCGGATTCTTGATTTCGTCGCGGTTGAGATTCCAGATCTGGGGCCAGCGCCAGGGATCCTTGAGGAATTTGCCGGAGATGTCCCACAAGGTGTCGCCCTTCACCACGACGTACTTGTCGGGTGCGTTGTCCTGCAGTTTGAGCGTGTCGGCGTAGGCCGGAGCGGCCAGCATCAGGGCGAGAGAAACAACGAGTTGACGCACGGGGGAACCCTCCATTTAGACCTTGTCTAATTTTCCGCGTTGAAAATATACTGTGCGCTTGGTTTACGGCGATTCGTCGCCATTTATTTAGTGCGAATGCGGCACCGATGCAGATTTTGCATCAAAGTGTGCGCCCAGCCTTTTCATTCGTAAAGCTTTTTTATGGCCAGACTCGACATTCTGCATTATCCCGATGCGCGCCTGCACACCGTCGCCAAGCCGGTGCAGGCGGTCGACGCACGCATCCGCAAACTGGTCGATGACATGGCCGAGACCATGTACGCCGCCAACGGCATCGGCCTGGCCGCGACCCAGGTCGACGTCCACGAACGCGTCATCGTCATCGACATTTCCGAAACGCGCCAAGAGCTGCGGGTGTTCATCAATCCCGAGCTCGTCGCCCAGAGCGGCCGCGTGGAAGGCGAGGAAGGCTGTCTCTCGGTACCCGGCATCTACGACAAGGTGACGCGGGCAGAACGCGTGACCGTGCGTGCGCTCGACCGCGACGGCAAGGTCTTCGAACTGGACGCCGACGGCTTGCTGGCGATCTGCGTGCAGCACGAGATGGATCACCTGATGGGCAAGGTCTTCGTCGATTACCTGTCCGGCCTCAAGCGCACCCGCATCAAGACCAAGCTTGCCAAGCAGGCGCGCGAACATCGCCCCGATCCTGCGCCCACCCGCGCCTCCCTCTAAGTGCGGCTGATCTTCGCCGGCACCCCGCCCTTCGCCGCCGCCGCGCTTGAAGCGCTGGCGGACGCGGGCCACGACGTCGCCCTGGTACTCACCCAGCCGGACCGCCCCGCCGGCCGCGGCATGAAGCTCGCCCCCAGCGCGGTCAAGACCGTTGCGCTGGCGCGCGGCCTGCCGGTTGCCCAGCCGGCCAGCCTGAAAACGCCGGAAGCGCAGGCCGAACTCGCCGCCTTGCAGGCGGACGTCATGGTCGTGGCGGCCTACGGTCTCATCCTGCCGCAGGCTGTGCTGGATATTCCGCGCCTGGGCTGCCTCAACATCCACGCCTCGTTGCTGCCGCGCTGGCGCGGTGCGGCGCCGATCCAGCGGGCGATCCTCGCCGGCGACGCGGAAACCGGCGTCACCATCATGCAGATGGACGCCGGCCTCGACACCGGTGCGATGCTCGCGAAGACGGTCGTGCCGATCCGCGAAACCGACACGGCGGGCAGCCTGCACGACGTGCTTGCCGACGCCGGCGCCCGGGCCATCGTCGATGCACTCGCACAAGGTGCCGACCTGCGGCCGGAAAAACAGGACGACCGCCTCGCCACCTACGCCGCCAAACTGACCAAGGACGAGGCGCAGCTCGACTGGACGCAGCCGGCGGCGACGCTGGCGCGTGCAGTGCGTGCCTACAATCCGGTGCCGGGCGCGTGGACGCTGCTCGACGGCGCACCGCTGAAAATCTGGGCCGCACGCGTGGAAGCCGGCATGGGGATGCCGGGCGTCGTGCTGCGCGCCGCCGCCGACGGCCTCGTCGTCGCCTGCGGCGAGCAGGCGCTGGCCCTGCAGGAAATCCAGCCCGCAGGCAGCAAGCGCATGACGGCGGCGGCCTTTCTTGCCGGCCGGCCGCTCGCGGCCGGCAGCCGGCTCGGGCAATAACAGGCGCGCCCGGTTGCGCCTGCTATCATCCCGCGCACCGCATTCCCCCGCCCCCCGATGAACCAGCCGACCCCGCAGGGCGCGCCGCTGCGCGAACTGCAACAACGCGCCGCAGGCGCGCTCGAAACCGTGCTTGCCGGCACCGCCCTGCACCAGGTCCTGCCGCCGCTGCTGCAACTGGTGAAAACGCCGGGCGATCGCGGCGCCCTGCAGGACATGGTGTACGGCAGCCTGCGCCAGCTCGGGCGGCTCGACGCCTGGCTGGCGGCGCTGCTGGAACGCCCGCTCACCGATCCGCAACTCGGCTGGCTGCTGCGCGTGGCCTTGTACCAGATGGCGTTTACCCGCGTGCCGGCGCACGTCGTCGTGCACAACGCGGTCGAGGCCGCCGGCCAGGGCTGGCGGCGCGGCCTGGTCAACGCGGTGCTGCGCAACTTCCAGCGCCGCCGCGCCGAGCTCGAAACGCTGGCCGAGACGCAGCCGTCCGCGCGCTGGTCGCACCCCGACTGGTGGATCGCCAAGCTGCGCGCCGATCACCCCGATCACTGGGAAGCCATTCTGGCGGCGAGCCTCGCGCATCCGCCGTTCACCCTGCGCGTCAATCGCCGCCGCGGCGAGGTCGCCGGCATGCTGCAACGCCTGCACGACGCGGGATTCGCCGCGCACCGGACCGGCCCCGACGCCGTCACGCTGGAACGTGCGGTACCGGTGCACACTCTGCCCGGCTTCGACATCGGCGAGGTCTCGGTGCAGGACGCCGGCGCCCAGTGGGCTGCCCGCCTGCTCGACCCGCAGGCGGGCGAGCGTGTGCTGGACGCCTGCGCGGCGCCCGGCGGCAAGACCGGCCATATCCTCGAACGCGCGGACGTCGACCTCGTCGCGCTCGACGTTGATGGCGAACGGCTGGCGCGCGTGCGCGAGAACCTCGAGCGGCTGGGTCTTTCGGCGACGCTGGTCGAAGGTGATGCCGCGCATCCCGAAACCTGGTGGGACGGCCGGCCGTTCGACCGGATCCTGGCCGACGTGCCGTGCAGTGCCTCCGGTGTCGTCCGCCGCAACCCGGATGTGAAATGGCTGCGCCGGCCCGAGGACATCGCGCGCTTCGCCGCGCAGCAGGCGACCCTGCTCGATGCGCTCTGGCGGCTGCTGGCCCCCGGTGGTACATTGCTTTACGCCACCTGCTCGATATTCCGCGAAGAAAACGACGATCAGGTGGCGGCGTTTCTCGCGCGTCATGCGCAGGACGCCGAGCGGTGTATGCTGCCCGAGCCCTTGACCCACGGATCGCTACTGCCCGATGCCGAGCATGATGGTTTCTACTATGCGCTGCTGCGCAAGCCTCGCTGACGCGCTGCGCCAGGACCGCCCGCAGGGCGAGCGTCCGGCGGCGTACTCCTTGCGGGTGCTGCACCGGCTCGCCGCTTTTTGCGTGGCCTGCTGGCTGGCATTCGCCGGCGTCACCGTCGCCCAGGCGGCCGAAACCAGCGCGGTGCGCCAGGCGGCCATCCTGGCGACGCCGCAGGGCTACGCGCTCGACGCCGACGTGGACGTCGCGCTCAACCGCACGCTCACCGACGCGCTCGAACGCGGCATCCACCTGCATTTCCTGCTCGAACTCGAGATCAGCCGTCCGCGCGGATGGTGGTGGTTCGACGAGGACATCGCCGAACCCGTGCGCAAGTCCCATCTGTACTACCACCTTCTGCTGCGCCGCTACGTCGTCGAGAACGGCTATACCACGCGCACCGTCAACAGCCTCGCCGAGGCGCTCACCCTCCTGGGCCAGGTCGAAGGCTGGCAGATGCTCGAACGCGGCGCGCTCAAGGCCGGCCAGCGCTACGAGGCGCGCCTGCGCCTGCGCCTCGATACCGCGCAACTGCCCAAGCCGCTGTCGATCGCCGTCGTCACCGGCGACAAGTGGGAACTGGTCACCCCCTGGTACGCCTGGTCGTTCGACGCCCCCGTCCTGCCGCCCGCTCCCTGATGCGCAGTCTGATCGTCGCCGTCTTCGTCGTCGGCATCGTGCTGCTGGCGCTGCTGTTCCATGTCAGCGGCGACAGCGCCGGATTTTCCGACAATCTGCCCACGCTGTTCCTCGGCGGCAGCGTGCTGGGCGCCGTGCTGCTCGGCCTGCTGGGCTGGCGCATGTGGTGGCTGCAGAAGCGCATCCGGCGCGGCGTGTTCGGCGCCAAGCTCACGCTCAAGCTGCTGCTGATGTTCGGGGTCGTCGCCATGCTGCCCGGTCTGGTGGTGTACGGCGCGTCGGTCTTCTTCCTCAACCGTTCCATCGAAACCTGGTTCGACGTGCGCGTCGACAATGCACTCGCGTCCGGCGTCAACCTCGGCCAGGCGGCGCTCGACGATCTCCTCAAGGATCTCAACAAGAAGGCCGAGCGGATGGCGCTCACCCTGTCGGACGAGGGCATGGGCACGATCATCACCAGTCTGTCCACCCTGCGCGAACAGAGCGCGGTGCAGGAACTCACCCTGTTCGACGATCGCGGCGGCGTCATCGCGCACGTCGGCAGCGAGCGCGGCGGACTGCTGCCCGTGCTGCCCGACCGCAGCATCCTGTGGCAGGTGAGGCAGCAGCAACCCTACAGCAACGTCGAGGAAGCCGGCGACCGCGGCCTCGTCATGCGCGTCCTGGTGCCGGTCTACACTTCCGCGCTCACCGGCGAGACCCGCGTCCTGCAGCTGGTGCAGCCGGTGCCTGCCAGCCTGGCGCGCGACGCGCAATCGGTGCAGCAGGCGTATCGCGAATACCAGCAGATTTCCCTGTCCCGCCTGGGGCTCAAGCGCATCTATGGCGTGGCGCTGACGCTCACCCTGATGCTCGCGCTGCTGATGACCTTCGTCATCGCCTATCTGCTGTCCGAGCGGCTCGGTGCGCCGCTGCGCACCCTGGCGCGGGGTACCCGCGCCGTCGCCAAGGGCGACTTCTCGCAGATGCCGTCGGTGGCGAGCCGCGACGAACTCGGCGTGCTGATCCAGTCGTTCAATCGCATGACGCGGCAGCTGTCGGACGCGCGCGAACAGGTGGCGCAGAACCACCAGGAAACCGAACAGGCCAAGGCATTCCTGGAACGCGTGCTGGCCAACCTGTCGTCCGGCGTGGTGGTGCTCGACGAGGACCAGCGGATCCGCACGGCCAACAGCGCCGCGGCACAGATACTGGGTGTCCCGGTCGGCGAGCTGGAAGGCCGCCTGCTCATCACGCTGGGCGGCCGCGACAGCGCGCTGCGCGGCTTCGGCGAGAAGGTGGCGGCGCGCTTCGTCGACAACGCGGGCGAATGGCAGGAACAGATCGACTACACCGACCACGGCGGCAAGCAGTCGCTGCTGCTGCGCGGTACCCGTCTGCCAGCAGGGCTGGAACGCGGCTACGTCCTGGTGTTCGACGACGTCACCAAGCTCATCGACGCCGAGCGCAACGCCGCGTGGAGCGAGGTGGCGCGGCGGCTGGCGCACGAGATCAAGAATCCGCTCACGCCCATCCAGCTGTCGGCGGAGCGCATCGCCCGCAAGCTGGACGGCAAGCTGGAAAGCGTCGATGCCGATTTCCTGGGCCGGGCGACGCAGACCATCGTCAATCAGGTCGCCGCGATGAAGAGCATGGTCGACGCCTTCGCCGGCTATGCACGCATGCCGCGTGCCAAGCTCGACGCGCTCGATCTGAATGCCCTGGTGCGCGAAGTGCTCGCACTTTACGATACCAGATCGCTCGGGCTGGAACTGCATCTCGACCCCGCCCTGCCGCGGGTCGCCGGCGATTCCACATTATTGCGCCAGGTGATACATAATCTGTTGCAAAATGCGCAGGATGCGCTGGCCGAGCATGCGTCGCCGCACGTTGAGGTGGCCACCTCCCTCGGCAACGACGCGGTGTGCCTGACCATAACCGACAATGGAGCGGGATTTCCGGAACATCTGATGGCGAGGCTGTTCGAGCCCTATGCGACGACCAAGGCCAAAGGCACCGGGCTGGGACTCGCCATCGTCAAAAAAATCGTGGAAGAGCATCAGGGCAAAATACAGATCGAGAACCTGAAAACGGGCGGCGCCGCGATCCGCATCGCGCTGCCCGTGCATACGGCAGCTGGGGAGAACACGTGAGCGGGCATATTCTCGTCGTTGACGACGAAGTGGGCATACGGGAGTTGCTGTCGGAGATCCTCACCGACGAGGGCTACGACGTCCACCTGGCGGAAAACGCCGAAGCCGCGCGTGCCTTTCGCGCACAGCGCCGCCCCGATCTCGTGCTGCTCGACATCTGGATGCCCGACACCGATGGCGTCACGCTGCTGAAGGAATGGGCGGGCGGCGGCCAGCTCACCATGCCGGTGGTGATGATGTCCGGCCACGGCACCATCGATACCGCGGTGGAGGCGACCAAGCTCGGCGCCACCGATTTCCTCGAAAAGCCCGTCGCGCTCGCCAAACTGATCGACACCGTCAACAAGGCGATCAAGCGCGGCGTCGCCCTGCCCCGTCGAGCCCCGAGCATGGACCTGTCGGCGCTCGGCCGCAGCCCGCAGGTGCTCGAACTGAAGAAGCGGCTCACCCAGATCGCCGGCAATACCGCACCGGTGCTGCTGATCGGCGAACCGGGCTGCGGCTTCGAGGTCTGCGCGCATTTTCTGCATCAGCCGGCCAGCACCTGGGTGGAAATCAAGGACCGCGCCAGGCTGGTTTCCGATCCGCTGAGCTATTTCGAAGCTCTGGGCAGCGGCACGCTCTATCTGCCCGAGGTCTGCGAACTGGCGCGGCTGGAGCAAAAAGGCCTGTCGCTCCTGCTCGACCGCCTCGAAGGCACCGGCGCCAGGCTGGTGTGCGCCAGCAGCAAGAACCTCGATGCCATGGTTACGGCAGGCGAATTCGACAACCGCCTCTACTACCGTCTGTCCAGCCTTGCCATCCAGGTGCCGCCGCTCAGGGAGCACCGCGAGGACGTGCCGGACATCGCCAATCTCATGCTGACCCAGCTGGTGGAGGCAGGCGTCTGCCCGGTGCGGCGGCTCACCACGCCGGCGCTGAACCAGCTGCGCAATTTCGACTGGCCGGGCAATCTGCCGCAACTCAACAATGTGGTGCGCACGCTCGCGGTCACCGCGCTGGCGAATGAAATCGATGCCGCCGACGTCAACCGCGTGCTCGCGCCGATGAAGCAGACCGCACCCGCTGTCGCCCACGGCATCCCGCTCGACATTCCGCTGCGCGAGGCGCGCGACGCCTTCGAG
Organism: Thiobacillus sp.; assembly: GCA_044227195.1. Taxonomy (GTDB): domain Bacteria; phylum Pseudomonadota; class Gammaproteobacteria; order Burkholderiales; family Thiobacillaceae; genus Thiobacillus. Next base: position 10,376 of record JBGAFQ010000022.1, read on the forward strand.
CGCATGTACTTCGAGCATCTGATCCAGAAAGAGGGCGGCAGCATGACAAGGGTGGCCGACAAGTCCGGGCTGGAGCGAACGCACCTCTACCGCAAGCTCAAGCAGCTCAACATCCGCCATGGGCGCCGCCTCGACGAAGACCTGTAAGCCGGTAGCACGAAGGACATCCCGTGAAAATCATCATTCTCGGCGCCGGTCAGGTGGGCGCCAACCTGGCGGCCAGTCTGGTCGTCGAGAACAACGACATTACCGTCATCGATCTGGACCTTGCCCGTCTCGCGCTGCTGCAGGATCGATTCGACCTGCGCACGGTGCGCGGCCACGCAGCGCATCCGTCGGTGCTGAAGGAGGCCGGCGCCGACGATGCCGACATGCTGGTGGCGGTCACCCAGAGCGACGAAACCAACCTGGTCGCGTGCCGGCTGGCCGCCACGCTCTTCAATATTCCCACCCGCATCGCGCGCATCCGCTCGAACGATTTTCTGGCGCTGGACGCCGGCTTCCTGGCCGAACATTTCGGCGTGGACGACGTCATCAGCCCGGAACAGGAAGTGACCGACACCCTGCGGCGCCTGATCGAACACCCCGAAGCCTTGCAGGTGCTCGACTTCGCCGACGGCAAGGTGCGGCTGGTGGCGGTGCGGGCCTACCACGGCGGCCCGCTGGTGGGCCACGAACTGCAGGACATCAAGCGCCACATGCCCGACCTGGAATGCCGCATCCCGGCGATCTACCGCCGCGACCGCGGCATCGTGCCCAAGGGCATCACCGTGATCGAGCCGGGCGACGAAGTGTTCTTCCTCGCGCGCAAGCAGGATATTTCCAAGGTGATGCGCGAACTGCGGCGCATGGAGCGGCCGGTCAAAAAGGTCATGATCGCCGGTGGCGGCAATATCGGCCGGCGGCTGGCGGCGCGCATCGAGCGCGACTACGACGTCAAGGTCATCGACCACAACAAGGCGATCGGCAATCTGCTGGCCGAGCAGCTCCACCACACGCTGGTGCTGCAGGGCGACGCCACCGACGAGGATTTGCTGGAGCAGGAGAATATCGCGTCGATGGACGTGTTCTGCGCGCTCACCAACGACGACGAGGACAACATCATGTCCGCGCTGCTGGCCAAGCGCATGGGCGCGCACCGCGTGATCGCGCTGATCAATCGCTCGGCCTACGTCGACCTGGTGCAGGGCGGCGAGATCGACGTCGCCATCTCGCCCGCACAAGCCACCGTCGGACCGCTGCTGTCGAAGATACGGCGCGGCGACATGGTGGCGGTCCACTCCCTGCGGCGGGGGGCAGCCGAAGTGCTGGAGGCGGCGGTGCACGGCGATGCCAAGACCTCGCGCGTGGTGGGCCGGCGCATCGGCGAGATCGACTTGCCGGACGGCGCGACCATCGCCGCGCTCATCCGCAACGATGACGTGATCATCGCCCACCACGACACCCTGATCGAGGCGGAAGATCACCTCATCCTGTTCGTGCTCAACAAGCGCATCATTCCCAAGGTGGAAAAACTCCTCCAGGTCGGCTTCGGCTTTTTCTGAACCATGCGTCGCGTGCTTCCCATTCTGCATGTGCTGGGGCTGGTGGTCCTGATTTTCGCCTTCACTATGCTGCTGCCGCTGGCGGTGGCCTTCATCTGGCAGGACAAGGCGCTCCATGCCTACGACGAAGCCTTCCTGATCACCTTTGCGGCGGGCTTGTTGACCTGGCTTTTCACGCGTCACAACAGGCGGGAACTGCAGACGCGGGACGGTTTCCTGCTGGTGGTGCTGGTCTGGGCGGTCCTCCCTGCCTTCGCCACCCTGCCCCTGCTGTTCCATCTGCCGGGCCTGAGTTTTACCGATGCGTATTTCGAAACCGCGTCGGGGCTTTCCACTACCGGGGCGACCGTGCTGGTCGGGCTGGATGCTCTGCCGCCTTCCATCAACCTGTGGCGGCATTTCCTGAACTGGCTGGGCGGCATGGGGATCATCGTTCTGGCGGTGGCCATTCTGCCCATGCTGGGCATCGGTGGCCGGCAGCTCTTCAAGGCCGAGACCCCCGGCCCGATGAAGGATTCGAAACTGACGCCGCGCATCGCCGACACCGCCAAGTCGCTTTGGCTGGTCTATGCAGGCATCACTGCTGCCTGCATCGTCGCGCTGAAAATCGCCGGGATGAACTGGCTCGACGCGGTCTGTCATGCCTTTGCCGCCATGGGGCTGGGCGGCTTTTCCACGCATGACGCCAGCGTCGGCTATTTCAATTCCCCGGCGATCGAAGCGGTTCTGATCGTCTTCATGCTGCTCGCGGCGATGAATTTCGCCACGCATTTTCTGGCGTATCGCAGTCGCAGTCTGCTGACCTACCGTGCCGACCCGGAAGTCCTTCCCATGCTGGGGCTGGTACTGGCCAGTTGCCTGGCGGGCGCGCTCTATATCTGGCTGGCGGGTACCTACCCTTCGTACTGGACCGCCTTGCGTCACGTCAGCTTCAACCTGGTGTCGCTGGCGACGGATTGCGGATTCGCCAGCGTCGACTTCAACCAGTGGCCGATCTTCGTCCCCTTGTGGATGCTGTTCCTCAGTTGCGCCACCGTCAGTTCCGGCTCGACCGGCGGCGGCATCAAGATGATCCGCAGCCTGCTCATGTTCAAGCAGGCGCAGCGCGAATTGCAGCGCCAGATCCATCCCGCCGCGGTATTGCCGATCAAGCTGGGCGGCACCCCGGTGTCCAACCAGGTGGTCTTCGCGGTGCAGGTGTTCGTGATGCTCTACGTCGGCAGCATCATCGCTTTGACCCTGATCCTGGTCGCGAGCGGCCTGGATTTCGTTTCCGCCTTTTCGGGCATCATCGCTTGCATCAACAATGCGGGGCCCGGCCTGAACCAGGTCGGGCCGGCCACCAACTACAGCGTGCTGACCGATTTCCAGACCTGGGTCTGCACCTTCGCCATGCTGCTGGGCCGGCTTGAACTGATGACCCTGTTCGTGCTCTTCACCCGGACCTTCTGGCGTGCCTGATCCGCTCGACACCTTCCTGTCCATGCTGGCGGCGGGACGCGACAACGCCCTGTTGCGCTACTCGCTCGGCAACGAATACCTCAAGCGGGGCGACCCGGCGAAGGCAGCCGAACATCTGCGCCGCGCCGTCGAATACGATCCGAAGTATTCGGCCGCCTGGAAGCAGCTGGGCAAGGCGCTTGTCGAAACCGAAGCGTGGAACGACGCGCTCGCCGCCTACCGTCAGGGCATCGAGGTCGCCATGGCGCGCGGCGACGTGCAGGCGGCGAAGGAAATGGGGGTGTTCGCCAGGCGAATTGAAAAGCAGCTTGGGTTAAAATCCGGCGATTGATTCCAGAAGGAGCAGCACATGTCGCGGATGGTGAATTGCGTAAAACTCGGGCGCGAAGCCGAAGGCCTCGCCTTTCCCCCGGTGCCGGGCGAACTCGGCAAGAAGATTTTCGAGAATGTCTCGAAGGAGGCCTGGAGCGGCTGGCAACGCCACCAGACCATGCTGATCAACGAAAACCGCCTCAATCTGGCCGACCCGCAGGCGCGCACCTACCTGATGGAGCAGATGAACCGCTATTTCTTCGGCGGCGGCAACGTCGACGCCGCTTCCGGCTACGTGCCGCCCAGCCGCTGATCCGGGTCGGGCAACAAGCAAAACGGGCGCCCAGAGCGCCCGTTTTCGTTGCGGCGATGTATGGCTTACATCACTTCCTTCTCGATCTCTTCCAGCGAGGTGTGGCGCACGTCCTTGCCCTTCACCATGTAGACCACGTATTCGGACATGTTCTTGGCGTGGTCGCCCATGCGCTCGATCGCCTTGGTGACGAACAGGATGTCGATGAAGACCGAGATGGTGCGCGGGTCTTCCATCATGTAGGTGATGAGGTGGCGAAGGTTGAGGCGGAATTCCTCGTCCACCGCCTGATCCTGGCGGCCGATGTCCACCGCCTTGGTGGCGTCCAGGCGGGCAAAGCCGTCGAGCGCCTTGCGCAGCATGTCGAGCACCAGATCGGCCATGTATTTCACTTCGGAGAAACGCGGCACGCTGATGCGTTCGGTCTGGTGGATCAGTTTGGCCATGCGCGCGATCTTCGCGGCCTCGTCGCCGATGCGCTCGAGGTCGGTGATGGTCTTCACCACCATCAGCACCATGCGCAGGTCCGACGCGGTCGGCTGGCGGCGCGCGATGATTTCCGTGCACTCCTCGTCGATGGCGACTTCCAGCGCGTTGACCTGATGGTCGTTCGCATCGACGCGACCGGCCAGATCCAGATCGCCCTTGACCAGCGCTTCGACTGCGTTGGTAATCTGTTCCTCGACCAGGCCACCCATCTTCAGCACGTTCGCTCGGACCGATTCCAGCTCGGCGTCGAACTGCTTGTAGGTGTGTTCAGAAAGCATCATGACTTTATTCTCCAATCTATCCCACTGAATTATAGGCGCCTGAATATGACGTTTGCGTGAACGTCAGGTTTCAATGGGAACTGAAGGGTAGAGCATAACGCCGGCCGTCGAGTTCCAGATAGAGCACCCAGTCGCGCCGTCCGCTCACGCACACCGGTAGCGTGATGCGGGCCGCGAACGTGCCGTTCTTCGGCCGCAGGTCGTAGCGATTGAACCCCATGTCCATGCCCACCATCTGGAATTCCGCGCTCACCCGGTGCGCATTCGGCGCCTCGACGGCGAGATCGAAGGCTTCCAGCGGCACCGGCGTCCTGGAGAAACGCACCGTCGCCGGCGCACCGGCGTGGCTGAAGCTGCAGCCCGCCAGAGGGCTGGCGCAGGGGACCGTGATCGCTTCGGCCGGCCGCTTCAGCCAGTAGCCGGCCGCGGCGATGGCGACCAGCGCGAAGGCGACCAGCAGCGGCAGCAGCGTGCGCTTCACGTCCACGCTCCGCGCAGCAGCGCCACGCCGTGTGCGCCGTGCGACTGCGCCAGTGCGACGTCGCCGCGTTCCAGTCCGCCCAGGCCGTAGACCGGGATCGGGCTCGCCGCTGCCAGCGCGGCGAAAGCCTCCCAGCCCAGCGTCGGTGCGCCGGGGTGCGTGCGCGTGGGCAGTACCGGCGAGAGCAGCGCGTAGTCGGCGCCAAGGGCGGCCGCGTGCGCCAGCTCGGCCGCGTCGTGGCAGGACACGCCCACCCAGTCGCAGTCGGGACGCACGGCCAGCCGGGCGGCGGCAGTTGAATCGAGGTGCACGCCGTCGGCACCGGCCGCGCGGGCCAGTTCGAGGCTGCCGTTCACCAGCACGCGTGCGCCGTGCGCGTGGGCGCGCCGCACCGTCTCGCGCGCGAGTTGAAGACGCGCGTCGTCGGGCAGCGACTTGTCGCGCACCTGTATGAGCCTGAGGCCAACGGCGAGCGCCGTATCCAGCCGGGCGAGAAAAGCCGCCACGCCCAGCGATTCGGCGTGGGTGATGCCCAGCATCGGCGGCAGCGTCAGCGCCTTCACGATGGGGAAGTTGGCGGGCAGCAGCGGCGACACGGCAACGTGTTCCGGCTGCTGCCAGGAAAAGGTCTGGCCTTCGTGCGGATGCGGCTCGCCGGCCCACTCGAACACGCGGAAGAAATTCAGTCGTACCGTGGCGTGCTCGTAGGCGAACACACGGGTGATCCAGCGGCCGGTGCGCACCACGGCGATGCCCAGTTCCTCGCGCAGCTCGCGCGCCAGCGCCGCCTCCAGCGATTCGCCCGGCTCCACCTTGCCGCCAGGAAATTCCCAGTAGCCGGCGTAGACCTTGCCTTGCGGGCGGCTGGCGAGCATGACCTCCCCGCCGTGGCGGATGAGAACGGCGGCAACGACCTCGGTTAAATCGGTTTGGGCGTTCATCGCGTTTGCGCCCTCTTCCGCAGGCGGGAGAGGGTTGGGGAGAGAGGAAGCGGCTGAGTCCACTTGTTTGCCGCCACTCATTGCTTCCCCGCCCAGTCGCGCGCGAACTGCCAGGCTACGCGCCCGTTGCGCGCGCCGCGCCCGAGCGACCATTGCAGCGCGGCGCGCTCGAAGGCGCCGTCCGCGGGGGCGCCGAGCTGCACCGCCCAATGGCGGGCGATTTTCAGATAGCTGTCCTGGTCCATGACGTGGAAGGGCACCCATAGCCCGAAGCGGTCGGACAGCGAAACCTTTTCTTCGGTTGTCTCGCCCGGGTGCACCTCGCCGCCCAGATGCCGCGTTTCCAGGTTCTCGGCCATGTATTCCGGCATCAGGTGGCGGCGGTTGCTGGTGGCGTAGATCAGCACGTTGTCCGACGGCCCGGCCAGAGAGCCGTCGAGCGCGGCCTTCAGGCTGGCGTAACCCGGTTCGTTCTCGCCGAAGCTGAGGTCGTCGATGAAAACGACGAAGCGGTAGTCGGCGTCGGCCAGCAGGTCGAACAGATCGGGCAGCGCGGGCAGCCCGGCCTTGTCCACTTCGATCAGGCGCAAGCCCTTCGGCGCATATTTCGCGTGCACCGCCTTCACCAGCGAGGATTTGCCGCCGCCGCGCGCGCCGGTGAGCAGCACGTTGTTGGCCGGCCGGCCCTCGACGAACTGACGCGTGTTGGCGTCCACCCGCTGCTTCTGCTCGTCGATGTCGAGCAGGTCCTTCAGGGCGACGCGCTGCGGATGCAGGATGGGCTTCAGCCCGCCCGCCTGCACCGACCAGCGCGCGGCGCGTACCGCTTTCCAGTCGGGCGCGGCGGCGGCGGGCGCGGCAAGGCGGTCGAGCAGGGCCTCGATGCGGGGGAGGAGGACGGCGAAATCGGTCATGGGGAAATTCTATCCGTTCGCTTCGGGCGGCTTAGGAAAAAATTAGGCTTTCCCTAGCAAAGTCTTATCAACGCAGGGTTTCGAGCCTGATTAGGATGCCTGCATCCGGACGCACCGCATCTGGACACCTACAGGAGAGAGAACATGAACCCGACTTTGCAATGCGCCGGCGCGCTGCTCGCCGGCCTGATCGCGGCCCAGGCCTGGGCCGGCCCCGGGGGCGACGCCGACATCCGCCGCGGCCGCTACCTGATCGCCACGTCCGGCTGCAACGACTGCCACACGCCCGGCTACATGATGAAGGACGGCCACGTGCCCGAATCCGAATGGCTGACCGGCGACGCGATGGGCTGGCAGGGGCCGTGGGGCACGACCTATGGCGCCAACCTGCGGCTGCTGTTCGGCACCATGACGGAGGCACAGTGGCTCGCCCGCGCCCGCCAGCCGATGCGGCCGCCCATGCCTTCGCCCAGCCTGCGCGCGATGCGCGACGCGGACCTGCGCGCGATCTATCGCTACGTGAAGAGCCTGCCGGCGAAAGGCGAACCTGCGCCGGCCTACGTGCCGCCGGGCGGCAAGGTCGCCACGCCGTATTTCGACATGACGCCGAAAAGCCTGCCGTCGGTGGCGGGCAGGTAGCGGCCTCGTCGCGCCGCCCGTGAAACAGCATCCCCCCGAGCGCGAGGAGACCGAAATGACGATCACGAACACGCAATCCGGAACCAATATCCAGGAAATAGCCGACGGAATCTACCGGATCAACACGCCGGTCTTCATTCCGGGCGGCGGCTTTTCGTTCAACCAGTATCTCATCGACGACGATGAGCCGCTGCTCTTCCACACCGGGCCGCGGAAGATGTTCCCGCTGGTGCACGAAGCAGTTGCCAGCGTGCTTGCGCCCGCGCGGCTGCGGCACATTGCCTTTTCCCACGTCGAGGCCGACGAGTGCGGATCGCTCAACGAATGGCTGGCTGCCGCCCCGCAATCCGCGCCGCTTTGCGGAAGCGTTGCGGCACTGGTGTCCGTCAACGACTTCGCGGACCGGCCGCCCCGCGCGCTTGCCGATGGCGAGCTGCTTTCCTTGGGGAAACACGCCGTCAGGTGGTTTGACGCACCCCACCTGCCGCATGGGTGGGAATGCGGCTTCCTGATGGACGAGACTGCCGGGACGCTCTTGTGCGGGGATCTCTTCACGCAGGGCGGCGCTGACCATCCGGCTGTTACCGAGTCGGATATCCTCGGGCCGAGCGAGGCGTTCCGCCGCGAAATGGACTATTTCTCACACACAAGGCATGCGCGCCAGATGCTGGAACGACTGGCGACCGCCAGCCCGGGCACGCTCGCGTGCATGCACGGCAGCGCCTGGCGCGGCGACGGCGCGGCGCTCCTGCGTGCGCTGGCGGATGCGCTGGCCGCGTGAATCCAGGATCAAGGAGGCAGGACATGGAAACGTCAATCGCCTGGCCGCGCAAATCGCGCGAACTCGTCAACCACCACTTCGATTCCACCATCTGGAACGATTTCGCCTTTCGCGACGACGACATCGTCATCGCCACCTACGGCAAATCCGGCACCACATGGACCCAGCAGATCGTCGCGCAGCTGTTGTTCGGCGGCGACCCGGCGCTGGCGGTGGCGGAGATGTCGCCCTGGCTCGACCTGCGGGTGCCGCCCAAGGCGATCAAACTCGATGCCATCGAGGCGCAGACGCATCGCCGCCTCATCAAGACCCACCTGCCGGTCGACGCACTGGTGTTTTCGCCGCGGGCAAAATATCTCTACATCGCACGCGACGGCCGCGACGTGGTGTGGAGCCTCTACAATCACCACGCCAACGCCAACGCCGCCTGGTACGCGGCGCTGAACGACGCGCCCGGCCGCGTGGGGCCGCCGATCGAGCCGCCGCCCGCCGACATCCGCCAGTACTGGCGTGACTGGCTGGACCGCGATGGCCATCCGTTCTGGCCGTTCTGGGACAACATCCGCAGCTGGTGGGCGATCCGCCACCTGCCGAACGTGCTGCTGCTGCATTTCGCCGACCTCAAGCGCGACATGCCGGGGCAGATGCGGCGCATCGCGGCCTTCCTCGACATCCCCGTCGACGCGGCGCGCTGGCCGGCGATCGTCGAATACTGCAGCTTCGACTGGATGAAGCGGAACGCGACGCAAAGCGTGCCGCTGGGCGGCGCCTTCTGGGACGGCGGCGCAGAAACCTTCATCCACAGGGGCACGAACGGTCGCTGGGCCGACACGCTGACCGCCGGGGAGTGCGCCGAATACGAGGCGCGCGCCGAGCGCGAACTGGGCACGGCGTGCGCGCGCTGGCTGGCGAACGGCGGCTAGCCTTGCGCGGCGTCGAGCTGCAGCGGCCGCGCGAGCTCGAGCCGGAAGCGCCCGCGGCCGGTCTTTTCCAGCGCGATCTGGGGACAGCGTTCGGCGAGTCTGCGTTGCAGCAGGATCAGCCGCGTCTCCAGATTGTCGCCGAAGTCCGGCAGCGGCAGGCGCGGGTCGCGGCGCAGTTCGCGGTTGCAGAAATCGCGCCGGCCGCTCGCTGCGTGCTCGTTGAGCAGCGTCCACAGGATGCTGCCGGCCACGCCCTTGATGAGATAGTCGTTGTCGACGAATACGCTGTGGTCGTGGGCGAAGTAGCGCACCGCCAGTGGCGCCCCGTGCGGCACCTCGGACGGCGACGCGGGCACGATGGTCTCGTCGTCCGGCAGTGCGGCGAGCTGGGTCATCAGCGCGCCGAGGTGGCGGCCGTAGACCACCAGTGCGTCCTCGTCGGCATGGCTGAAGAATGCGTCGTGCTCGCTTTCGGCGTAGAGCACGCCGAAGAGGCGGTCGCCGTGCAGCAGCGGCACCGCGATCTGGCTGTGCGCATCGGTCAGCACCGGCAGCGCGATGCGCGGCGAGGCCGGATCGGCCACCCGCAGCGCCGCCTGGTAGGTGTAGTCGCCGGTGCGGTGATTGATGCGCACCGGCATGCGCTCGCGTGCGGCCACGCCGATGAGGCCCTCGCCGAGCGCAACCTCCGCGCCCACGCCCGAGGTGGGGTAGCCCAGGCTGGCCAGGGTGTAGAGGGTGCCGCCGGTCTCGTCGAGCAGCGCCAGCAGCGCATGGCGGACGCCGAAGCCGTGCGCCAGTGCCGCCAGCGCGCGGTCGGCAAGCTGGGCGAGGTCTTCGCTCGTGCCCAGGTGGTCCAGCGTGCGGCGCAACGCGAGCAGTGCGTCCGGCAGCGGCGGCGCGGCGGGCACCTGCCCGTCGACGCATTCGATGTCGAGCACCCGGTACACGTCGGCGCCGCGCAGCACGAAGACCTTGTCCATCCCGGCCTGCGCGGCGATGCCGGCAAGCTGCGCCTTCATGTACTCGAATAGCGGGCCCCCGGTTTCGGTGCGCAGATAGTGCACACGCAGGCGGAAGTGGCGCAGGCTGCCCGGCTCGATCACCTGCACCTGCGCGTAGGGATGCGCCAGCACGTTCTCGCGCGTCTTGCTGAAAAACTGGAACGACAGCGCGACGTGTTCGCCGTCGACGTAATGCACCTGCGAGGCGTAGGCCACGTTCGGCGTGCCGTCCGGTGCGCACGTCGCAACCACCGAAGGCATCGCGCCGTCGAGGCAGGCGCGGATCGATTCGAGCGCGATCTTCATGCGCGCGCCAGTACCGTGCCGGCCTGCGGGCCGGGGGTCTGATCGAACACCACTTCGGGCGCGAAGCGCAGCCCGGCCAGATCGCCGGTCGGCAGGATCGCCGCCAATGCCCCGATTGCCGATTGGCCGTAGCCCAGCGATGCCAGTTCGGCGCCGAAGGCCGCGACGCAGCGTGCGCTCGCTGCTCTTAGCGTCGCATTGATCGATACGCGTTCGGCGCGTGCCGCCTTCAGTTGCAGGGTCGCATGCGTCAGCGGCCGGCTCGCCACCAGCGTGATCGCACTGCCCGCGTCGAGCGCATCCAGCACCGCCTGCCCGCGCGCTGCCGACAGCAGCACCGTCAGCGACCGCCGGTCGCGCGCCACCACGATGCCCTGCGCACGTGTCACGCAAGGCCAGCCGTCGCGTCCCACTGCGCCCACGTTCATCGACAGGGGGCCCTGCAGAAAAGCGGTCTGGTCGGGGTTGAGCGTCAGGGGCATGGGCGCAGACTCCGCCTATTGGGGTGAGGCCTGCCTGTCGCGCACCTGCAGGCCTTTGCCATGGGTGCGCAGCTCGAACAGGCCGATTGCCTGAAACAGGCCGCTCAATTTGGCGTAACCGTAATTGCGCGAGTCGAACGACGCCTGTTTGGAAATGTGCTGCCCGACCGCACCCATGCCCGCCCAGCCCTCTTCGTCGGCCGCCGCCTCCACGGCCTTGCGCAGCAGGCTGACGAGACGGGCGTTGCCGCGCAGGGTCTTGGCGTCGGCGCGCGCGGGCGGCTTGCCTTCGCCATTCCCGCTGGCGGCCGCCGGAACCGGTGCCGGCTCCGCTGCGGCGGGCGCTGCCGTCTCCTCGGGGCGCCGGAGGTTTTCCAGATACAGGAACTTGGAACAGGCGTTGACGAAGGGTTTGGGTGTTTTCTGTTCGCCGAAGCCGAAGACCCTCAAACCGTTGGCGCGCAGGCGCATGACCAAAGGCGTGAAGTCCGAGTCGCTGGACATGATGCCGAAGCCGTCGAGCTGCTTGGTGTAGAGCAGGTCCATCGCATCGATGATCATCGCCGCGTCGGTGGCATTCTTGCCCTTGGTGTACGCGAACTGCTGCATCGGCTGGATCGCGAAGTCGTGCAGCAAGGCCGTCCAAGCGTTCAGGTGCGTACTTTTCCAGTCGCCGTAGGCGCGGCGGATGTTGATGACGCCTTCCTTCGCCAGCTCGTCGAGAACCTCGTCGATCATGTCGGCCGGGCTGTTGTCGGCGTCGATCAGCAGGGCGATGCGATGCTCGTGGGTCATGCTGCCTCCGGCTTCGTCGATAGGGGGTGCGCGCCCGCGTAACCGGAACGCTCCGCGATTACGTCCGATACTCGGCGTTGATCTTCACGTAATCGTAGGAAAAATCGCAGGTCCATACCATGGCGTTCGCGGTGCCGCGATTCAATGCCACGCGCACGGTGATCTCGGCTTCCTTCATCACCGCCGTGCCCTGCGCTTCGGTGTAGCTCGCGGCGCGGCCGCCGTTTTCCGCGACCAGCACATCGCCGAGCCAGACTTTCAGGGTGTTGACGTCGAGGTCGCCCACGCCCGCGTAGCCGATGGCGGCCAGTATCCGGCCGAGGTTGGGGTCGCTGGCGAAGAACGCGGTCTTCACCAGCGGCGAGCGCGCGATGGCGTAGGCGATCTGCTTGCATTCGGCGCGGTCGCGGCCGCCTTCCACGGCGATGCTCATGAATTTGGTCGCGCCCTCGCCGTCGCGCGCCATGGCCTGCGCGAGTTCGACGGCGACGGCTTCCAGCGCGGCCTTGAGTGCGGCGTAGTCGGCGCTCGCGGCGTCGGCGATCTCGGCGTGGCCGGCCTGGCCGGTGGCGATGAGGATGAAGCTGTCGTTGGTCGAGGTGTCGCCGTCCACCGTCACGCAGTTGAAGGACACGTCGGCGACGTCCTTCACCAGTTGCTGCATGAGGCCGGCGGCGACGGCGGCATCGGTCGCGACGTAGCCGAGCATGGTCGCCATGTTGGGGTGGATCATGCCCGAGCCCTTGGCGATGCCGGTCACCGTCACGGTCTTGCCGCCGACCTGCAGCCGGCGCGATGCGCCCTTGGCGACGATGTCGGTGGTCATGATCGCGTGCGCGGCTTCCGACCAGTGCGCGGGCGCGAGATCGGCCTGCGCGGCGGGCAGGGCCGGCAGGATCTTGTCGACCGGCAGCGGCTCCAGGATCACGCCGGTGGAAAACGGCAGCACATTTTCGGCCTTGCAGCCGAACAGGCCGGCGACCGCCTCGCAGGTCTGACGTGCGCGCTTGAGGCCTTCCTCGCCCGTGCCGGCGTTGGCGTTGCCGGTATTGATCACCAGCGCGCGGATGTCGCCGCCCGCCAGATGCTGTTTGCAGACCGTCACCGGCGCGGCGCAGAAGCGGTTCTGGGTGAACACGCCCGCCACCCTGGCACCCGGCGCGAGTTCGATCAGGGTGATGTCGCGTCGCCCTGGCCTCTTGATGCCGGCGGAGGCGATACCGAGGCGGACGCCATGGACGGGGAACAGGGAGGCTGGATCGGGGGCGGCGAGGTTGACGGGCATGATGGCGGTAGGGGCTGGAAAGCCGCCATTTTATGCCGGGTGCGACGCGATTTTGTGGCGGCGCGCCAACCGCTTATTGCGCGCGGCCGAACAGCCAGTTCATCGCCCGGCGGAATTCGGGCCGCCACGGCCACACGGGATCGAGTTCGATCGAGCGGGCCAGCGCGGCCAGCGCGATCAGTCCGAATACGGAGAACAGCACCTGCGAGACGAGCACGCGCGGCGTGAGCGTGGCGAAGGGGATGTCCAGAAAGCCGGGGACATAGAAGAGGCTGGCGAAGGCAGCAAAGAGAAAGGCTGGGCCGAGATACATGATTTGATTTCCTGGTTTCCGCATTGAAATTGTTGTAACGGCAATGCAGCAATGCCTGTGCCAAGGCTGAAATCACCAGTAAATACAGGGGTTTGACCTTCTCCAGCCCGCTCCGGACTGAAGCGAATGTAAATTAAATCGACAGGTCTATTTACTCGCGGGCGTGGCGGCGAGCTTGCGCAGGATTTCGTGCGAGAGCGAGTAAAACCGTGGCGTCGGCCCGAGGTCTTCGTAGATGGGGTCGCCATAATCGTCTTCGGCGATGACGCGTTTGCCCGGCACGTAGGGCATGGCGACCTCGAGTTCGTCCAGCGCGGCGCGGATCAGGTCGGCCATCAGCTGCGATTCGCTGCGGTCGGGGTACATCAGGTGCAGGGCCTCGACGCGCGCGGCATCGCGCAGCGGCAGATGGACGGTGTAGGCGCGCACATTGGCGCGGCCGTGGCCCTCGGTGCCCCAGCGCTGGATCAGTTCGGCGATACGCATGGGTGTTGACCTCCCAAACCCCGTAACGTTTTTGTTATAGGCAACGCGGGCGGGTGGGCAAGGCCAGGGATTAGGGGCCAGGGGGCCTTGTGCGGCTGCGACGCGTTCCATCTTCAATTCATGAAGGCGCGGCGTAGCCGCTCATCCCCTAATCCCTAAATCCTGGCCCCAGGCCCCGCCCTGACCCACACCAGCGTCCGGTTGTTGGCCGGCATGGCGATGTCCTGCTGCAGGACCAGTCCCCGGTCGCGGGCGAGCGCATCGACCGCCTCGAAATCGCGCACGCCGGAAGCCGGGTCGCGTGCCTTCAGCCAGGCGTCGAAACGGGCGTTGCTCTCCGAGGTGTAGGCGCCGTCGTAGTTGAAGGGGCCGTAGATCGCGAGCACGCCGTCCGGCTCCAGCACGTCGGCAATGCCGTCGAAGCATTTTTCGACTTCGGGCCAGCCCATGATGTGCAGGGTATTGGCGGAAAACACCGCGTCGTAGCGGCCGTTGCGCCAGCTCTTCTGGTTCACGTCGAGCGCGATGGGCGGCAGCACGTTGGGCAGCGCCGCCTCGTCGAGCCAGAGGCGGATGCCGGGGTGATGCAGCGGCAGGTCGCCGGTCTGCCAGCGGAGATGCGGCAGTTCGGCGCCGAAATACACCGCGTGCTGGCCGGTTCCGCTGCCGATTTCCAGCACGTAACTGCGGTCGGCGAAGACGTCGCGCAGCACCGCGAGGATGGGCGCGCGGTTCTGCTCGCACGATTCGGCGTAGGGCTTCTCCATTACAGCCTGGCGCCCGGCTTCTTGCACTGGCAGGAATAGTCGAGCCCTTCGCGCGGTGCGGCCTTGCACGAGAAGGATGCCACGCCGGCGTCGCCGCAGACTTCGCGGCACAGCGCCTCCTTGTCCTGGCAGAAGACGGCGTAGTCCGGCCCGGCGGGCGATTCGCTGGAATTGAACGAGATGCAGCCGCCCAGCAAGGCGGCCGCCGCGAGGAGGGGCAGCGTGCGGATCATGGCGTTCTCCGTGTTTTGTTTCCCTGCAGTGTGGCGGGTTTCTCCATGCGTGGCGTGGCGACAGGGCAATTTTTACATTGTTTTCATGTCGACCAGCCGGCCGTCGGCAAGCAGCAGCGCGGGCCGGATTTGCCGATCGGGCCACAGCGCGCCGATCAGGGTGCTGTAGCCGGCGAGCTGCGGGCGGTGGCGGGCGACGAGTTCGGCTGCGCTCGTGCCGCGGCTATCCTCGCCGGACTTGTAGTCGATCAGCCAGATCGCGTCGTCGTGCTCCACCACACGGTCGACGCGGTGGGCGCGGCCGTCGGCGTCGATCAGCGCCAGTTCGTTGTGGGCGCGCCGGTAGCGCGCCGGGTCGAACAGATGTGCGAGTTCGGGACGTGCGATGAGCGCGCGGGCGTCGGCGTCGATGGCGGCGAGTTCGTCCTCCAGCCCCAGCTGCGCGGCAAGCGCAGGCAGGTCGCGCGGCGCCCCGGGCGGCGCGTGGCGCTCCAGGCAGGCGTGGAAGAGTTCGCCGCGCCCCGCCGCCGGCGTGGCGGCGGGCGGCGACACGCGCAGACCCGTCGGCGGCGCCGCCAGTCGCACGACGGGCGACGGCGCGGCGGCCGGACGCGCCGTCGCCTGTGGCAGGCCGTCGGGCAAACCGGCGGTTTTCCAGGCGGCGTCCACGCGCGCAAGCCAGGCGTTCTTCGTCGCGTCGCCGCTCACGATCAGCGCCTGCTTCGCGCGCGTCAGCGCCACGTAAAGAAGATTGTCGGATTCGCGCTCGGCAAGCCGTTTCTCTTCCTCGAACCAGGCGTCGCGCGCCGCACCGTGTTCGGCCTGCCTGCCGAACAGCGAGAAATGCAGCGGCCGGGGTGCGGTCGGCGGCCACGGCGCCAGCACTGCATAGCTTTCGCCCTTCGGATGGTCGCTGCCGCCGAGCAGCCAGACGATGGGCGCTTCCAGCCCTTTTGCCCCGTGGATGGTTAGCAGGCGTACCGCATTCTCGCCGTCGGCCGCCACCCCTTCGCCCGGTGCGGCGTCGGCGTCGTCGATCAGCGTGGCCAGTTCTCGCACGAAACCGGCCAGCGAGGGATAGCGGCCGGCGTCCTGCGTGAGCGCGAGCTGCATGAAGGCGCGCAGATTGGCCGCAACCTGCGGCCGCATCGCCGGCGGTACGGCCGCGGCGTAGCGCGCTTCGAGGTCGCCCTCGAAATAGATGCGGTCGAGCAGATCGTGCGCCGGCAGGATGCCGACGTGTTCGCGCCAGCCGGCGAGCAGCCGCGCGGCGCGCGCGAGCACAGGCGGGCAGCCGGCGTCCCGGCCGAGCCGCAGCAGGCGGTCCCAGCCGTGCGCGTCGTCGTCCGCGCGCGGCGCAAACACCGCCAGCAGGGCGTCGTCGTCGCAGTCGAACAGCGGGCTTTTCAGCGTGTGCGCGAGCTTCAGGTGGGCGTGCGGCAGCAGCAGGGTATCGATCAGCGCGATCAGGTCCTGCGCTTCCAGCGCGTGCAGCAGGCCGCCGCGCCGCGAGGTGACGAAGGGAATGCCGGCGTCTTCCAGCGCGCGCTCGTACAGGTGCAGGTGGGTGCGTTTGCGCACCAGCGCCATCACGTCGCCCGGTTCGGCCGCGCGCGGGCCGTTGCGGTCGGCCACGCCCCAGCGCCCCAGCACCGCGTCCGCCAGCACGCGGGCGAACGCGCGGGCTTCCTCGTGCACCGCACGGTCGTCGGCCTCGGCGCGTGGCGTGGTCAGGGGATCGCGCAGGTCGCCGGGCGCCAGGGTTTCGCGCACGGGCGCCTGAACCGGGCAGGCGCGCACTGCGCCGGCCAGCCCGGCGTTGGCGGGCGCAGGCGTGTGCGCCGCGTAGCCGTCGAGCGCGGCGAATACCGGGTTGATCGCCGCCACCACCGCGGGCGCCAGCCGCCGGGACATATCGGTTGCGAAATGCGGTGCGTCGAAGTACGCGTGCAGAAACGCCGCTGCCGCGTCGAATACGCGCGCCTCGCCGCCGCGAAAGCGATAGATCGCCTGCTTCGGGTCGCCCACCATGAACACCGTCATGCCGTTGTCGGTGCCGTGCGCGGCGGCGAGCCAGGCCGACAGCGCCTGCCATTGCAGCGGGTTGGTGTCCTGGAACTCGTCCAGCAGCAGATGCCGCCAGCGCGTGTCCAGCTTCATCGCCAGCGCGGGCAGCGCATCCTCGTTCTGCAGCAGCTTCGCGGCCAGCCATTCGGCGTCGGCGAAATCGATCGCGCCCTGCCGCGCCTTCGCCGCCTGATACGCATCGAGCAGCGCGCGGCCGAGCAGCAGGCCGTGGCGGTTGAGCGCGCGGATGCGCCGGTCGATCTCGATCGCGGCGAGGGTTTCCAGCGCGGTTTCCAGCGCATCGTAATCGCGCAGATAGGCGTCGGCGTCAACGCCCAGCGCGGCGAGCAGGCCCTTGGTGCCCTTGCTCGCGCGCCGCCCGCCGTCCGCCTTGAGTATCTCGCTGCGCAGTGCGTCGCCATCGCGCGCGCGCTGGGCTGCTTCGATCGCCCGGCCCTTTTTGCGCTCGGTGTCCGTGCCTTTTTCCAGCGCCCGCGCGACGCGTTCGACGCGCCCGGCCATCGCGCCGTCCGCCCAGAAGGCCGCCGCCGGGTCGCCGTCCGGATCGGGATGCAGCAGGGCGTCCAACTCGCCGAGCGCGTGGCCAGCCGCATCGCCGTGTCCTTCGGCATACGCCCACCAGGCCGCGCGCGCGTCGAGAAAACGCTTCAGCAGGGTGCGCAGATTGTGTTCGCCGATGTCGCGCAGCAGCGCCAGCAGTGCCGTGCCTTCCGGCGAATCCGGCGCCGCGGCCCACTGTGCCAGCAGCCGGTCGCGCACCTCGTCCTGCAACAGCCGCGTGCGTTCCAGCAATTGCGCGCCCCAGGGCAGACCCGCTTCCAGCGGCGCGCGTTTCAGCAGATCGAGAAACCAGCCGTGAAAAGTCGTCACCGTCGGCCCCGGCTGCGCCGTCAGCACGGCTTCCAGCAGGCCGCGCGCGCGCGGCAGCAGGGCGTCGATGTCGGCTTCGTCGATTGCGCGGTCGCGCAGAAACGTGCGCACCGCCGCTTCGTCCGCCAGCGCCAGCAGTCGCAGCCAGTCGTGCAGCCGGTCGGTCATCTCCTGCGCCGCCTTGCGCGTGAAGGTGATCGCCAGCAGTTCCGACGGCGCTGCGCCGGCCAGCAGCAGGCGGATCATGCGCGACACCAGCAGCCAGGTCTTGCCGCTGCCGGCGCAGGCTTCGACCACGACCGAACGGGCAGGGTCGAGCGCAGCGGCGTGGTCCAGCGGTTCACGCATGCCACATTCCCTTGCGGCATATGCCCCGCGCGTCGCAGTGTCTGCACACGGCGTCGATGCCGGACGCGGTCAGCGGCGCGCCGGCGGCGATGGCTTCCAGCAGTGCGGGCAGACGCAGGCTGATGGCGGCGACGTCGGTTTCGCCGTCGAGATCGAGCGGCGCGATGGGCGCGTCGTCCAGCGGCAGGTAGGCGGCGGCGGCGTCGCTGAGCCAGGCGTAGAACGGCAACTGCACGGCTTCGCCCGGGTCTTTGAGTTTTTCCTTCAGGCCCTTGGCAGCGCCGGTCTTGTAGTCGAACACGGCGCGCGCCGTGTCGCCGTCCGGCAGGGTGCGTACATCGACGCGGTCGAGCACGCCGAACAGCGTGACCGTGCCCAGGCCGTTCACGTCATGCGGCACGGCGAATTCGGTTTCGCCGGAATCGTAGCGCCAGCCCTGCGCCGCCCAGGCCAGCCAGGCGTCGATGTAGGCGGGCTGCAACGCATCCCAGCGGCTGTGCCAGGCGGCAGCGGTGTATGCGGGCAGGGCGGCGAATTCGGCGCGGGTGAGATCGGCCAGCCGCGCCAGCGCCGCGTCGTGCGCCGGCGGCGGCACGCTGTCGTGAAAACGCTTGAGCACGCGGTGCAGGGCGGTGCCGTAGTCGCTCTTGTCGAGGGCATCGTCGGCCTCGTCGAGCGCGCGTACCTCGAGCACGCGTTCGACGAAAAAGCGGTAGGGGCAGTCGAGCAAGGTCTGGTAGCTGCTGGCCGAGTAGCGGCGCGGCAGGACCGCGGGTGCGGCGCGCGGCGCGGGCTGCACGACGGGCGCGACTGCGGGGCTGGCGCACGCCGGCGGTTCGCCGCCGGCCTGCTCGGGCAGGCCGGCGCCCCACGCTGCGCGGTGCAGGGCGTCCAGGCGCAGTACCAGCGGCGAGGCGGGGTTGGGTTCGTCGTCGTGCCAGGACTGCCAGCTCAGCAGTGCGTGCGCGGGCGCGACGAGCGCGAGCAGGTCGGCGGTCGCGGCTTCGGCTTCGTCGCGCGCGGTGGGCAGGCCCAGCGCGGCGCGGGTGGCCTGCGAGAACAGGCCGGGCGCCGGCGCGGCGGGCAGATGGCGGGCGTCAGCACCGATCACCGCGACGGCGTCGAACAGGCGGCCGCGCGCAGCCGGCAGCGAGGTAAGCACGACTGGGCTGGCGACGCGCGTGTCCGTGAAGCTTGCCGATTCCAGCGCCAGGTCGAGCCAGTGCCGCCATTCGGCGAAGCCGTATCGCTCGCCGTCGTCGGCGAGGTCGCGGCGCAGGGTGGCGAGCGTGTCGAGCAGTTCATGGCCTGCGGCGTCGGCCGCGAGCGGGACGCGCGCGTCGAGCGCATCGAGGCTGGCGGCCAGCCGGTCCAGCCAGACTGCGAGCGGCGCACGGGCGCGCGGAAAATCGCGCGCCGCGACGGCCAGCCGGTCCAGCCAGGGTGCAGGGCCGGCAAAGGTTTCGCGCGCCTGCCGCTGCATGTCGGCCATGCCCTGCGCGACGCCACGCCGACGCAGGGCGAGTTCGAAGGCCAGCACCTGGTCCTGGCGTGCGGCGAGGTCGCCGAGGACGAAGGGCGATTTCAAGAGATCGAGCAACTCGACGTGGGGAAAGTCGTTCGCCACGCATTCCAGCCAGCGGTCGAGCACGGCGGCGGCGGCGGTAGTCGAGAGCGTCCAGCCGGTTTCGTCGGTAGCCAGCACGGCCATGCGTTCGAGCAGCGCCCGCACGCGGCGCGCGGTTTCGCGGTCGAGCGCGATCAGCGCGATGCGCGTGCGACCGGCGTTGAGCTGCTCGGCGACCCAGGCGGCGACGGCGCGCGCCTCCGCTTCCAGATGCGGCGCGGGCGCGCGCCGCAGTGTGCCGGCGAAGGGCGGATCGGGCCATGCTGCGGCCAGCGCCCGCGCGCGCTCGGCCAGCGGCGGCTCGGTGGCGCACCAGGCGTGCCGCAGCACCTGCACGCGGGGATCGGCGTTGTCGGGTTCGAACAGCTCGACCGGGGCGTGTTCGGCGCAGCGCCCCAGAAAGCCTTGCTCGACCGCGGTGAGCTGACCGAGGCCGAAGCCGAGGATGGGCCGCGGTGCCGCGGCGAACGCGTCCGCCAGCGCGTCGAGCGCGCGGGCGTAGCGCGCCTGCGGATCGCGGCCGTCGGTGTTGAGCGCCTGCCACACGGCCTCGACCAGCGCGATTTCCCGGTCGAGCAGGCCGCCGTGCAGGCTGCGCAGACGCGCGCCCGCGGCGTCGCCCAGCCGCGAGGCGGACAGCGCGTCGGCCAGTTGCAGCAGCTCGTTGGCCAGCGCCCAGCGGTCGGTCGTGCCCAGCCAGTCGATGCGCCGCAGCACCCCGTGCAGGCGCGCCAGTCGCGATGGCTGCGGCTCTGCGTGGCCCTCGGCCACGCGGTCGGCCCAGGCCTTGAGCGGCACGATGTCGGGCGGAATCAGTACCGGCGCGTTCGCCTGCCGCGCCAGCGCATGCGCGAAATCCTCGCCGGCGCGGTGGTTGGGGACGAGCACGGTCAGCCCGGAGAGATCGGGCAGCCGGTCGGCGTGGCGGGCGAGCAGATGGCGGGCGACGGCATGCGGCAGCGCGGCGTCGCCCGGGGCGGACACGGGGGTCAGCGCTCCAGGTATTGCCGCTTGTTCTTGACGCCGACCCATTCGTCGGCGTCGGGCAGCGCATCCTTGCGCTCGACGATGACTTTCCATATCTTCGACAGCTCGGCGTTGAGCGCGATGTACTCGCGCTGGTTGTCCGGCACGTCGTCCTCGGCGAAAATCGCTTCGGCCGGGCATTCGGCTACGCACAGCGTGCAGTCGATGCATTCCTCGGGGTCGATGACGAGGAAATTGGGGCCTTCGTGGAAGCAGTCCACGGGACAGACATCGACACAGTCGGTGTATTTGCACTTCACGCAGGCGTCGGCGACAACGTAGGTCATGGTTTTGTCCAAATCAAGGCGGGAACGGGCCGGCTACTTGCGTCCGGCAATTTTGAGGTAGCATATCGGCACAAATCCGAATTTTCCAGCTTTACCGTCTGTATCAAAACCGCTTGAGCCGGTTCCGGCCAACCTCGAATCCTATCCGGTTACGGCCCCCATATTTCAACTAGGAGCTTCCCGATGAGCGAGCATGTTCATTACATATCCGACGATTCCTTCGAACAGGAAGTCCTGCAGGCCGGCGTGCCGGTGCTGGTGGACTACTGGGCGGACTGGTGCGGCCCCTGCAAGATGATCTCGCCCATCCTCGACGAAGTCGCCAAGGAATACGCAGGCAAGCTCAAGGTCTGCAAGCTCAACATCGACGAGAACCAGGCCACGCCGCCCAAGTTCGGCATCCGCGGCATCCCCACCCTGATGATCTTCAAGAACGGCAACGTCGAAGCCACCAAGGTCGGCGCGCTTTCCAAATCGCAGCTCACCGCCTTCGTTGACAGCAACATCTGACGCCCCGCCCGGACGGCGCCCTCGCCGCGCACCACGCGCGCACCGCCGTCCGCCTCTCCCCGACCTTCCCCATCCGGCTCCTTCAATCGAGCCCTCTCAGGCCCCTCCCATGCATCTTTCCGAACTCAAGCTCAAGCCGATCACCGAGTTGCTCGAAATCGCGGCGGCCAACGGCATCGACAACGCCAACCGCTTCCGCAAGCAGGAGCTGATCTTCGCCATCCTGAAGTCGCTGGCCAAGCGCGGCGACAGCATCTACGGCGACGGCGTGCTGGAAGTGCTGCCGGATGGGTTCGGCTTCCTGAGATCGCCCGAGACCTCGTATCTCGCCAACACCGACGACATCTACGTGTCGCCGTCGCAGATCCGCCGCTTCAACCTGCACACCGGCGACAAGATCGAAGGCGAGATCCGCACGCCCAAGGACGGCGAGCGCTACTCGGCGATGACCAAGCTCGACAAGATCAACGGCGAGGCGCCCGAGGCGACCAAGAACAAGATCCTGTTCGAGAACCTCACCCCGCTGCATCCGGACAAGCCGCTCAAGCTCGAGCGCGACATCAAGGCCGAGGAAAACCTCACCAGCCGCGTCATCGACATCATCGCGCCCATCGGCAAGGGCCAGCGCGGCCTGCTGGTGGCGCCGCCCAAGTCCGGCAAGACCGTGATGCTGCAGCACATTGCGCACGCGATCTCGGCCAACCATCCTGACGTGGAACTGTTCGTCCTGCTGATCGACGAGCGTCCCGAGGAAGTCACCGAGATGAGCCGCACCGTGCGCGGCGAAGTCGTCGCCTCGACCTTCGACGAACCGGCCAGCCGGCACGTCCAGGTCGCCGAAATGGTGATCGAGCGCGCCAAGCGCCTGGTCGAGCACAAAAAGGACGTGGTCATCCTGCTCGACTCCATCACCCGTCTCGCGCGCGCCTACAATACCGTGCAGCCCGCCTCGGGCAAGGTGCTCACCGGCGGCGTCGACGCCAACGCGCTGCAGAAGCCCAAGCGCTTCTTCGGCGCCGCGCGCAACATCGAGGAAGGCGGCAGCCTGACCATCATCGCCACCGCGCTGATCGATACCGGCAGCCGCATGGACGACGTCATCTACGAGGAATTCAAGGGCACCGGCAACCTCGAGATCCACCTCGACCGCCGCATGGCCGAGAAGCGCCTCTACCCTGCGATCAACGTCAACCGCTCCGGCACCCGCCGCGAGGAGCTGCTGATCCCGCCCGAGCTCCTGCAGAAGATCTGGGTGCTGCGCAAGCTGCTGTATCCCATGGACGACATGGAAGCAATGGAGTTTTTGATCGACAAGATCCGTGCAGCGAAGAACAACGCCGACTTCTTCGACTCGATGCGTCGCGGTTGAGGTTGCGGAATCGCTTCCCTGTCGCGCCGCTGCGGGGTCGCGCGTGCCGAGGCTCCGCCCTTCGCGGACAAACAAACAAAAGGGGATTGATTGATCCGGGTGAAGTGGCTATACTCCCGCGTTCTTCGAATTCACCCACAGAGGAATTGCCATGAAAGCCGGCATTCATCCCGATTACAAAGAAGTCACCGTGAACTGCTCCTGCGGCAGCACCTTCGTCACCCGCTCCACGCTGGGTCGCGACAAGCTGCACGTGGAAGTCTGCGCCTCCTGCCACCCGTTCTATACCGGCAAGCAGAAGATCGTGGATACCGCCGGCCGCGTCGAGAAATTCCGTCAGCGTTACGGCATGAAGTGATTCTGCGCGCAGGCGCAGCCACAAGTAAAAAGCGGCTCAGGCCGCTTTTTTATTTCCCGAACGCCGCCTGACGGTATCATTCCCGGCATTGTTTACGAGGAGCGAACCCAAGGTGCTTTCCCCCGCATTTCGCCGCGTTGCCTTGGCCGTTTTCAGTGTGCTGGCGCTGACGCACTGTGCGCAGAACCCGGTCACCGGCGACAAGAATTTCGTGCTGATGTCCGAGCAGCAGGAAATCCAGATGGGCGCGCAGGCCCACCAGGACGTACTGAAGGAATACCCGGCGGTCGACAACCCCGCGCTGCAGGCCTACGTGAACGCCATCGGCCAGAAGCTGGCGAAGCAGAGCCACCGGCCGAACCTGCAATGGCATTTCACCGTGGTGGACAGCGCCGACGTCAATGCCTTCGCGCTGCCCGGCGGCTACGTCTACATCACGCGCGGCCTCATGGCCTACCTGAATACCGAGGCCGAGCTGGCCGGCGTGATCGGCCACGAGATCGGCCATGTCACCGCACGTCACGGCGTGCGCCAGCAAAGCGCGGCGACGGCCGCGGGCGTGGGCGCGATCCTCGGCTCGATTCTGGTGCCGGGCATGGACAATCAGGCGGGGGCGTCGCTGCTGCAGACGCTGGCGCAGGCGTGGACCGCTGGCTACGGCCGCGAGCACGAACTCGAATCCGACCGCCTCGGGGCGGAATACCTCGCCAGGACCGGCTACGATCCGCAGGCCATGGTCGAGGTCATCGGCGTGCTGAAGAACCAGGAGCTGTTCGCCGCCGAAGAGGCCAAGCGCGACGGCCGTCAGGCGCAGACCTACCACGGCACCTTCGATACCCATCCCAGCAACGACGCGCGTCTGAAGCAGGTGGTGGGCGAGGCGGCGAAATATGCCGTCGCGAATCCGCGCGACGGTCGCGACGAATACCTGCAGCACATGGATGGCGTGGTGTTCGGCGACAGCCCCGCGCAGGGCGTGATCCGCGGCAACGCGCTGCTGCATGAAAAGCTCGGCCTCGCGATGCAGTTTCCGCAGGGCTGGCGGGTGCAGAACCGGCCCGACCGCGTGTCCGCCGTCAGTCCTGCGGGCGACGCGCTGGTCGAACTGCTGCCCGGCCCGAAAAACGACAAGCCCCTGGAAACCCTGCAGAAAGGTCTGCAGCTCGACACCGGCGCGCGCTACGACAGTGGCCGGCTGAGCGGCTACCCTGCCGCGTTTGCCGCCGGCGCGCAGCAGGGCAAACCGGTGGTCGTCGCGGCCGTGGTGTTCAACGGCGCGCAGTACCTGATCGCCGGCATGAGCAAGGACAAGCCGGCCTACGATCGCGAGCGCGCCGCGCTGCGCAGCGCGATCAACAGCTTCCACGCGATCAGCCCTGCCGAGCGGCTGGCTGCGCGCCCGCACTATCTGCGGACTGTGACGGCGCAGGCGGGTACCACGATGGCCGGCCTGGCGCGCCAATCACCCCTGGGCGCAACGGCCGAAAGCCAGCTTCGCCTGATGAATGACCTTTATCCAGCCGGCGAGCCCAAGCCCGGCCAGCGCCTGAAAATTGTCCAGTAAGCGTACGCTCACACTCGCGCAAGTCGGTTTGGTGCTGCTGTGTGCCGCCTGGCTGCTGCCCGGGCTGGTGGGACACGCGCCCTGGAAGGGCGGCGACGGCGGACAGTTCGCCCAGTTCTGGCTTCAGTGGCAGGGCAAGGCGCCGCCGCAGCTTGCGCCCTCGCTGTATGTCTGCACGGCGAGCGCGACCGCCTGGCTGACCTCGGCTTTCCTTCCCCTGCACGATGGCGCGCGTCTGGCCTCGGGTCTGTTCGTTGCGCTGGCGCTGTTCTTCGTGGCGCGCGCCGCGCGCGCGCTGTATGGCGAGGAAGCCGGCTGGCCCGCCGCGCTGGCGCTGCTGGGGTGCCTGGGGCTGCTCGTGCGCGGTCACGAGTTCAACCAGTACACCGCGCAATTCGCCGCCGCCGCGCTGCTGCTCTGCGGCCTCGCCACCCTGCCGCGCGATGCGCGCGGCGGTTGGGCGGTCGGCGCGGGGGGCTTCCTGCTGGTGCTGGCAGGCGGCGCGGCCGAGGCGGCCGCCCTGCTGCTGGCCGGCGCGATCCTGGGCTTCCTGTCGCCGGCCTATCGCGCGCTGGGTGCACGCCGTGCCCTCTGGCTGGGCGTGGCGGGGGCAGGGGTGCTGACGGCAGCCTGGGCAGCCGGGCTCGCCGAGTTCCGCGACGTCCCGTGGACGCGCACGCTCGATGCCCGGCGCTGGGCGGGCATGCCGCGTCCGTATTTCTTCGGCATTCTCGGCTGGTTTGCCTGGCCGGCCTGGCCGCTGGCCGCCTGGGCCGCGTATCGCGGCCGCCGCCAGATGCGCGAGCCCGGCATGGCGCTGCCGCTGGTGGCGCTGGCGGTGCTGCTCGCGCTGTACGCCTTTTCCGCCGACCCCGGTGAAGAGCAGGGCCTGATCCTGCTGCTGCCGCTGGCGCTGCTGGGCGGTGCCGGGCTGCTCACGCTGCGGCGCGGCGCGGCGAACGCGCTGCTGTGGTTCGGCGTGATGCTGTTCGGCTTTCTCGGCCTCGTGTTCTGGGTCTACTGGGGCGCGCACGACCTCGGCGTGCCGGCGCGGCTGGCGCGCCGCCTCGTCAAGCTGGGCATGCAGGACGCGGGCGAGCTGCGGCCGTGGGCGCTGGCGCTCGGCGTGCTCGTCACGCTGGCGTGGGTGGGCTTCCTGCTGCGCGTGCAGCGCTCCGCCTTGCGCCCCATGCTGGTGTGGACGGCGGGGATGGCCTTCGTCTGGGCGCTCCTGATGGCCTTGTTCCAGGCGCCGCTCGACCGTCGTCTCGGTTACGTCGAACTTGCGGGCGAACTGGCGCGCCGCGTGCCGGCCAAGGCCTGCGTCGAAACCTACGCCGTGCGCCGCCAGACCGGCGTACTGCTCGAATACCACAGCGGCCGCGATTTCCGTCCCGCCGACGCCGGCTGCGACTGGCTGCTGGTGCAGGCCCGACGCAAGGGCGGGCTGCCGGCGGTCGCCCCGGAATGGACCAAGCGGGCGGACATCATCCGCAAGGGTGACCGCGACGACCGTTTCGCGCTGTATGCCCGTCGCTGAACTCGCCGCCGTCGTGCTGGCCGGCGGACGCGGCCAGCGCATGGGCGGGGCCGACAAGGGGCTGATCGACTACCGCGGCCGGCCGCTCGTCGCATGGGTGCTCGACGCGCTGGCCCCGCAGGCCGGCGAAATCGTCATCAGCGCCAACCGCAACCCCGAGCGCTACGCCGCCACCGGCCACCGCGTGTTGCCCGACACCCTGCCCGACTTCCCGGGCCCGCTCGCCGGCGTGCTCGCCGCCATGCGCGCCGTCGCCGCGCCCTGGCTGCTCGTCGTGCCCTGCGACACGCCGCACCTGCCCGGTGATCTCGGGGTGCGCCTGCTCGAAGTCGCACGCGCAGCCGATACGTCCATCGCCGTCGCGACCGACGACGCGCGCACCCATCACACCTGCTTCGTCGCGCGCACCGAGCTCGCCGATGATCTCGCTGCATACCTCGCACGCGGCGAACGCGCCGTGCATCGCTGGCAGGCCGCGTATTGCCCGGCTGTCGTGCAGTTCGACGCGGCGGGGTTTGCGAATTTCAACCGGCCGGAAGATCTGGCTTGAGCGGCCGGACAAAGGCCAGGCATGTCCGCGTACGTGGCATGGTTGATTCCCGCGCTTCCGAAACTACAAAAGAATTTCCATCGATTGAAATACAGGAGGCATGAATCATGGAACTCAGAACACACAGGAATGGTGGGGATGCGCCGCTCCAGGCGGTTGCCGATGCCTGGAAGGTGGAAGAGCATCAATTTCACTGGAGCGAATACGCGGGAGACCGATGGGCGGTTGATCTTGCCCACAAGCTGCATGATCAGGACGTGAAAGCCCGGGGCGGCCAGGCAGGACTGACGAAACACTAAGGTGCAGTGGTGTGCGGACGGCATGCAGGCAACCCAGAACCGGGCCGCACGGGCCAGACGCTAACGATGTGGCCTGGCCACGCGTTCAGGCCGAGGCCAGTAACGCGTCGACGAGTTCCACCCAATGCTTCACCGGCAGTTGGCTGCCCGATTGCAGGTGCGTCAGGCAGCCGATGTTGGCCGTAGCGATCACCTCCGGCTGGCCGGCGTGCAGGCTGGCGAGCTTGCGCGCCTTCAGTTCGCCGGCGATCTCGGGTTGAAGGATGGAATAGGTGCCGGCGGAGCCGCAGCACAGGTGCTTGTCGGCGATGGGGGTGAGTTCGAAGCCCAGATCGGTGAGAAGCGCTTCGACGCTGCCGCTGAGCTTCTGTCCGTGCTGCAGGGTGCAGGGGGGGTGGTAGGCGACTCTTTGGGTGAGCGGTGAGCGGTGAGCGGTGCCCCCAAGGGATACCGTCCCCGGCATCGACCGGGCCGGGGACATAAGCGGCAGCAAAGCCTCGCGTTCAGCGAGCAGCACTTCTGAAATATCTTTTGTGGCGGCGGCGATACGTGCGGCTTTTTCGGCGTAGGCCGGGTCGTTGCGCAGCTGCCAGCCGTAGTCCTTGACCATCACGCCGCAGCCCGAGGCGGTCATCACGATCGCTTCGACGCCGGCGTCCAGGTGCGGCAGCCAGGCGTCGATGTTGCGGCGCATGGCTTTGATGCCGTCGTCGTGGTCGTTGAGATGGTGCGCGAGCGCGCCGCAGCAGCCGGCGCGGGCGTCGGCGATGAGCGAGATGCCGATCCGGTCGAGCACGCGCGCGGCGGCGGCGTTGATGTTGGGCTTGAGGCCGGGCTGCACGCAGCCTTCGAGCACCAGCATCCTGCGCGCATGGCGCGGCGCAGGCCAGGTGCCCGCTACCTCGGCCGCAGGTACCTGGTCCTTGAGAAAACCCGGCAGCAGCCCGCGCGCGGCCTGGCCGAGCTTGAGCGCAGCGTTGAACAGCGTCGGGCTCGACAGGCCGTGCCGCAGCGCGCTGCGCGTCAGCGTGTCGCCGACGCCGCGGCCCACGGCCTGTTCCACCACGGCGCGGCCGACGTCGAGCAGCTTGCCGTACTGCACGCCTGAGGGGCAGGTGGTCTCGCAGTTGCGGCAGGTGAGGCAGCGGTCCAGGTGCAGTTGCGTCCTGTCGGTCGGCGTCGCGCCTTCGAACACCTGTTTCATCAGGTAGATGCGGCCGCGCGGCGAATCGAGTTCGTTGCCGAGCACCTGGTAGGTGGGGCAGGTGGCGAGACAGAAACCGCAATGCACGCAGGCGCGCAGCACGCTTTCGGCGACTTCGCCTTCGGGCGTGTTCAGGTACTGGGGCGCGAGGGTGGTCTGCATGGTCAGAACTCGGGGTACAGACGGCCGCGGTTGAGGATGCCGCGGGGGTCGAAGCGCTGCTTCAGGTTCAGGTGAATCGAGGCGAGCGCGGGCGCGAGCGGGGCGAAGTTGCCGTCGGCGAGCGGGTCGCCGCGGAACAGCGTGGCGTGGCCGCCGTGCCGGCTGGCGGCCTCGCGCAGCACGGTGGGTGCCGCATCGCTCGCGAGCCAGCGCACGCCGCCGCCGGCTTCGATCCATTGCGCGTTGCCGAGCCCGAGCGGCGCGGCGGTGGGGTTTACCGCCAGCCGCCACAGCGGGCGTTTGTCGAAGAAGGGCGTGGCCTGGTCGCGCAGGCGTTGCCAGAACCCCTCGGCATCGGCGAGGGGTTCGCCACCCAGCTTCGCCTGCGCCGCACGTACCGCCGAGGCCGCGCCGGAGAGCCGTACAGCCAGCAGGCCTGCGTGCCAGCTCGTGGCGGACAGCGGCAGCGGCCGGCCGGCCCATTCGTTCATCCGGCGGATCGCCTCGGCTTCGCCGCATTCGAACTGCAGCGAAGTTTCCGCCGCCGGGCGCGGCAGCACCTTGAGCGAGACTTCGGTCATGAGGCCCAGGGTGCCGAGCGCGCCGGCCATGAGCCGCGACACGTCGTAGCCGGCGACGTTCTTGATGACCTGCCCGCCAAAGCGCAGCAGCTGCCCGGTACCGTCGATGAGCCGCACGCCGAGCACGAAGTCGCGTGCGGCCCCGGCGTAGGCGCGGCGCGGCCCGGAAAGTCCCGTGGCGATGGCGCCGCCCAGGGTGCCCGCGCCGCCGAAGCGCGGCGGCTCGAACGGCAGCATCTGGCCGTGCTCGGCGAGCAGCGCCTCGACCTCGGTAAGCGGCATGCCGGTGCGCGCGCTCAGCACCAGTTCCTTGGGCTGATACTCGACCACCCCCGTCAGCGGCGTGGTGTCGAGCAGCTCGCCCGTGGATGAATTGCCGTAGAAAGCCTTGGCGCCGTGGCCGCGGATGACGAGCGGCGTACTGTCGGCGTTGGCGGCCCGGATGCGGTCGATGAAGGTGTCCAGCATCAGAACCTCGGCAGCTCGGGGTGCTTCAAGGCCCCGGCATGCACGTGCATGCGGCCCCATTCGGCGCAGCGGTGCAGCTCGGGCACGGCCTTGCCCGGGTTGAGCAGTCTGCCCGGGTCGAACGCGGCCTTCACATCGTGGAAACGCACGAGTTCGGGCGAGGCGAACTGCGTGCACATCTGCCGGATTTTCTCGACGCCGACGCCGTGCTCGCCGGTGATGGTGCCGCCGACCTCGACGCAGAGTTCGAGAATGCGGCCGCCGAAATCCTCGGCCTTTTCCAGTTCGCCGGGCACGCTGGCATCGAACAGGATGAGCGGGTGAAGGTTGCCGTCGCCGGCATGGAAGACGTTGGCCACGGCGAGGCCGAACGCGGCGCTCATCCCGGCGATGCGTGTCAGCACGTGCGGCAGCTGCGCACGGGGAATCGTGCCGTCCATGCAGTAGTAGTCGGGCGAGATGCGGCCTACCGCCGGAAACGCCGCCTTGCGCCCGGCCCAGAACTTCAGCCGCTGCGCCTCATCCTCGGCGGTGCGGACTTCGGTCGCGCCGGAGGCACGCAGTACCTCGTGCACGGTGGCGATGTCGTCGGAGACTTCCTCGTTCACGCCGTCGATCTCGCACAGCAGCAGCGCCGCGCAGTCGAGCGGATAGCCCGCATGGACGAAGGCCTCGGCGGCCGCGATGGCAGGCTTGTCCATCATCTCCAGTCCGGCCGGAATGATGCCGGCGGCAATGATGTTGCCGACCGCCGCGCCCGCCTTCGCCACGTCGTCGAAGGCGGCGAGCACCACCTGTGTGCGTTCGGGACGCGGCAGCAGTTTCACCGTCACCTCGGTGACGACGGCGAGCATGCCTTCCGAGCCGGTCAGGAGCGCGAGCAGGTCGTAGCCGGCGGCGTCCGGCGCTTCGCCGCCGACTTCCAGGACCGCGCCCTCGATGGTGAGGGCGCGCAGTTTGAGGATGTTGTGCACGGTGAGGCCGTATTTCAGGCAATGCACGCCGCCGGAATTCTCCGCGACGTTGCCGCCGATCGAGCAGGCGATCTGCGACGAGGGATCGGGCGCGTAGTAAAGGCCGTAGGGCGCGGCGGCTTCGGAGATCGCGAGGTTGCGCACGCCCGGTTCGACCACGGCGGTACGCGCGAGCGGGTCGATGGCCTTGATGCGGTTGAGCCTGGCCAGCACCAGCAGCACCGCGCCGTCCACCGGCAAGGCGCCAGCCGCCAGTCCCGTGCCGGCACCGCGCGCGACGACGGGCACGCCCTCGGCGTGGCACAGCTTGAGGATGGCCGCGACCTGCGCTTCGTTCTCCGGCAGCACAACCACGTCGGGTGTGTTGCGGTACACGGACAGGCCGTCCGATTCGAAGGGCACAAGGTCCTCGCGCTCGATCAGCAGGCAGTGCGCGGGTACGAGGGCGCGCAGGCGGGTGATGAAAACCGGGCTCAACATGGGGGGATTCGGCGGCATGCGTGCGGATGCCGAGTGTAGCCGGGGAAGCTTGCTATCGGCAAAGGCGATCCCCATCTATGCTGCCTGATCGAGGCGGTTTCCAGGAGACGACCATGCCAGCCATCCTCGGCATCCACGATGCGCCGCGCCCGCACTGGGTCGGCGACGGCTTCCCCGTTCGTTCGCTGTTCGAGTATTCCAGCCTCGGCAAGGAACTGAGTCCCTTTCTGCTGCTTGACTATGCCGGGCCCGCGCGTTTCGCGCCGACGACGCGGCCGCGCGGCGTCGGCGAGCATCCGCATCGCGGCTTCGAAACCGTGACCATCGTCTACGCGGGCGAAGTCGCGCACCGCGACTCGACCGGCCAGGGCGGCGTCATCGGCCCCGGCGACGTGCAGTGGATGACGGCGGGCGCCGGCATCCTGCACGAGGAATTCCATTCCGAGGCCTTCACCCGCGCCGGGGGCGAGCTGGAGATGGTGCAGCTCTGGGTCAATCTGCCGGCGCGCGACAAGCGCGTGGCGCCCGGCTACCAGGCCATTGTCTCGACAGACATCCCCGACGTGCCGCTGCCCGAGGGCGCCGGCCGCGTGCGCGTGATCGCCGGCGAGCATGCCGGCCGTGCGGGACCGGCGCATACGCACAGTCCCATGCATGTATGGGATATCCGCCTGACGGGTGCGGCGGAATTCGACCTGCCCGCAGGCTGGAATGCGGCGCTGGTGGTGCTGCGCGGCAGCGTGCGGATCAATCGCGAGGCGGTGGCGCACGACGCCCAGCTGGTGCGGCTGGACCACACGGGCGGACCGGTCCGCGTCGAGGCGGAAGCCACGACGACCCTGCTGCTGCTCGCCGGCGCCCCGCTCGACGAGCCCATCGTCGGCTACGGACCTTTCGTGATGAACAGCGAGGCCGAAATCGCCGAGGCGATCGCGGATTTCAACGGCGGCCGCTTCGGCCGCATGCCGGATCATCGCGCGGACAACCGGCGGTAAGCCTCCGCCAGCGCATCGTTGCCGCCGACGTTGCCGGGAAAAATCACCACCGGCATCTGCGGCAGGCGGTGGTCGGCCGGCGTCTGCACCACGGTCACGCCGGGCAGGATCTGGCCGAGCACGCGCGACGCGGTGAGCGCGAGCCCCGACGACAGCACGTCGTTGGAGGTGATGCCGCCCTTGCTGACGAGAAAGCCCAGCGTCGTCGGCAGGCCACGCACCACGTCCATCAGCGTGGCCGACACGGCCTCGCCGAAGGCCAGGCGTTCGGCCGTGCTGGCGAACCGGCGTTCGCTGCGGCTGGTGAACACCACCGGCGTGAGGCCCCGTGCATGCGCGTGCGCCACACTGGCGATCAGTGAGGCGGCGACGGCCGCGCGCCCATCCGGCAGGCGCGACACGTCGAGCGGCAGACCGACGGT